>DASVGP010000267.1:0-8307 GCA_036379475.1 Bryobacteraceae bacterium | reverse complement strand
GGCGAAACTATTATGTGAAAGTGAAACGGGACGGCCGTACCGAAGTGAAGCGCTTTCCGCGTTGCTTCTACTGCTTGAAAAACGAGGTGAGGCCCAAAGCTTGAACACGGTCCTCTCAGAAAGGGTCCCTGGCGCGACGTTGCAAGGCGTGCTAACCTCCCGCTGATGGCTTCCAGATTCCAAAACGGAATGCAGGGCGTTTTCCTTACTGCTGCGGAACTGACACACCGTGGTTTCGTGGTCTCGCTTACGGCACGGAACGCTTTCGGAGCCGATCTTCTGGTCACGGACAATCAGTGCCAACACGCATGGTCTGTTCAAGTGAAGACGAACCAAGACACATCGGCCAATTTCTGGCTGCTGAACGCTCATAGCGAAAACCTAAGAAGTGACAGTCACGTGTACGTATTCGTAGCGCTCAAGGGAAACCAGCGCCCCAAATTTCTCGTTGTGCCGAGCCGCACCGTTGCTGAGAACGTCTGTAAAGAAACGGCCAAAAGTGGTAGCGTTTGGTACTCGTTCAGCCGAGACACAAAATGGCGCCGCAAGGACGAGGGATGGGAGGAGAGCTTTGGAAGCCCCGGGCACGTCCCTGAACCAGAAAATCCGTCTCCTCCCCCGCCCGAGCCAGACGAACTCAAATAGCGCGACGGTTCAGTCTCAAAAACGATAAGTTCTGAGACGGGACAGGAGCCCCACAAAAACTAGGGGTTCCGTAGTCTCAAAAGTCTGCCGCAAGATGAAAAGATGAGAACGGTGTTCGCGACTTTAGAGGTGCCAACGCTGTCCGCCCGGCTGCATGAGCCGCCACAGAGATCACATGGGCGTGTAGTCGGCTGGTGAGATTAGCCTGTACCCTGTTCCGAAACGCCGGCGGTTGCGTTCTTCAAAATGCGATCAGCGTTGCGGTTAAACGTATTCGTACCGGCAAGTCCGCCTGTATCCTGCGTTTTGCGCGACTAGCCGAAAGCAGGCGACAGCCCAGGTCTCTTACATATCCGGGTCCGGGCAGAATAGCGGCAAACGTGTAAAATCCTTGACAGGCACAGAAATGGATACCGAGGACAACAAGAAGTTGGTTTTGGAGCACTACGAATCGTTCGTGCACAAGCAAGATGCGGAGGCAGTGAGGAGACAGTTGGCTCCAGATTTCCGGGATCACGAAATGCCTCCGGGCACGCCCGCGGGCCCTGATGGCGCCCTCCAGTTCCGCGCCATATTGCACACGGCATTCCCCGATCTACGAATCAAGATCGAGGACATTGTAGCGGAAGGGGACCGCGTAGCCGTGCGCGCCGTTTGGACCGGCACGCACCGCGGCGTACTTCCGATGATCCCTGTTCCGGTGAGCAACCGCCGAGTCACTTTCACTGGCATGGTTTTCTGGCGGATCAAGAACGGCAAAATCGTGGAGCGTTGGGGGAATATAGATCGACTCGGCATCCAGCAGCAACTCACAGCGAAGGGGTAGTGAAAAAGCAGACTCTTGATATCGCGGGAACTGCTTCTCACGTGTATGTTGTTTCGTCATTTCATCAGCTACCTCCGAAAAGCTCAGTTAAGCGGAGCCAGTTCGCCCAGGATGGTTGGAAGCAATTCAGCTACTGTCGGATGAATGTGCATAGCGCGCTGCATGACGGTATATGGCGCGCGTGCGTACATCAAATCAAGAATGGTATGGATGACTTCGTCGCCGCCCGTACCCAGGACGGCCGCGCCGAGGATCTGTTTCGTTTCGGCATCGACCGTGATCTTCATGAAGCCTTGCGTTTCGCCCTTCTCGACGGCACGGGCGACGCGGCTCATCGGGCGCTTGGCAGATAGCGCGGGGCGGCCGGTTTTACGGATCTCGGCATCGGTCATACCGGCGCGGCCGAGGGGCGGATCAATGTAGAGCGCGTAGGCCGTGATGCGATCGCTCACTTTGCGCGGGTCGTTATCGAGCAAGTTCGCGGCCACGATTTCGAAGTCGTTGTAGGAAGTATGCGTGAAGCCGCCCTTGCCATTGCAATCCCCGAGGGCCCAAATGCCGGGGACGCTGGTACGGAGCTGATCATCGACTGTGATGTAGCCGTGACAATCGACACCGACACCAGCGTTTTCAAGGCCGAGGTCATCGGTATTGGGGCGGCGGCCGGTTGCGACCAACACGTGCGAACCTTGGATTTCGGGGGCTCCGCTCGTGCACTCGACGCCCGCAGTGATTACGCCGGCCGTGACTCCCTTCCCCAGGCGGATGCACTTCGCGTTAAGGCGGACATCGACGCCTTCGTTGCGCAGAATTTCGAGAATAGCGGCGGAGACGTCTTCGTCTTCGCGAGCGATGAGGCGGGGACCCATCTCGAGGATGGTGACCTGGCTGCCGAAGCGCCGGAACATTTGGCCGAACTCCAGCCCGATGTAGCTTCCGCCGACCACGATCAGATGTTCGGGCAGAATCTCAAGGTCCATCAAAGAGCTGTTGTTGAGGTAAGGAACATCTTGGAGGCCTGTGATGTCGGGCACGGCAGCGCGTCCGCCCACGTTGATGAAGATGCGGGAGGCGGTGAGGCGCTGAGCACCCACGCTCACTACCGAGGGTGATTGGAAGCGTGCCTGACCTTGATAGACGGTGCAGTTGGCCATGCTCTTGAGCGAGCGTTCGACGCCTTCGCGCGACTGGGCGGAGATGGCGGCTTTGCGAGCCTGGACTTTTTTGAAGTCGACGGTGACGGTGCCGTGGACGACGACGCCGTAATCGGCGGCGCGCCCGGCCACATGGGCGGCGTAGGCGCTAGCGACCATGGCTTTGGTTGGGATGCAGCCCGTGTTGACGCAGGTACCGCCGAAGCGGGCGCGCTCTACTATGGCGACCTTCATTCCGGCGCTGGCAAGCCGGCCGGCGAGGGAGGGGCCGGCCTGGCCGGTACCGATGATGATTGCGTCAAACTGTGTCGTCATGAAGTCTTTCGATAACGTTATAGCCACCCGCGAATGCACCACCACGTTCACGGTCTCCGCGAGGCTCTGAACCCATAAAGGAGTCGAACAGCCGGCTACTGGAATGCGACACAGAGAACTTGCCCACCACAGTTCGCCAACTTTCGGTCAGAGCAATGCGCCGTCCCTCTCTCTCTCCAACAGGTCAGCCAGTTTGGCGCAGCGCGGCTTTAATATTCTCTTCATCGCTCGATCGAAACGATTTTAGCCAAGTGGTCCCGTTTCCAATCGATGTCGGCAGGCTGTACGGAAGTTAAACGATTACGGAACGGCAACTCCGCTTCGCTTCAGCGGTTTGGTATGGGTACGACCAGAGCGGGGTAGCGCATGAGCGCTCTCCGTGACAGATTCAAAGATCGCCGTGGTGGTGGCTCGTGGTCGGATCGACTTGAGCGGGTTGAAGCCGGATCGGCTCAAAGCAGTTGCGCAAGAAGTGGATGAAAGCGTCGGTTGTGGAGGGGCAAAGCGGGGATAGGCAGACAGCCAGCGGCCCATCTCCAGCAACATCTGCCACAAAATGGTCGCTTACGCTTCCGGCTCCGTTTCGAGGCTGGCGGAGCTTATTTCTGTAATGCCTCAATCAATCCTTCCATCGAATGCACGCCGGCTTCGGCGGCGATGGAGAGACCGAACCTCCGAACTGCGGCGGAGGTGACCGGGCCGATGCTGATAATACGGACGCGAGAGAGAGGCTCGGTTCCGATGAGGCGGACAAGGTTTTTAACCGCTGACGGGCTGGCGAAGGTCACCCAATCGGGAAACGGCTCGCGGAAGACGGAAGGCGCGAGCGATTTGGCTTCCTCCGGCAAAACGTTGCGGTAGGCGACTACGATATCGACGGCGGCGCCGCGCTCGCGCAGACCGCGCGGAAGCACCTCGCGGGCATCGTCGGCGCTCGGGATGAGAATATGACGGCCGTGCAGATCTTCGTTTGCAAGAGCTGCGAGCAATGATTCTGCGACGTATTCTTCGGGAACCAGGTTCACGGAGAACCCATGCTCACGCGCGGCGCGTTCGGTGGAAGCGCCGACGACGGCTATGCGCGCTGTGAGCGCGGAGGGATCGGCAACATGAGCGGAGAAGGCCTTCACGGCATTCGTGCTGGTAAAGATGATCCAGTCGTAGGGACGTGCGGCGGCTTGTTTGAGCGGTTTCGGGTCGAGAGGCGGTGCGATGCCGATTACGGGAACGAGGATCGGCTCGGCACCGAGCGCGCGCAGCGGGCGGGCCAGCTCTTCGGCTTGATGCGCCGCACGGGTGATCACCACCCGCATGCCTTCGAGCTTTCGCATCTCAGCGTCGTTCGATCATCGCGCCTGCGCCTTGTGACAGGAGATCGCGAACGACTCCGGCGGCGAGTTCGATGCCAGCGGGAGCGGCGCCATTTGCCGAAGCTCGTGCGAGGCGAGTGCCGTCGGGTGACACCGCCACGGCCTGCACTTGCATCCAGCCATCCTGCACCTGGGCGAACGCGCCGACCGGCAGATGACAACCGCCGCCGAGCCCGCCGAGAATCGCCCGCTCGCAGGCAACTGCCTGGCGCGTCGGTTCGTGATCGAGAGGAAGACAGATCTCGGCGGCGGCATCGCCGCTCCGGGTCTCGATCGCCAACGCTCCTTGACCCGCCGCCGGACACATTTGATCCGGAGTAAGAATCTGCGCGGCCTCGTTTTCCAAACCGAGCCGCCGCAAGCCCGCCAACGCGAGGACGATTGCCGCATACTGGCCTTCCTTTAATTTCCGGATGCGCGTGTCCACGTTGCCGCGCACCGGCTGCACATCCAAATCCGGCCGCAGAGCCAGCAGTTGTGCGCGGCGGCGCTCCGAACTGGTGCCGACGCAAGCGCCGTGCGGCAGGTCTTCCAGCCGAATGCCGGCGATGGCGTCGCGCGGATCTTCGCGTTCGGGAATCGCGGCGATTGTGAGGCCGTCGGGCTGGTCGGTTGGAAGATCCTTCAAACTATGTACGGCGAGGTCGATGGAGCCGTCGAGCAGCGCGTCTTCGATTTCTTTGGTGAACAAACCTTTGCCGCCCGCCTCGATGAGCGCCGCGGTGGGGAGGCGGTCGCCGGTGGTCTTGATGATTTCGATACGGGTCTCGATGTCCATTCCATGCAGCAGGGCCGCGATGTGGCGCGCTTGCCAGAGGGCGAGCTGGGAACCGCGGGAGCCGATGGTTACGAGTCGGGGAAGAGGTTGCATGTGACCGGAGAAGGCGGACTAAAGTCCGCCTGCAGGCTGAAGCCCGCGCCACTTATGGTTCGGCATCGAGTTTGAACATGCGGCGGACCGCGCTCACGACTTCGCTGCCGTGCGCCGGGTCGCCGGTATAGGCGGCAGCGTGGCGGCGGATCTCGGAGATGGGACCATGAGCGATTTTGCCGATCAGGCTTCGCGTCAGCGCATCCAGCATCTCTTCCTGATCGGCCGTCAATGATCCCATGCGCGAACGATAGCGTTCGAGCACTTCGCGGCGGATCGCTTCAAGCTGGTCCTGCAAACCCACGATGGTCGGAACGAGATCGCGCTCGCGCAGCCGCGCCTCCAGCCGCGCGACTTCTTCGGCGACAATGTTTTCCGCGTGCTCGGCGCTTTGCCGCCGCCCTTCGCGATTGCGTTCGGTCAACCGCTGCAAATCGTCCATATCGTAAAGGAACGCGTGCTCGAGATTGTTCACCTCGGGGTCGATATTGCGTGGCACGGCGATATCGATCAAAAACATCGGCTGGTTCTTGCGCAGTTCGATGGCACGGCGAACCAGATCGCGCGTCAAAATATATCCCGGCGCGGCCGCCGAAGCGATGACGATGTCTACCTCCGCAAGCCGCTGCGGAAGCGCGTCGAAGGCGACCGCCTGGCCTTGGAACAAACGTGCGAGACCGTTCGCGCGCTCGGGAGTGCGATTGGCGATCAGGATCTGCGCCACGCCCGCATGGACCAGATGCCGCACCGCGCCCTCGGACATTTTGCCCGCGCCCACGATCAGCACGCGCTTCTTATTTAAAGAACCGAAAATCTCCCGTGCCAGTTCCACCGCAGCATAACTCACCGAAACCGCATTCTGGCCGATTTCGGTTTCCGTGCGCACGCGCTTGGCGGTAGCAAAAGCGCCGCGCAGCACCGCATCGAGCAAACTGCCAATCGCGCCCTGATCCCGCGCCTGCCGCATGGCCTGTTTCAATTGCCCGAGAATCTGCGGCTCGCCGACAATCATCGAATCGAGGCTGGACGCGACGCGGAACACATGCCGGATCGCCTCTCCTTGCTCGAATAAATAAAGATGCGGCCAAACCTGATCGGAGGTCAGGCCGCGACCGGCTCCTACGATCCCTTCCACCAACAGATCCGCCGCAACATCCTCCTCCAGCGCCGCCGCGATCTCCACCCGGTTGCAAGTGGAGAGGATCAAGGCTTCCCGCGCGCCTTTAGCCTGCACGGCCCGCAGCGCATCCGGAATCTCTTCCAACCGGAAGGCGAGTTTTTCGCGCAGCTCGACCGGCGCCGTGCTGTGATTGACTCCCGCCAGCGCCAGTCTCATCGCAGCCACAGAGACCTCAAACTGAAATGAGCCGCCCAAGTGACCACGGAGCAGCCGAGCACGCTCACCGCGAGCCAGGCCATCCGCCGCCCGCGCCAGCCGGCCGAAACGCGTAGGAAGATCATTAATAAATAAAATGCCCAGGTAAATAGGAAGAAGCCGATCTCCGGATCGAGTATCCAGCGAGTCCCGCTATCGATAAAGGCCCAGATCACGCCCGTCGCCGTGCCGATGGTGATGAAGACGAATCCCATGTTCATCGATTGCGTGATGACGCGGTCGAGCGTGGCGAGCGGAGGTAACCTACTGGAAGTCGGATTCAGGCTCTTGCGCTTGAGCCGCCGCTCCTGCTGCAGGTAGTACAAAGAGGCTACGGCCGCGAGAATCAGCGCAGCATATCCGATCAGCACCGTAGAGATATGAATGAGCAGCCAAACGCTGCGCGCCTGCTGGCTGCTCCAGCCGCCTACCGGGAACTCGGTGGCCCCGATGAGCGTCATAAAGAATACGAGGGGAAAGAGGCAAACCGAAAGCACCGCCACCCGATAGTAGCTGTAAGCCAGCAGAAACAAAGCCGCAATTAAGAGCGCGCAGAGCGAGCTGGTCTCGTAGAAGTTGTTCAACGGCAGCCGGCCGCTCTCCACCCACCGCTCCACGATGGCGACGAACTGGAACAGTGTTCCAGCTCCGAACGCAATCAGTGCCGGAGTGAAAAGCCGTGTGCTCTTTCGGAACACATAAATTAGCGCATACAGCAAGCCGCAGGAGTAAAGGGCGGCGGCCGTCCGCAGCCAGAAAACGCTCATACCGGGAGACTCAATATCCAGTATAGAAGCGATGCATCACTCACAAATTTTAATCAAACATTCTCTCGACTTTTTGTCGGTTCTATTCGATCATCGGAGAAATAGCTGGTGGTGCAAACGAACCGGATTCCCGCCGCCCGCTCATACTTGTGTTGCGTCGACCGGATCCCCGGTGCATGAAAGGAAGTTAAGCCATGGCTGAATTTCTGAACGGGAAGAATGCGGTCGTCACCGGCGCCTCGAAGGGAATCGGGCTGGCGATCGCGAAAGCCCTGCTCGGGGCGGGAGCAAACGTGGCGATTTGTGCCCGCGACCCCGGCAATCTCGATCGAGCTTTGAGCGAGCTGCGAGCTGGTGCGGGCACGCGCAAAGTGGCGGGCCACACGGCCGACGTCGCCAACAAAGAAGATGTCGCCGCATTCTTCCAATTTGTGGATCACGAACTGGGCGCGCTCCACATTCTCATCAACAACGCGGGCATCGGCGTCTTCCGCCCTGCCGCCGAACTGACTCCCGAAGAATGGGATCGCGTCATCGGGACCAATTTATCCGGTTCGTTCTATTGCAGCCACGAAGCTTTACAACGTTTTGACAACCCGCGCGGCGGCTGGATCATCCACATAAGTAGCCTGGCAGCGAAAAATCCATTCGCGGGAGGTTCGGCGTATAACGCTTCGAAATTCGGTCTCACCGGATTCGCGGAAGCCATGATGCTCGACCATCGCCAGGAGAACGTGCGTGTCAGCTCCATCCTGCCCGGAAGCGTCGATACGGATTTTTCGGGAAGCGGAAGCCGCTCGGATTGGAAGATCGCGCCGGAAGACATCGCGCAGATTGTGCTGGATGTCTTGCGGATGCCTGCGAGGACATTAATTAGCCGGATTGAGGTGAGACCTTCGCGACCCAAAAAGAACTAACCAGAAAAGCCCGGTAGCAGAAACAGTACCAAAGACTATCTACCAACCCGCACAATCTGACGATGAA
>DASVGP010000266.1:0-33051 GCA_036379475.1 Bryobacteraceae bacterium | reverse complement strand
AATATCCTTTGGATCGTGGCCGATCAATGCCGGTTCGACACGATCCAAGGCTTGAACAATCCCTACATCCACACGCCAAACTTAGAGCGGTTGATGAGCGAGGGAGCCGCCTTCACCCATTACACGGTCCAGTGCCCGATCTGCTCTCCCTCGCGCGCCGCCTTCCTTACCGGAAGATATCCCCATACCACCGGCCTTCGCGCCAACGGCCAGCGGATCCGGCCAAGCGAGCTGTTAGTCCCCAAAATTCTCGCCGACCACGGCTACGAGTGCGATCTGGTCGGCAAGCTTCACTTATCTCCCTGCGAGAGCGGCCGGATCGAAAATAGAATCGACGACGGCTACGATATTTTCTGCTGGAGCCATGATTTGTCGAATCAATGGCCCACGGCGAATATGTGGCGCATCTGGCTGCGCGATCAAGGCGTCAAGTGGCCCACTCCACCGCCGCATACACCCGCATGGGGCGTTCCGATCGATCCTAAATATACCCAGACCGCCTGGTGCGCGGATAAAGCAATCGAGTACATGCGCAAGGAGCGAGGCTATCGCCCCTGGCTCATCTCGGTGAATATCTTCCAGCCCCATCACCCTTTCTGGCCTACCGAAGAGTACTTCAAGCGTTACGATCCGGCTAAGCTCCCGTCTCCTAAGTACGAGGAAGGAGAGCTGAAAACCAAATCGCCTTACGCGCGAACGGACCATGAAGGCAGTTATGGAGGGCGCGATCTGTCCTTCGCCAAGACCGACGACCTGACGCACCGCAAGATCACCGCGGCCTACTATGCCATGATCGAGCAAGTCGATCATGCCATCGGCCGCATGCTGGACGCTCTCAAGCAGACCGGCCAGGACCGGAATACGATTGTTATCTTTAGCAGCGATCACGGCGAACTGCTCGGCGATCATGGGATCTACCTCAAAGGGCCATACTTTTACGAACCGCTGATCCGGGTTCCGCTAATCATTCGCTGGCCTAAAGGCTACAAGGCCGGTCTGAAAGTGGATGCCCTGGTCGAAGAGATCGACTTGGCGCCGACTCTCCTCGAAGCCGCCGGCGTTCCGGTTCCGTTCCGGATGCAGGGACGATCGCTCACCAAGTTACTCCAGGGCGAGACAGCAACGCACCGGGATTCGGTCTACAGCGAATTCTATAACTCGAACTTCGAATATTCTCCTCCACCCTGGGCCACCATGGTGCGCACGGATAGATACAAGCTGTTTGTCTATCACTCTCTTGGCGGCTGGGGCGAGTTGTACGACCTTCAAAAGGATCCTCATGAATTCGATAACTTATGGGATCGTCCGAGCGCTCGCGGCATCAAGCACGAATTGCAGGCGCTGCTGATCGCGCGCATGTCCGAAACCGTCGATCCCCATCCCATGCAGGAATGCAGTTGGTGAACTCGGAATGAAACTTCGGGAACCTGTCGGCAACCCCACCCCGGATTTGAGTCACTCCATTTTCTAAAACTTATTTTCCCTTACATCCAGCACCTTACGCCTCTGCATCCTTTCACCCCGCCCGCCCCGCAGACTCGACACTGTGGAGCAGACGTTTTCGCCTGCCACCGTACACCAATTCGATACAACACCATGGCAGCTGCCAAACAAATCGCGGCCGATCGCCGCAACGGGATAGGAGATAGAGAGCCTCAAAACTGCCCTCTCCTGGAACGTGAATTTTGGACGGTTCGCCAAGCGGCACGTCCTTTGCCGTCCAATGTTGGTCTGGTAAGATTACTGATTTCGGGATTTTCACAACCGGGGCCTTCGCGCCAACCGGAAAACGTTAACCAGCAGCGTTTGTCCACAGCCGCGCGTCGCCGGTGGACTCTCCGTTTCGAAATGACAGAAAACGACAGATCCGAGCCGAATGTCGAGGAGTCGAACCGCAGCGCAGCCCGTTCTTGGCTACTCAAGCGCTTGAAATATTTCCTCTCCGCCTCTTTCATCAGCCTAGTGATCGGAATCATCGGCATTTACTATACGCTTCGGGGTAGCCGTACCCATCTGAGTATGGATATTACAGCCGAGTCAAATGTTCTGGATGTGCGACACCCGATACCCGGTTTAGCCATTCTCTTTCAGGGGCAAGATATTGAGGAAGGAAGGTCGAATTTAAAGATCCTGACGATCCGTGTGGTTAATGACGGCGAAGCTAATATCCGCGAGGATGATTTTGATAGCCGAATTGCATTCGGATTGCAAATAGATGGCGGGCGGATTATCCGCGCACAGGTGGTCGGCGCTAATTCCTCGTACCTGGCCAACAATCTCCACCCTCGGGTTGACGAGTCTAACCGCATTATATTTGACAAGGTCATTTTTGATACGGGGAAATTTGTCACGCTGGATCTTCTGGTTCTTCATCCCAAAAGCTTGAATCCACAGGTAAAGCCGCTTGGGAAAATTGCAGGGTTGGATGAGATCGCTATAACGAACTCGTTCCAGCAACATGAGCAATCAAGCTTTATAGAGGAGATTTTTACTGGCTCGGTCGCTGTTCAAATTGCCCGCGCGATAGCTTACTCCTTCTTCGCTCTAATAGCAATAATAACTTTGGGGTTTGCAATCGCAGGGCTCGCATCTATGCATTCGCGCTCGGCAAAAAGAAGGCGACGGCGCATAGTGAGTAAGATTCCACAATTGGATTCCCCAGAACGGCAGGCAAAGCGCAAAGCAATCGAAACTATATACATCGAGGAGGGGCTTCAGGGATTAAAGCGTGCGAAGAGATTTCTCACTAGTCCAGATGCCGCAAAGAAGCGATTACAGGAAAGCACGCTATTTTATGAGGGCGGCAGTATCGCGCTTGACCTGACCAGAGAAGAGGTGATCGCGATCCATGGCGGAACGTCGCGTTTTCCATCATTTCTTCAGCCGCTGGTTTCAGCCAAGTTTGTGAACATGGACAATGATGAACTGACAATCGACCCTGATATCAATCGTTTACTAGCTGATGTCATTGCTCAGGTGAGCGGGGTGGAAAAACTTGAATGAATCGATCTCAGTGCGCTGCCATTATTCAAGGTTGCTTTTTTAATCCGCGAATTCGCGCCAACAGTGCTGAATACTGGTATATGGCTTTTAGTACTTCTTTCGTAAATTCAATAGCCACTTCTGTTTCCTCCTGGCTCACCCTTGTATACGCTTGGGACTCGATGTGAGCTGCGTCATTCCCCAATAGTCGGATGTCATCAAGCCCAACGATAAGATCTGCTGGCAGCACGACCTGTGATCCAAGTTTCTTTAGTCGCTCCTTCAGATTGAGTCCTGTTACATTCTGCTCTGAACAAAGTAATTCCAACGTCTTTCTCACCATGATTGCGGCTGCGATGAAGCATTGGTTAGCGTGGCAGGTGATCGCCTCTTCGAGGCTCTCAACTATCGGCTCGGGCACGTTCGTCGTATCAAAGTCAATCCGCTCGGCTGGATAAGAGATATAAACCTTACCTCCCTTCAGAACAACGAACAGGTGCGCTTTGCAGGTTGGGTTGGGGCACGTGCGATGGCCTACCAGAACAATTTCTCCGCTCTTATCACGAAAGTGAAGATCAGTGCCGATGGGCTGAAACGTGCCCATTTGTTTGCAAGCTGGGCAGCGGACAGACACGGGGCCACCATTACCCATCGTAAGTGCCGAGATGACGTGAAATTGCATATTACATGTAGTGTATCGCTGTTGCTTCTATTTGTAGTCAAAAGGCCCAAAATAGTTAGCGGGTAAGCGATGTCGATTACCCAACGCGCTCGACCATGTGGATTGGAGTGCATGTCGATCGACTCGCTCCGCTTGGAAACCCCACCATCTCCGCCAGCTTCACCCAGTGCCGCCGATGGGGAATCTTCGCGCCTCGCGCAATTTTATATGCCTCACTTTTCGAAATGCCCAACGCCGACGCCATAGCGGATTTCGAAACGCGTTCGAGCGCATGCTGATTTTTATCTCTTAGAAAATCGCTCAATGTCAACTACATCCGGCAATAGATGAGAGTATCGCGTCAAGCTCGACTCCTCAACAGGAATTTTGTAGCCGAGGTTACCCACAAATCGCTTAACTTTTTCAAGCCTGCCTCGATTGGCGTCTGGCGATACAACGGTGCGATCGACAAGGACCTGCAGATCCATTGCGCGTCGGAGGCCCGGTGGCACGTGAGGCGGCGGTTGTGTCAACGGCTTTCGGTGACACTTGTTGTCAATGTCGATATGACGATCATGCCCAGCCCATTCGGACGTCCAAATAAGGGCTCTGACCTCGCGCTCTCCTGCGAATTCTGGGCGCTTCGTAGTAATGAAGCGCAAGATGTTCCAGCCAACATGCTCAACGCTATACCTCACTAGGCCCAACATGACCCGATCGGGTAGGGCATCGAGCGCCGCCTTCAAGAGGCCATAACGTGAACATATCGCGATTCCTCGGTTGGTAGCCCCTCATGTTCGTCCTCGAATCTATCGGATCGGCAAAAATATAGTTCCCCGGTGCGCATCAGATCCTCGAAACGATCGAAGGACATGAAGCGCCAGATCGCAGATTCATCATTTCCTGGCTGCAACTTATCTTGTGGATATCGTTCTAGCGGCACGATCTCAAGGTATCTGATGGACGCGGAGTCGCGTAATTAACGGAGAATTTAGCGTCGATCAGCCTCAATCAACCCCGCCAACTTCACCCAATGCCGCCGATGCGGAATCCGCGTTCCGTTGGCAAATTTGTACGCGACACTGACGCTCATACCAAGCGCGTCTGCGATCATACTCTTGCGAATGCTGGCTAAAGCAGGGCGAATTTTCATCAGGAAATAGTTGTCGTCCAGCCATTCCGGTAACTCGGCTGGATTCCAGTTCTCCATCGCGTCGCGATGAGCAATCATCTTTGCCGACTTCAGCGAAGCCGCTTCGGGTGACTGGGCCGCTAGCCTGCCTTTTGCCGAGACATCTGCGCAAACCATTCCACCAGCGGCGCGACTTCCCGGCTCCACGCCGGGAGCAATCGCGGAGCAATCGGGAGCAATCGGGGGACAGACGAATGTTTTCCGCTTCCAGCGTGGGCGCCGTTGAGTCCCGTAGCCAGGCGCCCGTTCGTCACGCCAACAGCAGCGCCCATCGTTAGCAAACCTTTCGGCAACCCCGCCCGGGATTTGAGTCACTCCATTCTTTGAAACTTATTTTCCTTTTACATCCAGCAATTTACGCCTCTGCATCCTTTCATCCCGCACGCCCGCCGCGCACACTCAGTGCGGATACGTCGGGCCAGCTTTTCGAGGCTGCCGCGCCCTTTAGAGGGCGCGCCCGTACCCGTCTGGACACCAAACCATGGCAACTCCGAAACAAATCGCGGCCAATCGCCGCAACTCAGAAAAATCTACTGGCCCCAAGTCCGTCGAGACCAAGGCCAAAGTCGCCCAGAACGGCGTCAAACATGGCCTCTGCGCCAAATTCCGCGTCCTAAAAGAAGTCGAAAAGCAGGAAAACTTCGACGCTTTCCTCAACCAGCTCTTGGAAGACGAGCAGCCCGTCGGCCAGGCCGAAATCGAGCTGGTCGTCAAAATGGCCGAACATACTTGGCTCGCCAAGCGAGCCCTGCGCATGCAGAACAGCTGCTTTGCGCCCGAGCCGAAAACCCCCGAGGAGGCCAAAAGCGGTGCCATCCCCGTCAGTCTTGACCCTCGCGAGCTCGAATGTTACGTTCGCTACCACGCCGCCCAGGACCGCGCCTACCAGCGCGCCTCCGCCGAGCTTCAGAAACGCAAGAAAGCACGCCAGTTAGCCGAAATTGGCTTTGCTTCGCAAAAACGCGCTGAAGCCGAAGAATCGCGCAAAGCCGAAAAGCACGCCGTCCAGATCGCCACCGCCAAGTTGCGCAAACAACGCGAAGAAATGAAGCTCGGCGAGGCTCTCGCCAAAATGCTCCCCCCTGATTTCGATATTTCTTCGCTCGACCAGGCGCTCTCGGCCGCCGCCGCCCACCCCACCCCGGTTGGTTTTCCCGGTTTCCATGCGATATCGGGAAAATGAGGCAGAAATAATCCCGGAGCGGTCTGCCGGGCTTACCGCCTCCATCCACATTTCCACTGCGGCCCCGTAACCTGTGGTTGGGCTAATTGGATCAGCGCCATCAAGCGGCCATCCCGAAGGCCAAATGATAATAGCAAGGATGCGGCACGCTTTCCTACTTGTCCTGGTCATGGCTGTCGCACTCGGAGTTGCGGCGCAGCAGCCGACCACCCCGGCTTCCGCTGAGACGCCGGAGGCGAACCCGGCACGACCGACAGTCTCTACACCAGCCACCCTCACTCCCGTTGGGTACCTGCAGTTCGAGACCGGCTATCTCGGGGCGCGGGACTCGGCCGAATTCTCTTCGCAATCCAGCACTAACGAAGTAGCCAAGGTGAGCGTCACGAATCGGCTTGAGTTTCTGGTCGCATGGGGGCCGTACGCGCACTCGGCTAACGGCCTGCCGGCGAATGGGACAGGAGACGTATCGCTCGGAGTGCAAGGCGTGATTCACCACGGCGCCGGCGCGAACCCGACGGTCGCAGTGAGCTACTTCAACCGGGTGTATGAAGGAGATTCGCCCAACCTCGATATGGGAAGCGCCACCAACTCTGCGGGGCTGCTGATCAGTGCGGACATGAAGGGCTTCCATTACGACACCAACTACCTCTTCAACGAGGCTCAGGATGATCCGACCAGGGTGCGGCGGGCGCAATTCGGACAGACCCTATCGATCTCGCACCCGTTGCGGGGAAAGTGGGGACTATCGGGCGAGATCTGGCATTTTACCCAGCCCTTCCTGCACGGCGATGCGGTGGGAAACCTCTGGGCCGTGAACTACAATGCACGCAAGAACCTGGTATTCGACTGCGGCCTCAATCGTGGGCTGACCGAGACTTCCACCCGATGGGAAGTCTTCGCGGGGTTCACGTACCTCCTGCCGCACCGCCTGTTCGCAGGAAAGTGAGATTCGTCGCAAGCAGTTTGCGCGACACGGCGCGAGAGCGGGGCAGGCTGGTAGACCAAAGGCCTGCTCCACGAATCTGCTCGGTGCAAGATAATGAGGGCGTCGTGCATCTTCCCTTCGAACCGCCTGTCTTACCGATGCTGGCCAAGCGGGTGGAAGACCTGCCCCCCGCAGATGGATGGATCTTCGAGCCCAAGTGGGACGGCTTTCGGGCCATCATCTTTCGGGATGGGGACGAGATCTTGATCCAGAGCCGGGATGAGAAACCGCTCGATCGCTACTTTCCCGATTTGCTCGATCCGCTGCGCTCCGCGTTGCCCAGGCGCTGCGTGCTTGATGGCGAAATCGTGATCGTCAAAGAGCACGGGCTGGACTTCGACCAATTACAGCTTCGTCTGCATCCCGCGGCTTCACGCGTCCGCATGCTTTCGCAGCAAAGCCCGGCATCGATCGTCTTTTTCGATGTCTTGGCCGAGGGCGAGCGCGATTTGCGCGGGGAGCCGTTCCGGACCCGGCGCCGCCTGCTCGAAGAGCTGCCCTGGTCCACGGCACCGCCGATCCATCTCACGCCGGCGACCTCGGATCGGGCGCTCGCCGCCGATTGGTTTTCACGTTTTGAAGGCGCAGGTCTCGACGGCGTGATGGCCAAGGCTGTGGACGGCATCTATGAGCCGAACAAGCGCACGATGCTGAAAGTCAAACACGAGCGCGACTGCGATTGCGTGGTGGCAGGCTTTCGCTGGTACAAGAAAGATGCCGACGCAGTGGGCTCTCTTCTGCTCGGGCTGTATGACGATGCGGGCGCGCTGCAGCATGTCGGTGTTTGCGCCAGCTTTTCCGTCGAAAAGCGGCTCGAGTTGACGGATTTCCTCGCGCCGTATCGCAAAAATGCGCTGTCGCATCATCCATGGAAAGAGTGGGCCGGCGACGAAGGGGCGGAAACCGGACATCGCATGCCCGGCGGCCAGAGCCGCTGGAGCCAAGGAAAAGATCTGTCCTGGGAACCGCTGAGGCCTGAGCTGGTTGTGGAGGTTGCTTACGACCACATGCAGGGCAACCGGTTCCGGCATACTGCACAGTTCCGCAGGTGGCGTCCGGACAGGAATCCGAAGTCTTGCACTTATGGGCAGCTCGAGGTTGTTCCGCCGCAAGAGTTATTCGAGATCTTCGGAAAACGATAGCTTCTACATATGTCCGCTCCCGAATTGAGCCGAATCGTTTCCGTCAACGTGGGGCAGCCGCGTGAAGTTCAGGCGGGGAATCGCAAAGTACTGACGAGCATTTTCAAAGCTCCGGTTCAAGGGAAAGTTGCGGCACTCCGCCATAACCTGCAGGGCGACCGGCAAGCGGATCTTCGGGTGCATGGCGGGCCGTACAAAGCCGTCTATGCCTATCCACTGGAACACTATCCGTTGTGGGCTGCGGAGCTTCCGGACACGCCGCTTCCCCTGGGTGCATTCGGCGAAAACCTCACGACGGAAGGAATGCTCGAAGACTCTGCGCATATCGGTGATGTGTTTCGCGTGGGATCGGCCGCGTTGCGGGTGACCCAGCCGAGAATGCCCTGTTTTAAGCTCGCGATTCGAATGAAGCGCTCGGATATGGTGAAAAGATTCTGGGCCAGCGGACGGTTGGGGATCTATTTCTCCATCGTTGAAGAAGGCGAATTGGAATCGGGCGATCCGATTGAACTCGTGCAGAGCGATCCGCGGCGGGTCAGCGTTGCCGATGTGGTGCGTCTGTTTAAAGGCGAAGCAGACAATCCTGACCTTTTCTCTCGCGTTATGGCGGCGCCTTTATCCGGGAGCTGGAAGACGGAAATCCGTGAGAGGCGGGCGCAGATGGTGCTCTAGATGAACGCCAAAGCCTTTGAAACCAAACCGGAAGAGCAGCCGGCCATGCGTCGGACCGTACCCAACTCCGCCGCCGTTCTATCCTGAGGAAAACCAACCAGTTCCGATGGAGTTCCGCAACATTCTGGTTCGCGCCGCCAATTGGGTCGGCGACGCGGTGATGTGTGTGCCCGCACTGGCGGCCTTGCGCGCCCGCTATCCCTCGGCGCGCATATCCATCCTGGCGCGGCCCTGGGTGGCGGCGCTTTACGCTTCGGAGCCGTTTTGCGACGAACTGCTTCCTTATGATGCGCGGAAAAATTGGGATGGCTTCCGGCAAAAATGCAAGATCGCTTCGGAGCTGCGCGGCCGCGGATTCGATTGCGCCATCTTGATGCCGAATTCTTTCGAATCGGCTCTGTTTGTGTGGGCCGCGAGAATTCCCGTCCGCATCGGCTACGATCGCGACGCGCGCGAATGGCTGCTCACGCATCCCATTGCTGTGCCTGCCCGCGGAGATTTACCGCCGCATCAGCGGTTCTATTATTTGGAATTGCTCTCGCGGGCGGGTTTGATTACGAGTTATGGGAAAGAGGAACCGATCCGGCTTGCGAAGGCGCAGGCCGCAAGAGAACTGGGGCGAGGGCGCTTCGAAAGGGCTTCGATGCACGGTCCTGTGATCGGAGTCAGCCCAGGCGCGGCTTACGGAGGCGCGAAACGATGGCTTCCCGAACGGTTCGCCGAAGCCGCTGTAGCTATCGCTCGCGAGCGCGGGGCTTCCATCGCCATCTTCGGCGCGAAACAGGAAATGGAGGTCTGCGAAAGTGTGCGGGCGGCGGCCGGAAGACGCGGCGCGGCGGCTCACAATTTCGCCGGCGCTACCACACTTTCCGAGTTCATCGAACTCGCCGCGGCCTGCGAGGTCTACCTCACGAACGATTCCGGGCCGATGCACATCGCCTCCGCGCTTGGTGTGCCGACGGTAGCGGTTTTTGGCGCCACCGATGCCGAAGCCACCGGCCCTACGGGCGAGCACACTCGCGTGGTTCGCGAAGCGGTGGAGTGCAGCCCTTGTCTGCTGCGCGAGTGCCCCATCGACCATCGCTGCATGAAAGCGGTGCCGGCCGACCGCGTGATTGAGGCGGCCTTCAGTTTGCTGAGATAACAGAGCGTGGATACGAGAGAAAAGATTGTGGCGCTCGCAGCCGTTCCGGCGCTGCTTGCCGGGGCGGAATGGACCACCATGACCGGCTATTTCGATCCCATGACCGCGGCGCAAGCGAAGCGAATCGCACGCTCCCGCGAACCGGGTCGCAAACTTTTGGTGGTGGTTTTGGATGACGGTGAAGCGCTGCTGTCTGCAACGGCTCGCGCGGCACTCGTCGCAGCGTTGCGCGCCGTGGATGCAGTTGCCATTGCGCGGCCGGGCGAGTGGCCGCTCGCCGATGCCGATGCCGAGCGCGCGCGCACCGCCGGGTTTGTGCAATTCATCCTCGATCGTCAGGGAGCCGTCCGGTAATGTCCGAAAGCATTCTGGTGATTCGCCTCGGCGCCATGGGCGATATTCTCCATGCGCTGCCCGCGGTCGCCAGTTTGAAAAAGAGTTTTCCGCGGAGCCGGATCTCGTGGCTGGTCGCGCGCCGCTGGATGCCGCTGCTAGAAGGAAATCCTGCGATCGACGAACTGATTCCGTTCGAGCGCGGCGGCCTGCGCGCGTTTGCCGCCTCCTGCCGCCGCCTGCGCGGTAGCAGACCGGATCTCGCCATCGATTTTCAAGGCCTCGTGCAATCCGCTCTGTGCGGACGTATCGCGCAACCCAAGCGCCTGTTCGGCTTCGATCGCAGCGTAGCGCGCGAGCCGCTGGCCGCGTTCTTCTACACACATCGCGTTCCGGTCAAAGGACCGCATCGCATCGAGCGTAATCTGCAATTGATCGCCGAGGCCGGCGCCGCCGTTCTCACCGAGGATTCATGGATTCCGCAGGGAAGGGAAGAGGGCGTGCTTCCCTCCGGCCCGTTCGTTCTCACGAGTCCTTTCGCGGGGTGGAAGAGCAAGGAGTGGCCGCTGGAGAATTACGAAAAGCTGGCGGTTCGGCTGCATAGTGAAGGCATCGAACTCGTTGTGAATGTTCCCGCCGAGTCGGCGAAGGAATTAAGCGGCGCCAGGCACCTGGTGCTGCACACGTCTTCTATAGAAGGCTTGATCGATGCGACGCGGCGCGCGAGCGCGGTTCTGGGGCTCGACAGCGGACCGCTGCATCTGGCTGCGGCGCTGCGCAAGCCCGGCGTTGCTCTGTTTGGGCCCACCGATCCGGCGGCCACCGGCCCCTTCGGCGGCAGCATGACCGTGCTGCGCGCTAGCGGCGTGGAAACGACTTACAAGCGCGGCGGCGCCGTCCATGAAAGCATGAAAGCCATCGCGGTGGGCCAAGTCGCCGGGATGCTTTTGCAGGCCGTGGGGGCGGTCCATGGAGTATAGAGGCGTTCAGTACCGGTTCGCGAAACCGTACGCCGATTTCGTGGCGCGTCTGCGTGTGCCCTGCGGTTTTCTGCTGCTGGTGACGTTTGCGTGGCTCTCGCGACCCAACGCCGAATCGATGTCGATTGGTCTTTCCATCGCCGTGCCCGGTCTGCTGCTGCGCGGCTGGGCCGCCGGGCACTTGGCGAAGAACGAGGCTCTGGCGACCGGCGGTCCTTACGCCTACGTGCGCAATCCACTCTATGCCGGAACCTTGGTGGTTGCGCTCGGGATCGTGATCGCCTGCCGCAGCATCCCGCTCGCCATCGTCTTCGTAGCCGTTTTCGCACTCGTTTATTTCCCTGTGATCGAGCTGGAGGAGCAGCACCTGCGCGACATTTTCCCCGCCTATTCCGGTTACGCCTCGCGTGTCCGCCGCTTCTGGCCGAGGTTCGGACGGAAGGCCGTAACCGGACGGTTTCGCTGGAAACTCTACTTCAAGAACGAAGAGTACAAGGCGCTCGCCGGATTTGCGCTCGCGGTTGTCTGGCTCACGGCCAAGCGCCTTTGGCTGCCCGGTTAATAAGCGGTGATCGTTCGGTTCAGCGCTTGTTCATTAATTGCCGACTCGTACTTCGGGTTCAACCGACATGCCGGGACGAAGGCGGTTGAGCCCATCCTGGCCGCGGTCGAGCTTAATGCGGACCGGGATTCGCTGCACAACCTTGACGTAATTGCCGGTTGCGTTTTCTGGCGGCAGCACGCTTGCCACCGAGCCTGTTGAGCCGCCGATCGCTTCCACCGAACCGTTGAAGTCGCGATCGAGCGCATCCACATGAATCGTGGCGCGCTGTCCCGGCCGCATGTGCAGAAGCTGGGTCTCTTTGAAATTGGCGGTGACCCACAGGTCTCCGATTTGGGCAATTGTCAAAAGCTGCTGCCCGGCTTGCACGCGAGCGCCGACCTGCGCAGATCGCTTCATGACAATACCCGCAACGGGCGCGACAATCTTTGTGTACTGCAGATTCAGCCGCGCCCCCTCCACCTTCGCTTCGGCTGCTTTCACGCTGCCCATCTCCTGCTGAACGGCGGCGCGGCGCACTAATAGCAGTGGCAGCGCGGTTTCCCGGCTTTCCTGCAGTTTGCTTTGCGCCTGAGTCAACTGGGCCTTGCGTTGGTCGATGGTGCGTTTGGCGGCAAGGAGTGCGGACTGAGCCGCAGCCAGGCCGGCCGCCTGCTGTTTTGCGTTAGAGGTGTAGCGATCGAACTCAGCTTTAGAGATTTCCTGCTTTTGAACGAGCTGGCTATAGCGTTTGAGATCGCTCTGAGCCTTGGCATTGGCAGCCTGCTGCTGCACGACCTGAGCGGCTGCCCGGTCCCGGTCCCGCTCAGCGGTAGCGACCCCGGCTTCCGCGCCGGCCACCTCGCTGCGAGCCGACACGATATTAGACGCGTTCCGCACCTTTATGATCGGTATGTCGGGGCGCCCGGAGGAGAGCAGACCGCGAGCCTGGGTCAATTGGGCAAGCGCCTGATCGAGAGCCACCTGATTATCGCTCGGGTCCAAATCGACTAGCGGATCGCCGGCTTTTACGGTCTGATTGTCGTGCACATAGACCTTGATAACGGTTCCGTCAATGCGTGTACCGATGGGACTTAAGTAGCCATTCACTTGCGCATCGTCGGTCTCTTCGAACTGGCGGGCGTGCAGCCAATAGAAGACGCCCGCGGCCGCGCCGATTAAGACCACGAGACCGAAAATGAGCAGCGCGCGTTTGCGCTTGCGTCCATCGTCGCCGCTTTCGTCGTCCTTGTTTGCGAACTTCTCCGGCTCATAGCGCGGCAATTTCAAATCGCTCTCTTCTATTTCAAAAGGTGGTTCTTGTATTTCGTATTGCTGGCTCATATAATTTGATCTCCGAATATTTCAAACCTGGTTAAGGGCGGCTCCCCGCGAATAAACTGCCTACATTTGCCTCAGCTTCGCCGGTGGCGCGAGCCAGGGTCAAGCGGGCTAAGTTGAACGCGAACAGACTGGATACGTAAGCCGATTCCGCACTCGACTCTTGCTGCTGCGCCTGAACGACTTCCACTGTATTGGTGACGCCCGCCTGGAGGCGGTCGCGAGACTGGGTCAAAGTCTCCAGCGCTAACTTTCGATTGCTCTCCGCCAGACGCTCCTGGCCGATAGCGGTCTGCAGTTGAATCAGGGCATCGCGAACCTCTTGCTCGACTTGCCCCTTCTCATCCCGGTATTCCGCCCGACGCTGCGCAACGGTAGCTTTCGCTTGCTGAATATCGCTTTTGATTCGGCCGCCGCTGAAGATCGGAATATTGACGCTCGCCTCGGCCACGAAGACGCCGTGTGAGCTGTCGGGCGTGGCGCCGATCGCGCCGTAGTCGCCTCCGAAAGAGAGTGACGGATAGCGCTCGTCACGCGCACCGGCCAGTACGCGTTTGGCTGCTTTAAGCTGCGCTTCAGACGATTGGAGGTCGGCGCGATGCTGCAGAGCGCTGCGAATCGCAGCTTCCGGGCTGACCGGATGCACTTTGCGATAGCCGAATGGCTCCGTTAAAATCAGCTTCCGACCGAGCGGTATGCCGATTAAACGGGCGAGCGCGATCTTCTTTTCGCGGTAATCGGCTTCGAGTGAGTTCAACCGCTCCTGCTCCGTCTGTAACTGCACGCGGCTACGAGTTACATCGATACGGATGGTTGTGCCGGCGGTAAGTTGCGCCGTGGATTGGTCGTAGACCGCCTTCGCGTAAGCCACCTGTGTCTTCTGCGAAGCAACGCGCGCTGCGTCCGCAATGGCCTGCAAATACGTTCCGCCAACCGCCAGGACCACGAGTTCCCGCGCGTTGCGCAAATCAAAATGGGAAGCTTGCTGGAGTTGTTTGCTCGCCTGGTAGTTGCGAATCTGGGTCAGGTCGAATGCGTTCCAGTTGAAGTTACCCTGAGCTTGCACATAGTGAAACGGCCCGACGACGGACCGAAAGCCCGGAAACGCGTTACCGATCGTGTTGAGACCCTCAGCGGCCAGATTTACCTGTTTCTCTGTCGCGCCCAAGCTCGCCGAAATCTGCGGCAGTAAGCGGCTCAGTGCCCGGGCACGCTGCGCTCGTGCGGTCATCGATGCGGTGGAAGCAGTAATGGTCCCGAGGTTTACTTGGAGCCCTCGCTGCACCGCCTCCGAAAGCGACAGTTTAACGGGACCTGGCGGCAGATTGCCGCCCGGAACGCTTCCGGCGTAGGCGCCGTTGACTTGCAAAGAGGGTTGAATCACGCTGGCGCCCTGGCCGGGGGCCGTTAACTGCCCGGCATTTACCGGGTTCGGTCCTTCGCGGCCGGAAGCAGGCAGTTGCATGGCCTGCCCGGGCAACAGCACCGAGAGTAACCCAAAACTAAGTGCGAGGCGCATCGAGCGTTTCGTAATCGTTCCTGAAGAGAATGAATTGTATTTAGTGACCTGCATGTTGCTCCGTCATTTTCGGGTTATTCTTTCGCAGCACAAAAGCGAGCAGGAACATCGCACCCGCGGCTGCCGCCAGCAGACAATAGGTATCCATATACGACAGCACGGCGGCCTGCCCCTGCATCGCCTGGTAAAACTGGGCGAGTGCTCCCTTGTGCGCATCCGCTTTCCCAACGCCGCTTTGCAGTTGGAGAGAATGCGCGATGTGATTTACCGCACTTTGGAAATTGTGATCGCCCAGGGCAGTGTGTGCGGAAAGCCGCTCCTGATGGACCTGTATTCTACGCGCGAGAATCGTGGTGGCAAGGGAGGTTCCCACGCTGCTGCCGATATTACGCGCAAAATTGATGAGTCCCGCGACTGAACCACTTTTTTCTTGCGGCACTCCGATGTATGCGGCCGTGGTGGACGGGATAAAGAGGAAAGCCAGCGGTAGAGTTTGCATGACCATAATGAACGCGGCTGTTCCAAAGCCGATGTCAAGATCGACTAATTTCACCGAAAAATAGAGTCCGGCGGACAACGTAAGCCAGCCGAAAGCCATCAGGTATTTGGCCGGATATTTGCCGGTCAGCACGCCCACAATGGGCATTTCCACCAACAGCAGCGCGGCGCCGAAGGAGACCACGAGGCCAGCATCCTCGGCCGTGTAGCCCATTAAGTTCTGCAAAAACTGCGGCATCAGAACCATCGAAGAAAAATAAACCATTCCGATCAGAAACATCATCGTGGTGGAGGTCGCGAAAGTGAAATGCTTGAAGATCTTCACATCGACAATGGGATCTTTTTCGAACCATTCCCAGATGATCAGGAAACTTAGGCAGAGAACGGCGACGATCACCAGAGTCAGGATGAAATGCGAGCCAAGCCAGTCGTCTTCCTGTCCCTTATCGAGAGCGATTTGCAGTGCGGCAACTCCCAGCGCCAGGGCCGAAAATCCCAGATAGTCGAAGCGGCTCTCGCCCAATTTTCTGCGAACTAAAAACGGAGGATCTTCAACAAGCCTGAAAACCAGTCCCGAGGCGAGCAATCCGACGGGCAGATTGATCAGAAAGATCCAGTGCCAACTGTAGCTGTCGGTAATCCATCCGCCCAGCGTGGGGCCCAGCGCGGGAGCAACCACAACTGTTAATCCGTACACGGAAAACGCTAGTCCGCGCTTTTCCGGCGGAAACACATCGGCCAGGATCGATTGCGCCATGGGCTGCAGACCGCCGCCGCCGATACCCTGCAAGGTGCGCGCCACTAACAAAATGGGCAGGCTCCACGCGATTCCGCACAGCACCGAACTCGCGGTGAACAGCCCGATGCAAATCAGGAAAAAGCGTTTGCGTCCCACGATGCTAGTGATCCAACCGCTGATCGGCAGCACGATTGCGTTCGCTACCAGATAGGTTGTAAGCACCCATGTGCCTTGCTCCTCGCTCGCCCCCAGGCTGCCCGAAATATGAGGCAGCGCGACGTTGGCGATGCTGGTGTCCAGAACCTCCATGAAGGCCGCAAGCGCCACCACCGGTGCGATGAGCCAGGGATTATACTTGGGTTTCCAACTCGTGCTGGGATTAGTTTCCGGCAAGTGTTTTTAATCTCTCTTTTTGCTCTGATTCGAAACTGGCCGTTTAGTTTCCGAATTGTGAGAGAATATTGGCAGGAATTTAAATGCGTGAAGCAGCGCACACAGCAGACAAGCCGGCAAGCGGCGGGCGGCCGCGCAGCGAGTCGTGCCGCATCGCACTACTCGAGACAGCGTTCAGCCTGATGAAGGAACACCCGATACACGCTATCTCAACCCAGCACATTGCAGCGAAAGCAGGCGTCAGCACCGCGACCCTGTACCGCTGGTGGCCGACCAAGGAGGCGCTCCTCTTGGATGCATTTCTGCACGTGAAGCAGCGGCAGACGCCATTGAAGGACAGCGGCAGTCCATTGCAAAGAATTCGCGACCGTTTTGTGGCCTCCGGCAAGTCCTTACAAGGCGAGAACGGCGTGGTTGCCGCGCGCTTGATGGCCGCAATTCAGGATGACCCACAGTTGCGTGATGCGTTCGCCGAGAGATTCTATGGCCCGCATCGGAGCGAGATGATGGCCATCGCAAAAGAAGCCGTGAAAGCCGGAGAATTGCCGGCACGAACGGATCTGAAGTTCTTTCTCGATTCGCTGTTCGGCGCTTGCCTGGTGCGATTGATGATGCGGCACGAATCGATACGCTGGTCCGACTTGGCGCAGTCGTTCGACCTGGCTGTAGCAGCGGCGAGGGGCTACTGGGGCGAGCAGTAGCAGTTTGCCCCGGGCTATTTGGCCTCTGTGATACGCTTTCGCTCATGAGAGTTGGATGTTTTACTCCGGTACTTTCCGAGTTTCCCCTTGAAAAAGTTTTCGAAAAACTGAAGAAGATCGGCATCGACACGGTCGAGCTTGGCACCGGTAACTATCCGGGCGATCCGCACTGCAAGCTTTCGATGCTCAGCCATGAAAAAGAGCTGAAAGAGTTCAAAAAGAAGATCGACGACCACGGATTTTCCATCAGCGCGCTGAGCTGCCACGGAAATGCGCTGCATCCCGATAAAGCCGTGGCTAAGGCTGCAGCCGATATCAGCAAACGGACCGTCGAGCTGGCGGCAAAGCTCGGCGTCCCAGTCGTGATCGATTTTTCCGGCTGCCCCGGCGACAGCGAAAACGCGAAATACCCCAATTGGATGACTTGCCCCTGGCCCCCGGAATATCTTGAAATGCTGAAGTGGCAGTGGGAGGCCAAAGTAGCTCCGTATTGGATCGAGCATGGCAAGTTCGCCAAGAGCCATGGCGTGAAGATCGCTATCGAAATGCACCCCAACTTCGTTGTCTTCAGTCCGGAAACCATGCTGAAGCTCCGCGCGATCGCGGGAGACAACGTCGGCTGCAATTACGATCCCAGCCACATGTTCTGGCAAGGCATCGATCCCATTAAGGCCATACGCGTGCTTGGGGACGCCATTTTTCACGTGCACGCCAAAGATACGCAGATCTACGATTACAATCTGCCGAAAACCGGCGTGCTGGACACCAAAACATACACCGACGAGCGCAACCGCGCCTGGATTTTCCGCTCCTGCGGCTACGGTCATCCCTACGGCTGGTGGAAAGAGTTCATCTCCACCTTACGCATGTATGGCTACGATTACGTGCTCTCGATAGAACACGAAGACACCATCATGTCGCCCGACGAAGGGCTGACCAAAGCCGCGGCATTTCTGAATCAGATCGTGATCCGCGAGCAACCCGCTGCGCCCTGGTGGGTCTAACGGCGTATGAGCAGCGACAAACCATTTCTCACGGATGTGAAGCAACTGCGCGCGCAAGCGCGGCAGTCGCTGGAGCATGGCCCGGTCACGCCCACCTACCAGGGGGACGTGAAGCAAACCATTGAGATTCTTCAGACCGTGCTCGCAACAGAAATTGTTTGCGTGCTGCGCTACACGCAAAATGCCATCGCCGCCGCCGGTATATCGAGCGAGAGCGTGAAAAAAGAATTCGAGCAGCACGCTGCCGAAGAGCAGCGGCACATGAAAGCCGTGGCCGAGCGCATCAACCAGCTTGGCGGCACGCCGAATTTCAACCCCGAAGGCTTAGCCACGCGCTCCGCTTCGCAGTATGCCGCCGGCGGCAATCTCGTCGAAATGATCAAGGAAAACCTTATTGCCGAGCGCATTGCCTGCGACCACTATCGCGAGCTGATCCGTTACTTTGGCGATCGCGATCCCACCACCCGCGTGATGATGGAAGGTATTTTGACCAATGAAGAAGAGCATGCCAACGACATGCATGACCTGTTGGTATCCCACGAAGGCAGGCCCATGCTTCCCAACAACTGAAGCCTGACTTCTTTCTTTCGCAGCGCTTCCTAGCGCCGCGCCTCCTGGCGGTGTAGCGGAGGTTTCTTATGCCGCCGCACATGCCGGGCCAAGTGCAGCCGCGTGCTTTCGGGGCCGATGTGAATGTGCGGCGCGGTTGCTGCTCCCTTGATCGCGCAGCGAAACGCAAGATAAGGAATGTGGCGCTTTTCCAGATAGTGCCGCAGCCACACACCCTGTGGGCAATCGGGGTTTAAGCCAACATCCACGCGGCCGCGATGGTTCAAGCCAAGCCGGCGATGCAGCGCGGTTTCTCCCACGGCGGTGACGGGCAGGCGCTGGTCAAACTCTTTGTAGTAGGCGCGCCGGATACTCCGCAATTCGCGCAAATGAAAATGGCCGTAGCCGTCGTAGCGAATCTCGGGCGTGAGCAGCGGTTCGACGCCCGTTTTGTCCGCAGTGGCGCCTTCGACGTCGGCCATCGCCGCAATCTCCTGCACTTCCTTGGCACGTTCGTCGGCCAACTGCAAAATTCGGCGGCGTGTTGCCAGCTCCGCCTTTATTGCAGCCAATTTCGAACGCGAGAGCAGCCCTTTCCTCTGTAGCGCCCTCCCGTTCTCGACACGCTTAACTTGACGGTCCACGCGCCGGCGTGCCGCCGCCATCATCGCTTTGGACTCTTCCATGGTCATGTCCTGCGCGCTGTGGCCGCTGTACAGTGTCTTGGCCAGCGTGTCTTTGTCCTGAGCGTCCGCCAGTTTCTCTTGGGCGCTAGCGAGATCGCTCTGCGGCAGCGCGCCTTGCGTGACCAGCGCCTGCACGCGCTCCACGTTCTTCTGGGCGGTCTGGACTTTGGCGCTGGACCATGAATCCGAGGGCGAAGCCGGGCTCCCGTACTGCAAGCGGCAAATCAGCAGGAAGCAGAATAAAAAGGAAAGGCTGCGCCAACCGGGAAGCTTACACATCTGCCGCCAGTGTAGTACGCTAGGCGCAGGAGAGCATTTCTCAAGTCTGACACGCCGTTTCCTCAAACACCAAAACGTCTCCAACGCCAGTGAGCAGCCGAACTGGGTAGTGGCAGCGCGGGCCGCCGACTCGAAAAAGGCGGTGGATCTGCGGGTTCTGGATGTGAATGCGGTCACTTCCTTCACCGATTACTTTGTCGTTTGCTCATCGTCCAATCCCCGCCATGGCCGCGCCATTTGCGACGAAATTGAAAAGCAGGTGAAGCAGACCGGAGAGCTTCCCATCAGCATCGAAGGCTACGAGCCCGCCGAGTGGATTCTGATGGATTACGGCGATTTTATCGTGCATATTTTTTCCGAATCTGCCCGTGCCTATTACGATTTGGAGCGCCTGTGGCGCCACGCTCATACGGTCGACCCGGCGGAAATCCTGGTCTGAACCCGCCGGCCGCCGTATTTCTAGATGCAGGCGCGGCGCAATCTATAACGAGCAGGCACACAGAACCCTGAGCGTGAGCGAGGGGGAGGCCCTCCCTGCCGGTCGGGGTTCTGTTCCACCGCCTCATGCTCTAAAGCTATAATTGAGAACAAGATTGGTCTCCGCCCACTTGGACTCAAGATGGAACATTTGCACTATGAGGGACGCCGATGAATGCTCTCGGAACACTCACCCGGCGTCACTTTGAGGTTCTGCACGCAATTGTTCGGAACTACATCGAACGGGGAGAGCCCGTTGCTTCCCGCGCCATCGCGCGTAAATATCCCATGAGCGCGGCCTCGATCCGCAATATTATGGCGGAGCTGCTCGAAGCCGGCTATCTTTTTCAGCCACATACTTCCGCCGGGCGGGTTCCGACTGATCGCGCCTACGCGAGCTATGTAAAGACGCTCTTGAATAGCCGCATTGTTCATGGAGAATTGAACCGGCTCAAAGAGGAGCTGCAAAAGGTGGACACCATGGAAGCGCGCATCGAGCGTTCCTCCAAGCTGCTCACCGAAATTACCCGCAGCTTCGCCATCGCGGCCGCGATTCCGAGTGAAAGCCAAACGCTTGATCGCGTGGAATTGGTTAGCCTTCCCGAGCGCCGCATTTTGATGGTTGTGGTGACGCGGGACGGTCTGGTTCGCAACCGCGTGGTTGCCGTCGACGATCCCATCTCAGCGGACGAGCTGGCGTCTATTCGCAACTACATCAACTACAACTTTTCCGGCTGGGCGCTGCACGACATCCATCGCGAGCTGAAGCGCCGCTTCGAGCTGGAAAGCGCGGCTTACGACGCGATCCTCAAGCGCGTGAGTTTTCTGTATTCCAAAGGGCTGCTGGAATTGGGCCTCGCACCCGAAGTGCATGTCGAAGGCGCCGAGAATCTGATCGGCCTGGATCTGCATCTCACGCGCGAGCGTATGCGCGAGCTGTTCCATGCGCTTGAAGAAAAGAAGCGTATCTTGCAGCTCCTGGAGCGTTTTCTCGAAGAGCGCGAAGGAGCGCTCGCGGTGCAGGTCGGCTTGGCCGATGTACATCCCAGTATGGGCGAACTCTCGCTCATCGGCGTGCGCTTCGCACTTGCCAACGGCTTGCAGGCTCACGTCGCCGTGCTCGGCCCCATGCGCATGAACTACAGCCGCGCGCTCTCGGCCGTGCTGCATGTTGGCGAAGCATTTAAGACCGCTATCGTTTAGGCTTGGTTATCTGCTTTCAAGCACCTGCACTACATTTCGCTTAGCGTGAATAACGGCAACTACTACCAGCGGCCGTTTATCGATCCGATACACGATCAGATAGGAAAAAACAGCCCAAAACCGCAGCTCCTTGCGTTGGGTAAGATCGTCGCGCCGATGACCCTGGCCAGGGGTTCGGGCTACCGCGTGAAGTGCCGCCACCATCGAACTCGTAACATGCCGTGCAACCCGGAAACCCGCCTCTTGGAGCAGGTAGTCTCGAATTTGTGTTAGATCTTGCTGAGCTTGGGGAGTGAGAACATAGCGGCTCATCCAGCACGCCGCTTACGTTCCAGGTCGTCAATCTGGTGAAGCAGTTCGGCAGTGAATATCTCGCCATCCACCTCTTGACCGCTTTCGGACTGCTGAAATCCACGCTCGATCTTGGCTCGAAGCTCCTCTTGCGAGGCGGGCATAGCTTTAGCTTCGGCACGCTCGATCGCCGCTTCCAATTCCTCCCGTTCATCGATCATGCGCGCCAAGAGAGCGTCGAGTGACATGCCTTCGGCATGTGCCCTTGCTATTAAGCGATTCTGGGTATCGGGTGAAATATCGATGCTCATCATGCCTCTTTTGTTTAGATTAGCGCCAGTTCGCCTTAACGTCCCCTGAACTTTTCTGTCATAATCCGCTTGCGGCAGACGTTTTATCGATATGAGCGTCGCGGCATCGGAGATTTTCCCTTCGCCTATGAGCGGCAAAGCGCAGCTTCGCGAGACCGGTCTTCCTGTGACCTTCGAGGCGATTTTCCAGCAGCATTACCGGCGCGTATATGGGCTGCTGATACGGCTGGTGGGCGAACGCGCCCAGGCCGAGGATCTGGCGAACGAGGTCTTCTGCAAACTTTACGATCAGCCTGACGGCGCGCCGGTTTGGGCAAATCCTGCAGGCTGGCTCTATCGCGCAGCCACCAACGCCGGCATCGATGCTCTTCGCGCAGCGGCCCGCCGGCGGCGCTATGAAGCCGAGGCCGGCACTCATCTCCCATCTGCTGATGGCAGCCCGCTCGATTCCGTGCTTCGCGCCGAACAGAGCCGCCAGATCCGAGCCGTCCTCGGCGCCATGAAACCGGCTCAGGCACAAATTCTATTGATGCGCGCCGATGGCTGTTCTTATAAGGAACTGGCGGAAGCTTCGCAGGTTGCCGCCAGCGGCGTGGGTACGCTGCTGAACCGCGCCGAAGCCGAATTTCGCAAACGCTATCTCAAACTCACCGGGCACAAGGAGGTTTTATGAATTGCCTATCTGAAGACGTGTTGCGCCGCTATGCCGATCGGGAACTGAGCTCGCTCGAAGTGGACGAACACCTCAGCTCTTGCGAACGCTGTCGGGAACGGCTCGGCGAGTTGCGCAATCGAACCGAGCGCGTACAGGAGCTTTTGGGTGTACTCGCGCCCGCTGGCGGGGATCCCGATCCGGCTCGCGCCTACGCCCGGCTCGCTTCCGCCATCGCGAGCGCCGAACCGGAACCGCCGCGCCGCGTTTCGTTCCTCCGCAGAACGCCGGTCTGGAGCGCTGCCGCGGCCTGCGCGCTTATTTTGGTGTTTACGCTTTCTCCCGCCCGAAGCTGGGGCCAAAGATTCCTCAGCATGCTTCGGGTGCAGAAGGTTGCCGTCGTTCCGGTTGATCTCCAGACCGTTACTGCTCAATTGCGCGGCAGCGGTCACGAAAAACTGCTCGCCCAATTCATCTCCGATAATGTCGTCGTCACCATGAAGCCCGGCGCTCCGGCGATCGCCTCCAGTCCGCAGAATGCATCCGCAATGGTGGGATTTCCTGTGACCACACTCTCTGCCTTGGGCACTCCGCAGCGCATTTCGGTCACCGGCGAAGGCGCGTTTCAAATGACGCTCGACCGCTCCCGCATCCAGGCGCTGTTCGATGCTGCGGGCCGTTCAGATCTTTCAGTCCCCCTCTCCGTCGACGGCAGCCTGGTGGCGGTCCATATCCCGAAGTCGGTACACATGCAATACGGCAATTGTTCGAAGACGAACCACGCGCCCTCGGCCAATTGTGTCAACTTCATCCAGGTCCCGAGCCCGACCGTCAGCGTTCCGCCTTCATTGAACATCGCCGCCTTGGCGGAAGCCGGGTTGCAAGTTGCCGGGATGGATGCCGCCCAGGCACAGGCTTTCAGCCAAAGCGTGGACTGGTCTTCGACTCTGGTCATTCCGGTTCCCGAAAACGCCGGCTCTTATGAAACGGTTCCGGTCGACGGCGTGAACGGCACGCTGATCGCATCGCTGCCGCGCCCCCACTCTCCGGGCGGATACGCGCTGATCTGGGTTAAGAACGGGATCATCTATTCGCTCGCAGGCGGCGGGTCCGCCGATACGGCTCTCAACGTGGCAGAATCGTTGCATTGAGTGTTCTGAACTCAGCGGCTTCGAGGGTTGCGGCGCTTTCCGAGAGCAGTGTCGAGGGAAGTGACCCCGCCGGCCTCGCCATCTCTACGCGCCGCCTGCAAAAAGCCTTCGGTGAAAAGCTCGCCGTGCGCGGTCTGACGCTCGATGTCCGTTGCGGCGAAGTTTTTGGTTTTCTCGGACCCAACGGAGCGGGCAAAAGCACTTCTCTGAAAATGCTGCTTGGTCTCGTCGCTCCTACCAGCGGCAGTGCTACCGTCCTCGGCCGGCCCATCGGAGACCGCGTCGCTAGAACGCGAATCGGCTTCCTGCCTGAGCATTTCCGCTTTTATGATTGGCTTACCGCGGTCGAGCTTTTGCGTTTCCACGGCCGCCTTTATGGCATGTCTCATGGCGCTCTACGTAAGCGCATCCCCGCACTGCTCGATACCGTCGGCCTTACGCCGCATCGCAACAAGCAGTTGCGCCATTTCTCCAAAGGCATGCTCCAGCGCATCGGACTTGCACAAGCATTGGTGAACGAGCCGGAGCTGTTGTTCCTCGACGAACCCACTTCCGGCCTCGATCCCATCGGGCGCAGGCTCGTTCGCGATGTCATCAAAGCGGAGCGCGAACGCGGTGCAACCGTCTTCCTGAATTCTCACTTGCTCGGTGAAGTCGAGATCACCTGCGACCGCGTAGCGTTCATCAAAGCCGGCAAGGTCCTCGAAGTACGGCCCATGAGCAGCTTCTCCGCACAGCCGGATACGGTGTTGATTCGCGCAAAGTGCGTATCCGGCGCAACCTGGGAAGGCCTCGCGCCATGGGCTTCGAATATCGGTGTGGATGGCGATTCTTGTCTGCTGGCCTTGCGCTCGCCCGAGCATGCTCCGTTGGTCCTGAAATATTTGGTCGAGCAAGGCGCCGAAGTATTCGAATTTACTCCGCAAAAGCTCTCGCTCGAAGATCGTTTTCTCGAAATCGTCGGCACGGACGAGGGCCTATGACACGCATCGGCATCATGGCGGCGATTACCTTTCGCGAGGCGGCGAGAAAGAAAGTTCTTTGGATGGCGCTGGCTGCAGGGGTCGCTTTCCTTGTGTTGTTCGCAACCGGCCTGCATTTCCAAATCGGCGCTTTCGGCGATCGGCCCGTCCGTTCGTTTATCCGCCAGCAAGCGATTAGCGGGCTGTTAATGGTCGGCATGTACGCGCTGGATCTGCTGGTAGTCGTCATTACGATTCTCGTTTCGGTGGACACGCTCTCGGGCGAAATCGGTTCCGGCACCATCCAGGCGATTGCGACTAAGCCCGTGCGCCGCTCGGAACTCCTGCTCGGCAAATGGCTCGGGTTTGCGGGCATGCTCACGCTCTTCATCGCGTTTCTGGTGTTTGGGATTGACGGAATCACCCGCGTCATGACCGGCGTGACAGCGCGTCACCTGCCGCAGGGCTTCAGCCTTATCTGGTTGGAAAGCATGCTGCTTTTATCGGTAACGCTTTTCTTGGGAACATATTTTTCGGCGCTGACCAGTGGGGTGATCGCGCTCGGCCTTCACGGAGTGGCTTTTCTCGGCGGCTGGATCGAACAGGGCGGCGCTTTGACCCATACGCAGAAAGCAGTGGATGCCGGGATCGTCGCCAGCATCGTTATGCCCAGCGAATCGCTCTGGCGGCGCGCTGCTTTCGAGATGCAATCGCCGCTGGCCTCGGCGATCCATTTTTCGCCGTTTAGCGCCGCCTCCGTCCCCAGCCCGGCCATGATTGTGTATGCCGCTCTCTACGCGCTGGTGTTCCTGCTCCTCGCCATGCGCCGGTTACAAACCCGCGATCTTTAGCACGATCGGGGTTCTGTTTCGTGGAGATATAGTTAAACACGATGGCTCTGATGAATCTCGACCGCAGAAAATTTCTGCTCTCCTCGGCCGCTCTGGCAGCGAGCGCCGCTCCGGGTTCCGCCGCGACCGGAGCTTCCAACAAAAAGATGCCCCGCCTGTTGCCCGGCTGCTGCGCGTATTCCTATCGCAAGTACCTGCAACATGGCCCCATGACGATGGAGCAGTTTATCGATAAGGCCGTAAGCCTGCGCCTCGTTGGCGTGGATATGACCACCTATTATTACAAGTCCACCGAACCGGCTTATCTCGCCTCACTTCGGCACCGGGCCTATCGCAAAGGCGTGGTGTTCTCAGGCGCTGCGTGCGGCGTAAGCATGGTGCAGGCCGATGCGGCCAAGCGCGCGAAAGTCGTTCCCGAGATTAAGAAATGGGTGGACGCGACCGATATGCTGGGGGCTTCGCATTTGCGCGTGTTTGCCGGAAAGTTGCCCCATGGCGTTACGCGGCAGCAGGCGATCGGCTGGGTTGTCGAGGCCATGAAGGCAGCCTGCGACTACGCCGGGAAGAAGGGCATCATGCTCGGTATCGAAGATCATTCCGGCATCACGCAGCAGGCCGATACCTGCCTGGAAATCATGCACCGGATCAACTCGCCTTACGCCGGCATCAACCTGGACATCACGCACTTTCGTCCGAACTCGACCGCCTATTCCCAAATCGAAGCCTGCATTCCGTACGCGACGAATACGCACATCCGCGATGTATTTGACAACGGCACTCCCGTCGACATGGATCGCGTCTGGCGGCTGTTTGCCAATGCCGGTTTCAAAGGATTTATGTCGGCGGAATACGAGGGCAAAGAAGACCCGAATACGGGCGTCCCGAAGCTGATCGAAAAGATCCGCAAGCTGTGCGCGAAATATTCGACGGTTTGAGGCCACGGATATTCAGAAACGTTAACGAAAAGTGAGAACAAAATCGGGCTTCGGCGAATATGGTAGATAGGAAATGTTTCTTGCCAATCCCGTCCGAGGCAGGGTGGTCCGGGTCTGCCTGCTTGCCGTGCTGCTCGTTTCCCTCGCTCTTGCGCAAAAAGATACCGGCGAACTGCGGCTGAGCGTAACGGACCGGTCGGGAAGCCCGGTCCGAGCCCAAGTCGACCTGGTCAACCAGGCATCGAAGACCAAGGTTTCCGTTCACCTGGGCAAACGCGGCCGCTACACCTTCAAGGATTTGGCTTTCGGCGACTATCTGCTCACGGTCACGCAAGCGGGCTTCAGCATTTTTTCGCAAATGGTAGACATTCAGTCCACGCTTCCGGCGCAACGGGATGTGGTACTGACGATTCAGCCGCAACAAACGTCGGTGGAAGTTACAGCCTCCAACACGCTGCTGAATCCGCGCCGCGTCTCGGCGAGCTACTTTACAGGCAAGAAAGAAATCGCCGAACGGCACATGACGCAACCTGGCCGGGGGCTGATCGACCTGGCCGCGCTGCAGCCGGGCTGGACGCTCGAAGCCAACGGCATTCTGCATCCGCGCGAATCGGAATACAACGTCCAATTCATCGTCGACGGTTTCCCGGTGCAGGACAACCGCTCGCCCGCCTTTGCGCGCCCGGTCGAAGCGGACGATGTGGAATCGATGAAGCAATATACCAGCGGCATTCCGGCCGAATTCGGGGACAAACTCGGCGGCGTGATCGAACTCGATACCGTGCCCAACTCGTCGCCTGGGTTCCGCGGAACCTTTATCGCACAGGGCGGCAGTTTCTCCACGCTCAGCAGCTTTCTCTCCGGCCAGTACGCCGCGGGGAACACCACGGTCTCGGTAAGCGGCGAAGGATTTCTCAGCGACCGCTATCTCGATCCGCCGACGCAAAACAACCTCACCAATCACGCGTCGAGCACATCGGTCAACGCGGCAGTGGAGCACGATTTCAACGATGCCGACCGGCTGCGCGTCGCGTTGCTCAATCAGCAGACGTGGCTCGAAGTTCCGAACGATCTCTTGCAGCAGGCAGCGGGCCAGCGGCAGGACCGGACCAGCGGGTCCACAGAAGGCCAGCTATCTTATCAGCATCTTTTCAGCCCGTCTCTGTTGGGAGCGGTCCGAACCAGCATCCGGGATGTTTCGGCCGCGTTATGGCCCAATCCGTTATCGACTCCGATCTCGGCGCGGCAGAACCGTGAGTACCGCGAGACTTACTGGGATGCCAGTCTGGCCGGCAACAACGGACCGAATGACTGGAAAGCGGGCACTCAGGGGCGCTATGCTTCCGAAGCCGAAAATTTCGGGTATGCGATCGTCGCGTACGACATCGGCGGCGAGCCGGTCTTCGACTCGTCATTGCCGCCGACGTTCCATTTCCAGGGCCGCGCCTTGGATCGCGAGCAGGCGGCTTATGTCCAGGACAACCTGCATCTCGGCGACTTGACTCTGAATCTCGGCCTCCGCTTCGATCATTACGACTTTTTAGTGAAGGCTCACGGCTGGAGTCCGCGGCTGGCGGGAGCTTATGCCATCAAGCCGCTGAAGCTTGTGCTGCACGCATCCTACGACCGCACCTTCGGCACGCCGCCGTTTGCCAACCTGCTCGTTTCGTCAAGTGTATTGGCGCCGGGATCGCGTTTCCGCGAAGGGTTGTATCTCCCGCTCCGGCCCTCTCGCGGCAATTACTACGAAGCCGGATTCGCAAAGATCTTAGGAGCGCATCTGCGGCTGGAGGCGAACTGGTTCGAGCGCGACATTGAGAATTTTGAAGATGACGATCTGCTGGTTAATACAGGCGTCAGTTTTCCTATTGCTTTCGCAAAGGGCGTTGTGAAGGGGACCGACGTGAAGCTGGAGGTGCCGCACTGGGGAAGGTTCTCGGGCTTCGCGACTTATGCGAACACAACCGGGTTGGGACAATATCCGATCTCCGGCGGGCTCTTCCTCGATGCCGACGATATCAGCCTCGTAAACGCCAATTACAAATTCCCGATTTCGCAAGACGTCAGAAATACTGCCAGCGCGTATGTACGCTACCAGATCGACAGCCGGCTCTGGACGGGCTGGACCGCGAGCTATACAAGCGGCCTTCCTGTCGAAGATACGGGCGAGCTGCCGGATATGAATTTCCTGATTGCTCAATACGGCGCCGATGTCGTTCATAGCGTAAACTTCAGCCGCGGGCGCGTACATCCGATGTTCTCTCTCGACGCCTCGGTCGGTTTCGATCTCTTGCAGGGAGAGAAATACAAAGCAAGCTTGCAGGCCGGCGTAACGAACATCACCAACCGTTTGAATGTAATCAATTTCGCCGGGCTGCTCTCCGGTACTGCGGTTGCCGTTCCCAGGAGCGCCAGCGCGCGGCTGCGATTCGATTTCTGAGATAAACACACAGGGCCGGCGCTCTGTCAATTCTGCACTGCAACCGCTTCGGCGGCGCCGGCATCTCCCAAACGAGGAGAAATATATGGTTCATTGCTGGCGCCGCGGTTCTTTGTGCGGCGCTGTTGTTGCGGCGATTGCGTTCTCGCCGGCTCTATTTGCGCAATCGTCGGTGTTTGCACCCGAGTATCATCACTTCACTGTGAATGTGGGCGGGGGTTATACGCCGGTGGAAGGGAGACTTCAAAACGATCTCACCAACGGCTGGAATTTTCAAGCCGGGGCTGGCTATCACTTCAGCCGATTTGTAAGCCTGGGCGGCACATTTATGTTCAACGGCCTTGGGGTAACTCAGAGTGCGCTGAATGCCCTTAACATGCCGAGCGGCAATGCAAGAATCTATACGGTGACCGTGGACCCGAGGATTTACCTACCCATCGGGCGCGCAAATTTTTATCTGCTCGCAGGCGGCGGCTGGATGCGGCGGACGGTGGAGTTTACCAAACCGGCGCTGGCGCAAACCTACATTTTCGACCCCTGGTGGGGCTATATCGGCCCCGCTGTTGTGCCGGTGAATCAGGTGCTTGGGTCGGTAAGCGATAGTGCTGGAGTATGGGACGTCGGCGGCGGCTTCAATCTCCCGATTCCGCACACCAGAGCCAAATTCTACATCGAGGCTCGCTACTTCGACGGGTTTACCAGCGATACGCACACGCAGATTGTGCCGCTCACGCTTGGTATCCGCTTCTAGCGTTGGCGCGGCGGTTGTGTTATTCTTTGACCGTCGCCGCCGATAAGTAGCCCATGAAGGTTCATCACGACGCTCTTTCCGACGTTACGCGATATATCGAGAACCACCGCGAGGCCGGGGTCGAAGCTTACGAACCGAGATTTGAGAGTTATCTCCGCCCGGTGCGCCGATTCAAGGAGATCGGCCCGGATGCAGAGATCCTCGAGATCGGAACGGGGCCGGGGTGGTTTCCGATTCTCTGCAAATTGCACGGGCTGCGTTGCAAGGGCCTGGAGATCAGTCCGCAATTGATCGAGATGGCGCGGGAAACCGGCCGGCGGCACGGGATCGAGCCGGATATCGAATTGGGGAATCTGGAAGACTATGCGCTTCCCGATAATTTTTATGATGTCGTGATTGCATCGTCGGTCTTCGAGCATGTCGAAGATTGGCGAAATGGTGTGCGCAAGGTATACCGGACTCTGAAACCGGGCGGCGCGTTGTTCTTCGAATCGACCAATAAGTTCAGTTTTGTTTCGTGCGAATACAAAGGCGTGCCGCTCTACGGCTGGCTGCCGAATTCCTGGCGCTATGGCTTGCGTAGGAAAGTGCACGGCCCCGACATCATGAAGCTGGGCATCGATTTCCACCAGTTCACGCATGGTTGCTTGCGCAGAGAGTTCGAGCGGGCGGGCTTCGGCCGCGTTCTGGATCGTGTAGACTTGGCCGAGGAGCGGTATGTGAGCACCGGTTTCCGGCGCGCAGTGGTCCGCGTTTCGAAGCGTTTCGGCCCCGCACGCTGGTCGGCGCTCACCTTCGCGGAGGCGACCCGGTTTGTCTGCATCAAGTAGACCGGTATCGCCGGAGCAAACAACATGCAATTATCGGGTCGTTCATTGATCGGTGCCGGCGAGAGTGCGGCTGCGCGAGAAACTTTCTTTGCCGTCAATCCGCAAAACGGGGAACAGTTGCAGCCGGCTTTTTATTCTGTGGAGGCAGCCGAGATCGATCGCGCTGCCCAGGTTGCTCACGAAGCGTTCGCTACTTACAGCCGCCTGTCCGGACGCGAACGCGCCAAGTTTTTGCGTGCCATCGCTTCGCGGATCGAAACCATCCGCGACGAACTGGTCGCGCGCGCACAGCAGGAGACCGCTCTGCCCAAGGGACGGCTGGAAGGCGAAACCGCGCGCACTTGCAACCAGCTTCGCTTGTTCGCGCAGCTTGTGGAAGAAGGCTCGTGGGTGACGGCGCGCATCGACCGCGCGCTGCCCGAGCGAAAGCCGCTGCCGAGGCCGGATATCCGCTCGATGCTGCGGCCCATCGGTCCGGTGGTCGTTTTCGGCGCGAGCAATTTTCCGCTGGCGTTTTCCGTTGCCGGAGGTGATACCGCTTCCGCGCTTGCGGCCGGGAATCCGGTCATCGTCAAAGCGCATCCGGCGCATCCCGGAACTAGCGAACTCGTCGCGCGCGCGATTCGCCAGGCTGTCGCCGAAAGCGGATTGCACGAGGGCGTCTTCTCGCTCATCTTCGATAAGGGCACGCAGGCGGGTATCGCTCTGGTGAAACATCCGCTGATCAAGGCGGGCGGATTCACGGGCTCGCATAGAGCTGGGCGCGCGCTGATGGATGCCGCCGCGAGCCGGAAAGAACCGATCCCGTTTTTCGCCGAGATGAGCAGCACCAATCCGCTGTTTATTCTTCCTGGCGCGCTGCGCAAAAATTCCGCCCAAATCGCCGCGGGTCTCTTCAAATCCTTCACCCTGGGCGCGGGACAATTTTGCACCAAGCCGGGCATGGTGTTTCTTCCGGAGGGCGCGGAGACCAACTGCTTTGCCGAAAAAATTCGAGAGTTGGCCGCCGAAGCCGCTCCCTTCGACATGCTGACAACGGGTATTCACAAGGCTTATTGCTCGGCGGTCGCGGCGCGCAAGGAAAATCCTGCGCTTCAACTCATCTCAGAGCAGGCCGGCGTTGCGGTTTTTGAAACCGATACCGCTTCGTTCCTGAAGAATCCCGAATTGTCGGAAGAAGTTTTTGGTCCTGCGACGCTGCTGGTTCGCCATTCGCGTCGCGAGGAAATTCTTGAGATTGCTCGCAGTTTGGAAGGACATCTCACGGCAACCATTCACGGGACCGAAGAAGACCTGCGAGAGTTTGCCGATCTGATCGCGATTCTCGAAACGAAAGTGGGGCGGCTGATCTTCAACGGGTTCCCGACCGGAGTGGAAGTTTCGCATGCCATGGTACACGGGGGCCCGTATCCGGCCACTTCCGACAGCCGCTTTACTTCGGTCGGCACGCAGGCCATCTTTCGGTTTGCCCGCCCGGTCTGTTACCAAGGTTTTCCCGATGCCTCGCTGCCCGACGAAATCAAGAACAACAATCCCCTTGGGATCTGGCGCACGGTGGATGACGAGTTGACAAGAGAACCGGTCGGGTAACCTGACAAGCGGATGCCACTCGGATTCGTCCGGCTCTGAATCGGCTAGAGACTGTTTAGGAACGCGATCAGATCCGCTTTTTCCCGAGCGGTCAGGTTCATGTGGAACCGGTTGTTGTAGAAGTCGAGCACATCTCCGAGCGTCGCGGCAGAGCCGTTATGAAAATATGGCGCCCGCGCGGCCAATCCGCGGAGAATCGGTCCTTTTACCTTTCCGATATCCTTCCAACGTCCGGTGATGAGAGCGAGGCCCGGATCTGTCGTGACCTTGATTTCGTGCGTGACCTTGTTCTGCAACGTAATCACAGGCAAGTAACTCACGTCGAGGGAACTGTCCGGATCGGAAACACCGATGTTGAGCGCGGCGGCCAGCGAATGGCTGCCTCCGTTCGGCGTGTCGTGACAAGTGCCACAGGTGCCTACTATCGAGGACTGGTGCAACTCGTCGTTGAGCCCCGCCACACCCTCAATTTTGATCGGCCTTGTATTGAACAGAGCCTCTCCTCTCGCGATGCTGGCGCGAGCGCCGTTACTCTCGTTTGTCCACGCTTCGAACAGATTGAAGATCTTGGGCGTAAAGGCTGTATCCCGGGGATTCCCGCCCAGCGAATCGTTGATGCCGAGGTAAAAGCCGGGGATCGTCTGCCGGCCGAGCACTTTGGGGCCTCCCGATGCGCCGCGCGCGTTCAGATGCCCGGCGCGGTAGTCGTACGCCTGCGCGGTCGCAGTCCCCATTTCAAAATCGGCGATAGCTAGCAACTCCTGCTCGTCAGGCGCGGCAGATCCTTGCATATGCCCGAGAACCGCGTCCAACGCTTGATGGGCCAGGTCGGCGCGCAGATCGTTCGTGTAGCTGTCGTAGCGGATCGGCTGGGTGCCGGTCTGGGTGGAGGATTCACGGCCGTCCCACATCACCGCGCTTACTAGCCCCAGATTGGTGGCCGGCAGCGGACGGCGGTACAGAGACAAGTTATCCGGTTCGTCGCAGCCGTAGGGATTGAGCACGCTGGCCACCTCGAATTCCGCGTTTTCGGGAACGGCTATCGAAATCCGGATTAGCCCCTTGTTCAGCAAGAGTCTATAG
>DASVGP010000265.1:0-29342 GCA_036379475.1 Bryobacteraceae bacterium | reverse complement strand
TAAAGGTCAGGTACTGAAGTTCGGCCGCGCTAAGTTTTTCGCGCGCCGCCCTCTCGAGCAAACTCGCAAAACTGGTAATGCTTCGCAGGGGCTCCTGCAAATCGTGGCTGGCCGCGAAGGCGAACTGCTGCAGGTCTTCGTTCGAGCGCCGCAGCTCGCGGTTCAGGACCTGGAGGCGCTCATTGGCGGCTAGCAGCTCGCGCTCGGCTTTTCGGAGCCGCAGCAGAGACCGTACGGTAGCCACCAGGACGTCGGGATCGACCGGCTCGGTCAGATAGCCGTCGGCGCCGCTTTCGAGAGCGGAAACGGCGTGCGGAGCGGTTGTAGCCGAGGCAGAGATCTGAAGAACGATTACGGAAGCGTTTTCCGGAGCCGCTTTGATGCGACGGCAAAGTTCGATACCATTCACGTCGGGCAGGTGGACGTCCAACAGGACGAGGTCTGGCTTCTGCTCGATGAGCCGGACCGCTTCCGCTCCTGTGGCGGCCTCGTGTACGGTAAAGCCCGCATGCACCAGGATGCGAGAACGGACGTAACGGGACGGCTCGTTGTCGTCGACGTTAATAATGACGGCTGGATCAGGCATATGCTCGTCGTGGTAGAGCTTATTGGTGGAACTCCGGTTCGGAAGCGAACAGATCTGGTTCGCCTAATAGTTCCCGTATGGCCGCGAGCGCCGGCCGGCGGCCATCCGGGCCTTTGGGCAGCACGGCAACATGGCGCTGCGCCAGCCGCGCATAATCCCCTTCTGTCAGGAGCTTGGAAGTGTGAATGACGACCGGAATATCCTTTGTAGAGTCATCCGCCTTCAGCTCGTCGAGAATTTCGTAGCCGCTTCGATCCGGCATCATGAGATCCAGAACAATGAGCGCCGGCCGGTCAAAGCGCGCCCGCTCCGCAGCTTCGGCGCCGGAGCTTTCAATCAGCGAGTATTCGGTTCCGCGGAAGAGTTGATGCACGAGGTAGCGGGTTGTGGCGTCGTCGTCCACAACGAGGATGCTTTTCGAGAACTCGCGGCGGCAGAACGGGGCTTCGCCGCTCTCCGGCTGGGCGGAATGGCTATGGTAGGGCAGCTTTAAGGTGAAGGTAGACCCCGCGCCGATCGCACTCTCGACCGATATCGCTCCGTCCAGGAGTTCCGCCAGTTTACGCGAGAGTGAGAGACCTAGACCCGTTCCTTTCACATGCCGCTGCAGCGGGTGCTCGACTTGCAAGAACTCTTGGAAGATGCGCTCGTGGTCCCTCGGATCGATCCCGATTCCGGTGTCTTTGACCGCAAACATGATCGAATCGCGAGACGGAGAGAGCTTCACGGCAACGCGGACTTCGCCTTCCTCAGTAAATTTCAATGCATTCGAAATCAGATTGCGCAGAATCTGGCCGAGCTTGCTTTCATCCGTTTCCAGAGTCAGACCGGGAGGCGGTTCCTCGAAGATGAGAGAAACGCGCTCGTTTTGCACGAGGGGGCGCATCAGCGCGCGGGTTGCGCCGAAGAGTTGGCCCACATCGATTCTGGCGAGCCGAATCTCCGTTTTTCCCGATTCGACTTTCGACAGATCGAGGAGATCGTTAACCATCTCCGCAAGCTGCTGCGCCGCATCGCGGATATAGGCAACTTGCTTCTCCTGTTCGGGCGCGAGCTCGCCGTCGGTGTGCTGGAGAAGCAAACGCGTCAGGGCGAGCATTGAATTTACCGGGGTGCGGAACTCATGCGTGACATGCGAGAGGAAACGCGATTTCATTTCCGCGGCGCGGCGGAGCTCGACCGCTTTCTCGTCCAGCTCCGCATATAGGGCAACGACCCCGCGATTCGTCTCTTCCAGCTCGAGACTCAAGCGGCTCATTTCTTCCTGGAGCCGCGCGATCTCCTCTTCCCGGAGGCGCAGCGCTTCGAGGATTTGCAGGACCTCACGATTCTGCCGTTCCAATTCCTTCCCGAGCGGCGTTTCACGCTGTTCGGCGAGGGCTGCAGAGATTGCACCGAGAGCGGCAACGTCGAGAGGTTTCGCTCCGGCGGGAATCGCTTTTCCCAGGCGCACGAGGGTGCCGTTAGCGGGCGATGAATCCACATGGAAATCGTCCATTAACCGGCTGGCCCCGGCCAGTCCGATACCCATCCCGGTGCCGGAAATATAAGTTCCGCCGAGCGCGGCGTCCAGATCGGGGATGCCGGGTCCGCGATCGCTTACAGTCATCCACAGCATTTGGGGGCGCGCCAGCAGATCGACCGCAAAATCGACGCAGCCGCCGCCCGCATACTGATAAGCATTGCGCGCGATTTCAGAAATCGCCGTGGCTGTCCGCGTTTGATCCTGCCGGTCGAATCCAAGAAGCTCCGCGATACGGCGGGCGCGCCGGCGAGCGGTTACCACATCGGTCTCCTGTTGTATTTTCAGCGACAGGAGCGGGGTGATCCCGGTCGCCTGCGCCAGAGAACTCATAGAGCCGGTCTCAACTTTATTACAACTACACACGCGTCGTCGTGCTGGCGGGCGGCTTCGCGATAAAGGACGCCGGCCACGACGGAGGGATGGCGGCGGCGCAGACCTGGATGGCGGTCCAGGTTCCAACTACTTGCCAATCCATCGGAATGCATCACAAGCAGCGCTTGCTCGGGGAGAGGGTACGAAAACTCCTGCAATCGCGGGCTTTGATAGCCAGCAGTACCATTATGCGACACCATCGCCACCGGCCTGTCTTGCTGCGCGATGATGCCGCTGATATTGCCGAGACCGGAATACCTGACGGTGCGCTCGTCGCGGTCGATGGAGGCGATGGCAACGGCCGCTCCGCGCGTGCCGCGTAGCGAGCCGTGAATCCGGTTCAGGATGGATGCCGGAGCGGTTTCGCTGCTGCGTCGGAAGGCTGAGATCGCCTCCGCGGCGGCGCGAGCGGCCATCAGGCCATGCCCTAGTCCGTCCGCCAGGATGACGACCGGCCCGCGCTCGCGCTCGCTCACTGCCCACAAGTCACCGGCAACGTCCTCACCCGAAATCGGTTTCAAGACCACTCCGATTTCGCCGACAGGAGACGGGTCATTGCGAATTTGCGCCACGAGGACCGTGCCTTTCTCCGGCTCGGAATAAAGGTCAAATGCCTGCGAAAGACGCGAAATCGCGCCGAGACCCGTCCCGGGACTTTGGCCGCTCGAATATCCATCAGCGAGGCAGCGGTCCACGTCCGCCATGCCGGGACCTCGATCTATAGCAAGCAGTTCCAGGCCGGGGCCCGTATGGCCGGAGAGAGTTGAAAGAAACACCTCGCCGCCTTTGGCGTGCTTCAGCAGATTGGTGCAGATCTCGGTGGCAACCAGAGCGGCGCTGGCTGTCAGGTTTTCGTTCAGCCCCTCATTGCGGCAGAGGGCGGTTGCGGCACGCCGGACTTCGGCAACCCTGCTGGTCTCTGCGACCGGAAAGACTTTCGTCACGCACCCTCAACTTTCCAGCGCGTGATAGAAACACGTGTGCCGGCGCCAGGCTGCGAGATTATGAAGAATTCGCTACACAGCCTTTTCGCGCCTCCGAGACCGAGTCCCAGGCCTTGTCCCGACGAATACCCGTCCTGCATAGCCCGCTCGATATCGGGAATACCGGGGCCGTGATCCTCAAACGTCAGGCGCAAGCCTTGCTTCGGGGCTTCCCGGACGATCTCCAATGTGGCCGTGCCTCCACCGCCATGGACGAGCGTATTCCGGGCGAGTTCGCTCGCCGCGGTTACGATCTTGGTCTGCTCGATAATGCTCAGCCCGATCTCGACGGCAAGCGAGCGGGCCGCCTGCCGGACGGCCACCACGTCGGCCTGCGCACCGAGCCGCATCTCAACCTTCTTGAGAGTCATCGATGCCGATTTCTCCATCGATTCCCGCCCGCAGCAGATCCATTCCGCGATCGACGTTCAAGGCGGTGCGAATGCCCTGAAGAGAAACGCCCAGCTCTACCAGCGTGATCGCTACCGAGGGGCGCATTCCCACGACGACCGTTTCGGCGTCCAGAATACGAGCCATAGTCGCAATATTTCCAAGCATCCGGCCTATAAAGGAATCGACGACATCGAGAGCGGAGATATCGATCAGGACGCCGCGCGCCCGGTCCCGGACAATGCGGTCCGTGAGGTCGTCCTGAAGCGCAAGCGCCAACTGATCGTGCATATCGACCTGAATGGTGACGAGCAGGAAGGAGCCTAGCTTCAGGATCGGTATCCGTTCCATAAGCTCCTCAATCCGTTCCGGCAGGTTTGATGGCAAGCTTCCGTTTCTTCAGCGCAAGCTGGAAGGCATCGGCCAGAGTGGCCTTGGTTACTACGCCGGACAGATCGACACCCAGATGGATAATCGTCTGCGCAATCTGCGGGCGGATGCCGCTGATGATGCATTCGGCTCCCATCAGGCGCGCGGCGGCGACGGTTTTCAAAAGATGCTGCGCGACCAAGGTGTCGACGGTGGGCACGCCGGTGATGTCGATGACAGCCAGATCCGCGCCCTTGTTCACAATGCTTGTGAGCAGATTTTCCATAACAATCTGGGTGCGCGCGCTGTCGAGGGTTCCGATTAAAGGCAGAGCGAGAATACCGCTCCAAAGCTCTACGACCGGCGTAGATAATTCGAGCATCTCCTGCTGCTGCCGCGTGATTACCTGCTCGCGAATCTTCTGGTAGGCTTCGATGGTCAACAACCCCAATCTGTCGAGCAGCTCAGTTGCGGTCCAAAGCTCGTCCTGCAAGGCGCTGGCGTCGTCCGGATACTCGGCTCCGAGGCGCACAAAGAGGGGCTGCTTGAAAGAGAAGACAAACGTGGCGGTTTCCGAAGGCGAAAACCCCTGGCCGGCACGCTCGCGGCTCAAGTCGGTCAACAGGTCGCGCACGCGTGACCACTCAGGCGCCGCGATATCAGGTCCTCGGCTTCGAGACAGAGCGTCACTGAGCGCATTTAGAAAATCCTGGGAGTTCGTTTTGGTCTGTTGCTCGAAGATACGGTCGCCGCGGGCCGAAAGCAATTGACTCTGAAGGCTCAGCCACTCGCTGAGAAGGGCTTCCCGGTGGCGGTCGATGATTTCAGGTATACGAGTTTTGGTCACAAATCCACTCTCAATTGGTTATCGCAAGAGATGGACTCACCAGTTGCCGGATTCGTGTCGCGCGTTTTTGGAGGCGCTCATGCCTTCGAAACGGAGCCGGAAGCGTAAGCGACCTTGTCCTTGATTTGCGTCCTTACCCAACCGTGGGGCAGGCTTTCCAGCCTGCGGAGGGCTTTCAGCCCGACATCTTGCTCCAGCCTTTACTTGTGGTGGTGCTGGCTGGTGGGCGGAACGAAGCCTTTGATCCGTAGATAGGTGACCATGTTGCCGTAGTGCTCGTCCGTATGTGCGGTATTAAAATCGAGCACGGCAAGCTTCGTCGTAGAACCGCCGAACGAGTGGACCATGTCCGCCGCATGCGCGTCGGTCATGCCGTCGTAAGCCTTATCGCAATATTCGAAAGCCTCTTTCAAGGCGGTGATCAGCTTAGTTTTGCCGTGTACGTTTTTTTCCACCTGAGGCCCGCGCGTGGGAGATCCGATCACCGCCGAGCAAAACTCATACTGTCCGTCGGCCTCGTGAGCCACAAGCTGGCCAAACGTTCGCACTGTGGATACAGGGCGGAACGAGTAATCCTTGGCCGGCATTTCCTGGGCCGCTTTGAGTACCCAGGTGTTGACCATCATATAGGCCCGTTTGCTCGCCGTCGTAAGCGGATTGGAACTGCTGTTCGACTGGGCAAATAAGGGAAGCCCCAGCAGGGGAACCGTGGCCAGCAGCGCAATTTTCTTCATTTGACCCTCCACTGCGAATCATGCCACACCGGTGGGACAGGATTCCGCCTCCGAGCCCACAAGCGGGCCCTGCAGGGGCGCCAGGTTCTTGCTGTCGCGCTCGACTACGTATGCCCGATATGCGCCACCCGGTATCCGTAGATTGATAAAGCCCACCCAGCTCAGGCGATGCGGAATCTTCAAACCACCTACGTCGCTCGGGACGCCGGCAGGAAACCGCTCACCGAAGCCGGCGATCTTGCCTGCCTCGTTTGTAAAGACAATCCAACGGTAGCCGGCGCTCTTTTCGCCTTCGTCCGCCCATCCAAACACTTCAATGCCGGACGGCACTGTACATGCCTTCGCTATCGTACCCGCGACAGGCTCTGCGCCTACCGCGCCGAACCGCGAAACCGGCTGCCCTAGCCATCTGCCCAGGGGATCATAATAAATGGACAGACGGTTCTGCTTCATCTCAGGAAGGTACTCATTCACAAAATGCGGATCGGGGAAGAATCTCCGGATGAGAAGTGGAGCATTCAGGCCGTTTTCCACACTGAGCATCGCCTCCTGAATATCTGCAAAGCTCTGATTGCTTAGATGGATGTGCCAGCGCAGCTTGAAACAAATGAGTGCGATCAGGAGCAAAAAAAATACGGTTAGAACCGAAGGCAGGAAAATCTTCCATCGCTTGCGGCCTGCGACCCACAAACACAAAGAAATAAAAATGGCCCAGTTGGCAAGCGGTACCGTCAGGTATCTTGCCGCCTCCGCGTTCGTAAATCTCGGGTCGGAGGGGTTCATCCGGCCTGCGGCAGTGATGATTGCCGTCAATACTGTAAACGCATAAAACCCAAAGAGGACAACCGCTGTTCGCGATTGTAATAAATGCGTTCGTGCGGCATAAATGAACAGAAAGATTGTGGCCGCAAGCATGGTAAGCCCAAGATAGGCGCCAAAAATCGGCGATTTGATGGCGCCAAACGGCATGCTCAAGTAAGCGCCGGCAAACTCGAGCGCATAGAGCGGGTGGGCGAGAACATTCGTGGCAGGCCCTTCGTTCAAGAAGCGATAACCAATGAAATAGCACCCGACCGAAACCACTCCGCTCGCAGCAAGCGCAACCACTTGACGCCTCGCCAGCGAGAGCATAAATGCCGCGGCAATCAATACCGGCCACAGGAACATTCCGTTACCGGACGAATAGGTTGCAATCACCGCTGCGGTTATCGTCAAACACAAATACCGCTTCGAGGATGCCTTGGTTTTCGCGACGGTAAGAAACGCCAGCGAGAGCAGCGCCGCCAATTGCGTCATCGTCCACTGCAATAAAAAAGGACGGGCTAAAGCCGACGCGCTGCTCTTCCATCCGATGACGATGCCCGCCAGCAGTACAGCCGCCACGCGAGACGTTCGCGAGGCTTTACTGTCGGAAAGCAGCGTCCAGGCGATCACGACCCACAGCGAGAAATAGCAGAGGAAACTGGCAAGCAACGAAACGATTTCACGGCCGTGTGCTGTTAGCATGTCCAGCGCAAATACAATTTCCGGAAAAACGATGCGGTGCTCGTTATGCTGCTGCCAGAGAAAGGCCGGATCCAGTGCTTTATATTGCGCGTAGTTTTCGATCACGCGCCAATAGTCCATAAACGGAAGCGGCAGATAGCAGGAAACGATTCGCTGAATCGTCGTGTACCAATTGAAGGCGGCCCATGAAAGCAGGGCAGCTCCCGCCAGATAGGCAGCGAGCGCACGGCCGGTCGCGGCGAACGCTTTTAGACGCGGCGGTGGTTCCTGAATGCCCGTACTCGGGAATTCTGACACACTTAGATCGCGCCGCGCCGCACCGACTCGACCAGATGGTCGCAGCCGCGCGCGGCGAGCGCCAGCATGGTTAACGTGGGATGCTTGTCGCCGGTGGTGACGAAGCAGCCGCCGCCAAATACAAAGAGATTCGAGATGTCGTGCGTTTGGCAGTAGGAATTGAGCACGCTCTTTTTGGCATCGGACCCCATGCGGCAGGTACCCACTTCGTGGATCATCGAGCCGGGTATTGCCAGGTGCGGCTCCGCATGAAGTACCTCGCCGTGCGCGGCGTGAAACAACTCTTTCGCGTGCTCGAAGAAGCCTTCATAAAGCTTGCGATCGTTGTCGCAATGGGTGCAGTGGATGCGGAGAGCCGGAACACCCCACTTATCGCGGACCACCGGATCGAGATCGACAAAGTTTTCCTTGCGCGCCAGCATCTCGCCGCCTGAGAGCCAGACGCGCGCATAGGACGGATACAGGTTTCTAACCTGGCGTTTGAAATCGGAGCCGAAACCGGGCATGGCGCGAGCGTAGCCGGGAAAGCGCTGGCATCCGCCGCTGGCGCTCATGGCGAAGCCGCGGATAAAGTTCTTGGAATTGGTGCGGCCTCCGATGTTGACGAAGTTCGGGATGTAAAGGCCGTCCGCCTTGCCGTCGTCGTCGCGGACCGGTCCGCCCTTCAGAACAGGCAGGTAGCCGGTGACGCCGGCGCCTGCGATCTGGTCCATCAGATATTGCCCCAGAACGCCGCTGCTGTTGGCCAATCCGCCGTGTTCGGAATTCAGCATCAGCCGTGTATTTTCGAGCGAAGAACCCGCCAGTACAACCACTTTGGCGCCGATCTCGACCGAACGGCCGGTGTAACGCTCAACGTAGCGCACGCCGCGTGCGCGATGTTCGTCGTTCACGAGCACGTGGCTCACGACGGAGTCGCACATCAGCGTCACATTGCCCGTCTTCAGTGCGGGCGGGAGGGTGGAATCGACGGTGTTGAACATGGCGCCGACGTCGCAGCCGTCAACGCAGTTGCCGCAATAATGGCACGAAGGCCGGCCATGCAAAGGACGCGTGAGCTGCGCCAGGCGGCGCGGAGTGGCGGGGATGCCGATCTGTTTGGCGGCGGCCTGAAAAATCGTTTCCGCGCAGTTAAGCGGCATCGGCGGAAGAAAGGAGCCGTCGGGGAACTGAGGCAGTCCGGCTGGGGCCGCGCTGACACCGATAAAGCGCTCGACGCGGTCATAGTAGGGCGCGATCTCGCGGTAGGAAATCGGCCAGTCTTCGCCATAACCGTCGCGCGTCGCGGCTTTGAATTCGAAATCGGACATGCGATCGGAAGCGCGCGCCCAATGGAGGGTGCGGCCGCCGAGAATGCGGGAGCGTATCCAGCGGAAAGGCTCGCCGGGAGCCGTGGTATACGGGTTCTCCCGCGCGTCGATCATGATTTTGTAGTTGTATTCGCTGGCGCCGGGAAAAAATTTGCGCAGGTAGCCCGGCTTGCCGCTGCCGCGAAACGGCGCTTCGTAAGGCCAGTCGTGGTGAAATTCCTTGCGCCAATCTATGCGAGAACCGGCTTCGAGCAGCGCTACTTTGAATCCGGCCTCGGCAAGAGCCATGCAGGCCCAGCCGCCGGTGGCTCCCGACCCTACGACGATCACGTCAAACTGTTTCATGAAATTAAACTCGATGGTGTTCCGGGTGCGTGCATCCGGGGAAATGCGTCAGGTATGCCATCCCCTGATAATCCAGATCGCCGATCAGCCCTTCGCGCGAAGTGTAAAACGCGTGAAGCGTCATCTCTTTAATCAGCCGGTAAGCGAAAAACCCGGGATGCTTCTTTTGGCGATCATGTTCCGGTTGCGACATCTCGCGCATCAGCGCTAACTGCCGATCCTTGGAAAGCGAGCCGAAATTTTGCGTTTGCAGCCAAGCCATCGCTCGCCGCCATTTTTTCTGCATGCCGGGCTCATATTCGGCCGCGGCGTTGACAACAAAATCGATGAACGGCGCGACATGAGCATCCCGCGCGCCCGGTGTTTCGTCGGCCGGGATGAGCAGATCGGTAAAGGCGTCCAAGATATGAAATTCTTCGGCAGAGAAGAACTGCGGCTGGTAATTCTTGAAGCGGTCCGGCGCCGGCGGCGCGAACTGATTTTCAGAGGGCCTCTTCTGCTGTTCGGTTGCCCCGGCTAGAAATTCCGAGCCTCCAGCAACGGTGGCTGCACCGAGGATCATCCGCCCCGCATCGCGACGTGTCATTTCCTCCACTTTCCCACACACCCCTTGATCGTGGCGCACGCTTTCAGCGTCCCGGCGTGGCTTTAGCCCACGCAGTATCTAAGATCAATCCATCCTCACTTCCCTTTTCGTGAGTAAATGAATCTACAATGCTGGATCCAAACAATCCTTACACGCGGCACTACGCTTCGCTCTCGCTGAAGGACCTGCTCGATGCCCGGGAGGCCTCTCATGTTTACCTCACGCAACTGGAGAATGTGTTTGCCACGGCGATCGGTCTCTATCGAATACGCGAAGGCGACCTGGACCATCAGCACTACCACCCCGTGGGCGATGCCGCGCGCAAGGAACGCGGCAAGAAAGCAACGCCGAGAACCATGGAGAACACAGTCGTTCAGCCCTGGTCGTGGCCGTGCGTATTGGTCTTTGTCAAGGAATGGCTGAAACCGGCGGAATCTCACGCCGCGGCGGTGAAGGGCCAAATCGTTCCGCCCTTCATTTATCTGCCCGATGGCCGGGTGATCCCCACCTGCGTCGTGCAGGCGAGTCTTTGGGGTGGAACCGATACTCGCCTCGTTGGTTATCAGTTCAGCCGGCGATTGATGGGCGGCGGATATCCGGTCGTCACTCAGGTGCAAGGAAGCGAGCATGTAGGCTCTATCGGATGCCTGGTGACCGATGGCACGAAGCACTTCGCGCTGACCAACCAGCACGTGGCCGGCGATGCCGGCAGCGAGATCTTTACGCTTTTGCAGGGAGACGCGCGGCGCATCGGAGTGTCGGCGAAACGCTCCGTTCGCAGCAAACCGTTCCAGCATCTCTATCCTGGGTTTCCGGGTGCATTCACGCGCAGCCATCTGGACGCGGGGCTGATCGAAGTCGACGATCTGGCGGACTGGACCGCCCGGATCTTCGGCCTCGGCATGCTGGGGCCGCTGATCGAATTTAACGCGCATACGGCAAGCCTGGATTGGATCGGGACGCCTGCGGTCGCGCATGGGGCTCACTCGGGCGCTCTGAAGGGCGAAGTCAAGGCGCTGTTTTATCGGTACCGCTCCATCGACGGCGTCGATTACGTATCGGACTTCCTGCTTGGCGGCACCGGTGGCGAAGCTCTCCCGACGATGCCCGGCGATTCGGGAACGCTGTGGTGCATGGAGACCGGGACGAACGCCGGCAAAAGCTATCGCCCGTTTGCGCTCGAATGGGGCGGCCAGAAATTAAGCGCGGATGGCGGCGCTCAATTTACCCAATATGCATTGGCCGCCTCGCTCGCTATTGCCTGCCGGGAGCTGGATGTCGATATCGTTACCGATCTGAATGCCGAACTTCCGCAGTATTGGGGAGCGGTCGGGCACTACAAGATCGCCGAACGCGCTGTTGACGCGACCAAAGCCAAGCTGCACACCTTTCTCGCGAAGAATATGGCGCAACTGACGTATCCGGCCGCGGCCATCAACGGCGGCAAGATCAATCCATCGCCGAAAGGCTTCGTGCCCCTCGCGGATGTGCCGGATGTCGTTTGGAAAAGCAACATCAACCGCGGTGGCAAGGCGGTACGTCCTCAGGAAAACTGGAATCACTATGCCGATATGGACTTGCCCGGCGCCAACGGGAAAACGCTCTTCGACTTGAGCGGTGTGGATTTCGGACACAAGCCGATCAAAGCTTCGGCTCTGAACCTGGCGGATTGGAAGGCATTCTATGAGAGCGCTCCCCCGCCCTCGAAAAGCCACTCGAAGCATGTCGATATGGGTTCGCTCCCATTCCGGGTCTGGCAGATTTTCGATTACATGATTTCGGCAACGAGCGCGACTAATTTTCTCTGCGCCGCGGGTGTTTTGGGGCACTATCTGGGCGATGCGTGCCAGCCGCTGCACACCTCGATGGACTCGGACGGACTGGATGGCGCGAGCACCGGCGTGCACAGCACTTACGAAGAGGTGATGATCGACCGCTATGCGCCCGAGTTAGCCGCGGCGCTGGATAGGCTCGGGGAAAACGATCTAAGCCCGCAGGCGCGGGACGAATCGTCGATTCAATCCGGATTTGAGGCAGGTTTGGCCGCAATCGAATTGATGGCTCGGGCGCAGCAGTATCTTCCGCCGGCGGATCTCTGTAACACGTATGAGCGTTTAGGCGGCGGCCAAAGCCACGCCGTGGTCGAGGGACTTTGGAATGCATTCGGCAAGGCCACTGCCAAGTGCATTGCCGACGGCGCGAGAACGCTCGGGCAGCTTTGGCAAGCGGCTTACCATTTGAATCGGCATAACAAGAACTTCACCGGCGAGATTTCCCGCGAGGTTCTCCAGAAGCTATATGAAGATAAGACGTTTTTGCCTTCGGTGCACCTGACGCACCTGGAGGAGAAGGATTACAAGGCGCGGTGAAGGCCTGAGCTTGGCATTGTGCACATGCATGACGTTGTCGCGCGAAATCACGGTGGCTGTCACGGAATTTGCTCGTTACATTCGCTTCGATCCTGTTTAGGCCAACCACGTTGTTCGAGCTCGTCGATTGTCGGGGTTAGAGAGCTTTTCAGATCGTACTGGACTGGGAGCTTGTAATCGCGAATGTTCGCCCAGCTCTGCCGTACCTCGTTAAAGGTCTTGTCCGAAGCCCAGGGCGAAACTGCAATTCCGACGATGAGATTCTTCAGATGAACGCGGCGGCGTTTACAAGTATGTACCCACGGATGGAGCGGGTTGAGGTCGTCGTGAGGTTCGCGGTACGGGAAATTCGTCTCTCGAAAATTGCGGGCCTGTCCGCCCACAGGGTCATAGCTACACACGACCGCCCGGACCTCGTTCTCCCACGCGTAGTTGCACCCTTTGGTGAACAGAATTTGAAGGAGGTTGTAGCCCGTCATGTCCTCATCACCGTACCGCACACTGCCGACGTGCACGTCGTCCAAGAACTCAGCGAGAGCCGCTTTTAGGCGACTATAATCGGACCGGATTGCAACCCCATATGGCGCGTACCGGTGCCACATTCGCAGCCTATTATCGGGATCGTAGCGGGTCCAACAGCTCAGGTAATAACATTGACTGTGCAGACGATTGAACGCCTGACGGTGATTTAGCTCAAGTTCGTCATCGAGCACATAACGATCCAGCTTGAGAGTTTGTCGGAGATATTTGTCGGTTGGGAGGCCCTCGTTCGGATCATCAGCCTTGTACAGATCGGTGCGCCGGAAATATAACTCCTCATTCGCCATTAAGTCGCGGAAAAACTCCATTCTCAAAAACCGCCAGATCTCGTCATCTCCTCGCGGCTCAGTTTTCCTATCGTGAGGTTTTATCGGCATTTTGTTCGAATGCTACTCCACCAGAAAATCCGGATGGAGGCAGAATAATCTTGGAACTGTCTACCGGGTCTTACTACCTCAGTCCACATATTCACACATTTTCAGGAGTATACTAGCGCAAAGTTTGACGGAGGAAATGAATGTCATGGATAAAGCGAGCGATCAGGGGATGCCTGCCATTGCTCTTTGCGGCGGCCGCCTTATCGTCGTCGCACACGTTCCACGTGAAGTTGAGCGTGCAAGCACCCGCACTCCAAAAGGACGTGCTAATCAGCCGGATCTCGCAGGATCTGAGAAGGCTCGGCGATGTGCAAATCGTCGATTCCGGCGAAGATTATGAGATATCGCTCGTCTGCGTAAAAGAGCCGCGCGCTCCGGTTCTCGCGTGCGCAGTCGATTATGACGCGCCGAGCGACCTGTCCGCTTTCAATGCGTACATCCGACCAGAAAAAATGAAGACTTGGAAGCTCGTCGCCGCAGCCGAAAGCGGAGACAACGTGAATTTACTGCAGACGATCCAGATCGCCGGTTTCGCAAAGCTGGACGATATGGCTTCGGATATCACCGACACGCTAAACGGCCACTATCTCGAAAAACTGCGCGAGGGTTTCGCTACTAGCGCGCACCGGGCGGCGCCCCGGCAGTAAGGGAATCGAGGGACAGCAGTCCACCTATTTCCAACTTTTCTTCACAGGAGCGGATCGCCTGGCTTATGGTGAACAAGTGGACTGTCCTTTGATTCCGATCGATGAAGCCCAAAGCAACCCACACGGTAAAGGCGGTTCCAGTGCTATTTTATCGACCAGGTAAGCGCGTTTTTGTCCGGAGGCTGTGTTGTTTCACTCGGGCAATCGCTGCATCGGTGCTGGGCTTTGCACTCACAAATATCGGATTGGGTCAACAAGATCTCACCGCTACGAAGTCTCGGGAGAAGCTGATCCAAGAGGCATACGCGAAGCACGATATTAAGATCCGCCACCTTTTGCCTCCCTATTCCGGGCCGCCGCTATTGCTGGATCTTTTCCAGCGGCGACTGGAGGATGGCACCTGCGATCCCGACCAGCATGTCGCTTGGGAAACACATTACAACGGCATTATGGCGGGAGCTACTATCGTCGATCATGGATTTTCCAAGCCTTCCGATGCCACGGCTACAACACTGGTGACGATAGACACATTTGCCCCTACCTATTCACTTCCCGCGAAAGACTCTTCTCTTGTCGTTATCGCAAAGCCAGTTGCCGGTAAGGTTTGCATTCCGCGCAACCGCCGATTCGTATACACGAAATTCGCGCTGCAAGTGCTAAAGGAGTTTCCGAAGGCCCATGGCGAAAAAATAGAATCGCAGAAGAGCAAGCAACTAACGGCGGTGGAGTTTGGCGGAAGTGTCCGTTTTCCATCCGGCTACTTGGAAACCTTCCTTTTGAACCATGAGGGATTCGTTGAAGTCGGCGAAAAATACGTTTTTTTTCTGTGGAAGCAGATTCCGTCCGATGATATATATGTTGAGTTGCAAGCCTACTTAGTTCGCGACGGATTGGTTTTCCCTGTAGATGCCGACGGGGATGCGCGGACGGTTTATACAAAGATGCCGCTGCCCGAGTTCGAAGCCAAGGTCCAGGCTGCCGTTCAGCGAAACATTGACACGGATGTGCTCCCCAATGTCCACGCAGCCCCAAGCCGACGCAAATGAGGATGCCTCATACGCACAGCCTCAGAAATCGCGATGCTTTGGCTCAATGTGCGACCAACGGTTCGACAATCAGGGAGATCTGGGACAGCCACCGAGACTGTCGGAGAAAGAACTGCCGGAACGAAGAATCAATAACTTGCAAGCCAAAACATTTCGTATGTTATTGATTCTTCGTTCGTGAGAATCTATCTCCGACAGACTCCACCGCAACTCCCGATTGGTTTATTTAGTCGTACGCGCGGACCGGTGTCGGGGCACGGCAATCGGAATTGGGAGTTATGGCGCCTGCCCCTGGATCTCCCCGGACCTCTTAGAATATCTGAATGCCATAAGGCTAAAACACCTCACAGGATCAGGCCGGAACGCTGCGATGCAGCGCGCTGCGCAGCGTTCCCGCCATCAACGGCCTCCCCCGCCTAGCGGCTCTTGAGGAACTCGACCAGATCGCTCTCCTCATCTGGCGACAGACCGAGGTTGAAACAGGCGTTGTAGTGGTCGACCACACTCAGGAGCGTCGGGAAACGGCCGTCGTGGAAGAAGCCGCGCTTCGACCGCGCCCAGAGGCCGCTGAGCTGCGGCGTAACCATGGTGCTGCCGATCGCCCCCGTCGGCCCACGGTCGGCCTGGAAGGAGTCGATGCATATCTCGGCCGGCGTGTGCGCGTTGTAGCCGGCGTCGGTGTAGAGCGGCGGCATGTGGCACTCCGAGCATTTGCCCTGGCCGTTGAAGACCGCCTCACCACGTTCCGCCGCTTCGGGGTCGAAGCTGCCGGCAGGCGGCTTCGGTGCTCGCAGCGAGAGCTGGTAGTAGTGGAGCGAGGCCAGCTTCGACGTCACCTGGTCGGGGTTGTGGCGGAGCTTGAAAAAGCCGCCTCTGACCGCCGCCGGATATTTGGCCGGATCGTTGAACCGCTCGTCGTTGAAGTTGCCGTTGCCGTGCATCTGAAGGTTCGCGACGTAGGCGTTCCAGTAGGTGACGTTGCCGAAGCCGCCCGTCCACGTGTGGAGGTCCTCGCCAAGATGGCCGTAAGCGGCCGGGATCCGGACCGCGGCCGACTTGCCGTCGGGTCGGAAGCCGATGGCGTCGATGTTGACCTCGGCGTCGTAGAAGCCGGGGCCCCAGCTCAGGAGCACCTTCTTGAGCGTGTTGATCGTCGCTGGGTCGCTGGCCCCGAGGACCTGGTCGGCCATCGGCGCCAGGTTGGGCGCGAGCGAGACGATCAGCCCGACGTTCAGATCCTGGTTCGGCCAGCCGTCCAGCCGCTTGCCGATTCCCGGGGCGAACGAGTCGTCGACGGTCGAATGGCAGAGGGCGCAGGTGATGCCGATCGAGCTGAGCGAGCCACCCGTGTCGAAGAAGCCCTTGACGCCGACGACCGCGTTCAACTGCAGGAGCGCGAGCGTATTCGCCGGACTGTCGAGATCGATCTTACCCTGCTTGAGCTTCGCTTGGACGTTCCCCGGGAGGGCATCGACGTCGACCTTCAGGCCGGCGACGGTGAGGGCCGTCCTCGGGCTGACACCGGGGCCGACGCCTCCGAGGGCGGCGCCCTCGATCGCCTTGTGCAGTTGGAGCATACCGCCCCAGTCATCCTCGTCGCCGAAGGTGTCGAAGCGGAAGACCTCCTTGCCCTGCTCGAACAGCCGGACCAGCGCCTTCGCGCACCCTTGGCCAGGCTTGTCGACCGACTGCGACTCGCAGGCGCCGGGTTTATCGTCGGGATTCGATAAGGAGACTGCGGCCAATATTGTGGCAAACGCCGTGACCGCTACGCCCGTGATCGCAACAACCGTCACTCTTGATGACGACCCTCTAATCGGCTTCATTTGACACCCTCCTTGCCGTTATCGATTTGGATCCTCGCTTCGCGATCGCCAACCGGATGGCCGGCGGGTACCGACACCGCCGAGGCCGCTGGAAATACTTCGCATTCGCCGCCAGCACGCTGGAGTGCCGTTGCGCTGGGGCGCGATGCCGACGTGACGAGGGTGAGAAGCGATTCCGCCAGCGCGCTGCCTTTTCCGGCATGACCTTCAACTTCGCCGCGATCTGCCGATCCTGGCATCCCGCCGCGGCCAGTAACACAATCCGTGCTCGTTCGACCATCCGCGCCTGTGCCCTCCGAGCCCGCGCGCGCGATTCAAGGACCGCTCGCTGTTCGGCACTCAGATCTACAGGCCGCGCCACGCGCATCGTCTTCTCTCTGTGTCTTTATAGATGATGCCCGAATATACTCGTTACTATTTACGGAGATCTGGGAGATCTGGGACAGCCACCGCAACTCCCGATTGGTTTATTTGGTCTTACGCGCGGACCGTTGTCGGGGCACGGCAATCGGAATTGGGAGTTATGGTGGAGTCTGTCGGAGATAGATTTTCTACGACGGAATATCAACCACTTACATCGAACTCGATGTCTGTAAGTTATTGATTGTTCGTAGACTTTCTTTTTATTCCGACAGACTCCGTGTCTGTCCCGGATCTCCCAGCGGAGCCAATCGTAGCGGGTTCCTGCGAGGGGCCAGGGACACCTGTTCACCTGTTTCTGAAACATACGCCTTCACGTAACTGGTTCCAAAAACAGGTAAACATACTGTCCCCAAGTACCCCAAGTGGCCACGCGAATCAGCAGCAGGCGTTGCCTTTCGAATCAGCTCTCAAAGCCTGCCGCGTTTCGCCTGATCGGCCTCGTTTGCCAAGTCGCCCAAAAGTTCAAAAAAGTCAGACGATTGACCGAGGAAAAGTCCCATCGCCGTCAAGAAATTAACTACGCTCTTCGCAACCCCCTTGGTTTCGGTAGGGCGAATAACGGAACATGCCGGGAGATTTCGACTGAGGAATGGGCATGGTTCGGGCATGATCAGGTTTGTTTGGAACTCCTCCGTGTCAAAAGGAGGGGAATTGAGATCCGGAAACACCAATCCATTTGTTGGGTCGGTCAGAGGAGGAGCATTGCCGGCCTTGTCCTGCCAGGTTTGGAAGTGCATCGTTTCGGTGGGGCCGATGCTGATGAGTATCCGCAAAACTTCTACGCTGGTCGCCCGCTGCGCCATCCCAGGGTAAAGGGTAGTGCCGCCTTGTTCGATGGTCGGCATATGGAATCCGGCTGTGTTGGCGATTGCCTGAATGTGGAGTGGGGGAGTGAGGTCGGCATCGCTTCTGGGAATAGCAGTGAATTGCCCCATGGACAAAGCCGGTACGGCTTGCGGAAACACAAATGTTGGATCGAGATCGGGGTTATTTGCGCTGCTGCGATACCGAGTCCACCAACTGGTGTCCAGAGTAAGTTGCATAAGGTTTGTAAGCCGTGGATTTCCGCTCGACCCAGTAGCTGTACTACCCGGCAAAGTGCGAAAAGGTTCTAGGCTGACTGGTTCGGCTCCCTTCGAAGCCAGATAGGCGTTTAGAAACGTGAAGTGAGTGATTTCATCGTCGGTATTGTCGTGAATGTACTGAGCCATATCCGAATCCAGCACTGCAAGGGCAGCGGTATAGACCGGATTGCCACTTCCGCCTGGAACTTCGCTGTCTGGGATTCCTCCGAGTTCGTTGTACTGTATCCAAAAGTCGGTTTCGAGGATTTCGACTGCAGCGGCAAACCGGAGCAATGCGGCATCGCCTTTGGTGAGCCTGCGGCCTTTCTCTCGCTCACTGTTCTCGTCGTCAGCGAAGGCGAGCGCCCCACCGCCAAACATCGTACCGGCTAGGGCCGTTGTTCCCGCCATGCTCTTCTTCAGAAACGATCGTCGGTTTGCACCTCTCGTCGAGCTACTCGGTAAATTACGCATAGTCCTGTCCTTTCTTGTAATTGCGGATCGAGCTTTGGAATCTCTTCTAAGCTTGCTCACTCGACGTTAAGCGCAACGGCAGTTGTAGTCGTCACAGAACGGTAAACAAGCTGTAAATTCGGTCACTCGACGATCAGAGCGGTGCAGCGTGGCTGTTACGAGGGCACGATATGCGACTAGTAAGATTTCGAAAGCAGCGTCTGCACAAAGGGCCACAGGATCTTTTTCGCGTATGAAATAGCTCGACTGGCTTATCGCCCCTTCCGGGCTCGATGGACTCCGATGCCCGGCGATGGCGGTCACTTGACCGGTTCGTCAGCAGGATCTGGAATCACTATGCCGATATGGATCTCCCCGGCGCAAACGGGAAAACGCTCTTCGACTTGAGCGGTGTGGACTTCGGACACAAGCCGATCAAAGCTTCGGCGCTGAACCTGGCGGATTGGAAGCATTCTATGAGAGCGCTCCCCCGCCCTCCACAAGCCACGCGAAGCATGTCGATATGGGTTCGCTCCCGTTCCGGGTCTGGCAGATTTTCGATTATCTGGTTACGGCAGCGAGCGCATCTGATTCCCGCTACGCCGCGGGTGTTTTGGGCACTATCTGGGCGATGCATGCCAGCCGCTGCACACCTCGATGGACTCGGACGGGCTGGATGGCGCGAGCACCGGCGTGCACAGCACTTACGAAGAGGTGATGATCGACCGCTATGCACCCGAGCTGGCCGACGGTGCTGGACGCTTCGCGTCCGGCGAACGCCCGGAAAAAAATACGCTCGGCGAAAGCGGCCTAAGCCCGCAGGCACGCGACGAATCGTCGATCAAGTCCGGATTTGAGGCCGGCTTGGCCGCGATCGAATTAATGGCTCGCGCGCAGCAGTATCTTCCGCCGGCGGATCTGTGTAAGACATATGAGCAGTTAGGCGGCGGCCAGAGCCACGCCGTCGTTGAGGGGCTTTGGCATGCGTTCGGCAAGGCCACTGCGAAGTGCATCGCCGATGGCGCGAGGACCCTCGGGCAGCTCTGGCAAGCGGCTTACCATTTGAATCGGCATAACAAGACCTTCACCGGCGAGATTTCCCGCGACGTTCTCCAGAAGCTCTACGGAGACAAGAAGTTCTTGCCTTCCGTGCACCTGATGCACCTGGAGGAGAAGGATTACAAGCCTCCAGGGCATTCAAGGAATTAGCAGAGAGCACTTGCGCGGCCGGGTTGTGACGGGTGTTACAGTCCAGCTGCGCCTCTGTCCACATTTCCCGGCTGGCCACTCGATCACAGCCACAAGGCCAAAGTACACTTACACTTTTCCGTAGGTTAGCATACCTTTTGCTACTCATTCTCAAACTAAGAACTAAAGTACTATTGCAATTTTTCCCCTGTTGACGTAATCTATATCCGCTGCACGCCAGTTAATAGAAAACCAGGGCTGCACTGTAGGTAAGAGCTTCACTTCGTACCAAGAGTACTGCTTTGCTCTCCGAGTATTCCGCGGAGGGTAAATCCCAAATTGCTGTCTCAAACCGGAGGAGGAGTTGTGTCCCGTTGTAACGAGTATTTGCCTTTTTGGTTTTTCCTTGGATGCGCAGCTTGTTTAGCGCAGACATTTACGAATGGCCCTTCGGCGGCTGTCAATGCCGATGGGCGAATCGAGATATTCGCGCGCGGTTCTGATGGCGCGGCATGGCACAACTGGCAAACCTCCCCTGGGGGATCCTGGAGCGGTTGGGTTTCTCTGGGAGGGCTCATCAGCGGTACTCCCATCGCCGGAGTCAATGCCGATGGACGGCTGGAGATCTTTGTCCGCAACTCCGGCAATGTTGTGTATCACAATTATCAGGTCTCGCCGGGAGGCGGCTGGTCGGGCTGGATTCCGCTGGACGGAGCAGCAATCGCAACTCCGCCGGTCGTGGCCCGGAATTTCGACGGCCGCCTGCAAATCTTTGCGCTGGGAACAGACGGTGGTCTTTGGACCAATTGTCAAGAGATTCCTGGCGTTGAGAATTGGAGCGGATGGACATCGTTGGGTGGCTTCATCGCCGGATCACCCGCAGTGGCTCAGAATGCAGACGGGAGGCTAGAGGTCTTCGTGCTCGGCGGTGGCGACGGCGCTCTCTATCACAACTGGCAAACCACGCCAGGCGGCGCATGGTCCGGGTTCTCCGTGCTGGCCGGAGATGGAAACATGGCAACGCCGCCAACCGTAACCGTGAACAATGACGGGCGATTGGAAGTCTTCGATCGAACAACAGACGGAGCCGGATGGCACATTTGGCAGTGGAATCCGAGTGGCTCTTCCTGGAGTAGCGGCGAAACCATGGGCGGCGGCATTGTAGGATCTCCCACCGCGGCACTGGACGGCGGCACCTATCTGGAGGCATTCGTGATTTCGCCCGGAGGTGCGCCTTGGGTTGATTATCAATCGAACGGGTTCGCGGGATGGAATTCGCTCGGCGGCATCATCAATGCGCCGCCCGCGATCGCCATGAATTTCGATGGCCGCTTGGAGATCTTCGGCATCGGCACTGATGGCAATATGTATCACGACTGGCAAGTCTCCCCGGCAGGCTCGTGGTATGGCTGGCAGCCGATTGGGGTCCCAACCAACACGGGAGCGACGAACAGCGCGGATATCGGCTATTTCGCGACGGACGAGGAGAACGAGTCGAATTTCGCTAACGCCGACACCGCGTGCGTCGGGAAACTCCACCCCGGACATTATACGATCGCCACAACTTGGCCGTGTGGCGCACGGGTGAATATCGGCTTTACAGGCTACAAAAAAACCGCCTGGGCTAAGAAAACCGTTAAAGCTTGGAATGACAAGCTAAAGGCCTACTACGGCCAATATGTTCCTGTCCAGCTCTATATTAGCGCGGGAGGTCCGCAATCGATGTTAGTACACCCGGTGCAAGATAATAAACTACAGACATTCGACAGCAACGGAAATTTGATAACCCACCACCGCGCGCTGACAACGAATAAAGGGACGGATGCACAAGGCCGGCGGCTGTCTGTGGAAACGCAAATCATTAAAAGCATGACCGAAAACACGACTTTGACAGATACCCTAGCCCACGAACTCGGGCATACGTTTGGTCTCGATGACTGCCACCCTTGTGGAAACGTATACAATATTGCCCTGCCAAGCGGCCAAACTGTTCACAGCATCGTAAGTTGGAGCGTAATGGATGACAGCGAGCCTGTTTCGCCGGACTCAAACGGGTGGGATTATCTTGCTAAGAACATGACAGAGGGTTTACCGGGACCAACAACGTGCGATCTAAATGTCGTCAACTCAGTTGCAACCGATTATGCAAACTGTGGCATGGCCGAGAATTCACCACCACCGGACCAGCCGACATGTACTAACGGCACCACCCTTGGTTTTGCAGACACGGGCACCAGCAGCACATATACCTGCGGCGGCCAAGCCTGCGACGGATGCGGTTCCAATTGCAACAACTATCAAGACGTCCTTGGAACCGCCGGACAGTGCGGCAGCGGTAGCTCCGGCAGTTGCCCGGATAGCGCGCTCTGCAGCGACTTCAGGACGAATGTTTTTGCAACTGATTTCTGCAAGTATCCGTCCGGCGGATGCCCTGACGGGTGGTACCAGTCCAATTACTGCTGCTACAGCTCGGAAAACCCGCCGACACCGATCATCGTCGATGCATTCGGCGAGGGTTTTCACATGACCGGTGTAAGCAACGGAGTGCATTTCCGGGTCTTCGCGAACGAATCGCCGTATAAGATGAGTTGGACCGATCCGAGATGGCGAAATGGATGGCTTGCGCTAGACCGCAACGGAAACGGAACCATCGACGATTTTACCGAACTATTTGGCAATGACACCGTTCAGCCCAAGAGCGATGACCCGAACGGATATCGCGCTCTCGCCCTATTCGACGCTCCGATGAACGGAGGCAACGGGAATGGCGCGATCGATCCGGACGACAGCATCTACGATAACCTGCATGTCTGGATCGACGCGAATCACAATGGAATCAGCGAGCCCGAGGAACTCCACACTTTGCGGGAGCTTGGGATCTTTCAGATCGACCTAAGGTACACGAATTCGCGTTACGTCGACGCGAATGGCAATCAATTTCGGTACCGCGCAAAGATCAAGGACGAAGCGGGCCATGGAAGTAACTTTTGTTACGACGTATTGGTTCAGGTCGCGCCGGAGGCAAAAAACTGATGCACACCAAAGCTGCTTGGCTTCTCATTTTTGTATTTGCGCCTGGGCTGTTAGCAGGCACCCCGTCGTCGTCGGCTTCCGGCGGATGCCCCTCCGCGGCTCTATCCGAAAGCAAAAAGGAGGACCTGGCTCAGTATATTCTCAAGAGATACAAGCTGCAGGGTTCCACCTCCGTAAAAGTGATCGGTGAAACACTGGATCCCCGCACCTGCTACCACAAAGTGAAGTTCGAGGGGAAAAATTCCTTTAGAACCTGGGATTTGACTTTATATCTTTCTCCGGATCAGCGTTTCCTCAACCCGAACGTTTTTGACACAACACTCGACCCGGCAGTCGAGGAGCGCCGTAAAGAGCAATCGCTCATGAGCGATCTGGAGCAGAATAAAGGCGCGAGTGAAGGCCCGGCCAATGCCCCGGTCACGATCGTGGAATTTGCCGATTTCGAATGCCCCTACTGCCGAAAGCTTGCGGACGTTATGAAGCAGGTGTTGCCGGAAGAAAAGGACAATGTACGGCTCGTGTTTCACCATATTCCGCTACGTATGCACCCCTGGGCGCGAGCTGCCGCGGAAGGAGCGGCGTGCGCCCAACTTCAAAACAGCGATGCGTTCTGGTCCATGTACAGTCAGTTATTTGACAATCAGGCAACAATTACTCCCGGCAACATACACCAAAAGCTGCTGGGGTTCGCTAAGCGCGCCAAATCGCTCAATTTCGGGCGGTTCCAAAGCTGTCTAGACAACCAAATGTCCCTCGGCCTGGTTCTGCGCGACATAAATCTTGCTTCTGACAACAAAATCGATGCGACGCCGACGCTGTTTATCAACGGCCGCCGTATTTTGGGAGTTCGGGACGCCAATCAACTGCGGCAATTGATCGCTCAGGCGAAGGGCGAAGCGACTCAACCTAAGGTGGCCGATGCTATCGTCTCTCATCGGTAGATGCCGTCCGCGAGGCGGCACAGGGCCCGCTAGCAGACGGGCGGCTTCCTTGCTCGTCGGTCTGCTAATCGTCGGCACTGGCCTGAGCCAGCAGGATTCCGCTGGTGGTGGGCAGCACCAAACACTGCAATACTTCTATTCACTGCAACGCAAGCACATTTTGGCGATGCTTCCGCCCCATTCCGCCTTTCCTCCGATTCTGGATCTCTCGAAAGAACAGATATCCGAGCACCCAAAGGATAAGCTTTGGGAGTATAGATCGAGTGCGTTATTTGGCAGTACCCCAATTACCGACCCCGGCTTGAATGGGCCTGAAGAAGCCACAACAGATACGTGGACGTATGTCGACGGAGATCCTACATATGCCCTGCCGGCAAAGGGCTCCGACGTAGTAATAGCGGTCCCCGTTACCGGCGAGACCCGGGTCGCTTACAACCATAAACTGGTCTATTCCCGCTTCGAACTGCAGATCCTGCAAGTGTTGAAGGGAAAGGCGAAGGACGGGCTTTATGCAGGCGCACACATCTCCGCGCTCCAATTAGGAGGAGCCGTCCGATTCCCGTCCGGGCACCAGCAGACGTTTATTATGATGCACGAAGGGTTTGTCGGTATAGGAAAACAATACCTCCTGTTCATCTGGAAGCCGAGCAAGGGCTCATGCATAGCCTCACACGCGTTCCCCTCGTCCATCTGTCAGGACGTCCAAAGCTACGCCATCGGCGAGGCCTACCTAATCCAGAGAGGTGTTGTGTTTCCAATCATAGCCAACAACCAACAAACGGCCTATTCCGGCATGTCATGGACAGCTTTCGAAGCGAAGGTCAAGCACGCCATTGCGAAGAACATCAACACAAATTGATTGGCTGCGATTCGTTTGTTAAGCGTGGAATAAGGAGACAGACCTGTTTCCAAATTTTCTTCAGGAGCGGAGCGCTTGGCTTATGATGAACAAACCTGTCCTCCGATTCCGAGGCGGCTGACGATGCAGCGCCAAACACATTCAGCGTGCCCACGATCGAGAGCGCCAAGGCCGGCCACGCTCCAAAGCCCGCCGTAAACACCCAAACCCGCCCCCAAAAGACCGTTTGCTGCGGAACCCGGCCTGCCTGGGGCATGAGGAAACTCCCGGATTACACCTCAATCTCTGCCGAAAGCTCGATTGATACTTCTTCAAGGTCTCAGACCTAGCCGTTACACTTCTGGACAAGCAGGCTGTTTCCGGCCCGAGTCGACATTTTGCCAGAGCTTCTAAGGCATAATGTAGTAGGGGTTGGATTATGAACGCACAAAACGTCCAAATCGGTAACTGGCTGGGACGCAAGCCACCCGTCACAGAAGCTGAGCTTTTGCGGATTGTAGAGGAGCGGCTCGCACCCGCCATCATCAATCGGCTGATTCATCTTGGCCTGGAGCGCTCGGAAATCAATGCCATCGTGATTCCTCTGCGTACGCTCCAGCATCGGCGCTCCCGCCGCGAGAAGCTGACCATCGAAGAATCGGACCGGGTGTTGCGGGTGATCCGGGCGATTTCACTAGCGGAATCCGTCTACGGAACTCGGCAGCGGGCTTTGGAGTGGTTGCGCAAACTCCATCCGAGACTGGAGGGGCGTTCACCACTGTCGCTTCTCAAGACCGATATGGGCAGCCGGATTGTGGAAGGACTGCTGATTCAAATCGACGAAGGCATGTTCATCTAAATGATTCTATGGAGGGTCAGCCGGCATCGAGACCTCAGTGGAACCGGAGGATTGCGGTCACCCGGCCGGTGGCACCATGCTGGCCAACCCGTTGTATATCTGGCGGAGAGCCCGGCCAGCGCGCTGCTTGAAGTGTGCGTCCATACAAGCACCAATGATGTCCCGCCAGACTTTACCATGCTGAAGATCGAGGCGCCGGAAGTAGCGATCCAATCGATCCGGCTCGATGAGCTGCCGGCGGAGTGGCAATCACGCTTGGAATGCACGCGGGATTTGGGAACGGCGTGGCTTCAGAAGAAGGAAACTCCCTTGCTGCGGGTGCCGAGCGCAATCGTGCCGGAAACAGCGAACTTCTTACTGAATCCCGCTCATTTTGATGCGAAGAAATTCAGCATTATAGAGGCATCCTCTTATCCGTTTGACTTCCGCTTGAAAAGTTAACTAACTCGCGGCCGGCTTTTTTCGCGGCGGTTACGCAGAAGACCTACAACGGCGTGGCGATCCTGTCTCGTTCTCCGATTGAGTCGTTTCGACAACGCCGATTGGCAATGAGGCGGACAGCCATGCCCGCTTCCTCGAAGTTGTGATCGGCGGCATTCGCGTTGTCAATATCTACGCGCCAAACGGGAACCTGCCTGGCGCTCGACGCCTAAAACTCGGCAGTCGCGATACGGCGCGCTTCGGGGCTGAACTGCGAAAGCTCCTCTTCGGTAAGCAGCCCGTAACTCACCATGAACTCAAGCAGAAGACCGCCGTTGAACGCCGAAAATCATCGAACGCCTGGGCCATCTCCTTGTTCCGCACCTGAAGCAGTTTGTAGAGCTCACGATACCTCTGATGCGTCGTGAGCGATTGCTTGTTGCAGATGGCCTGAGATTGGTCGAGAACGCGTTGAGAAAATCGCTCCAACGCAATCATCCTGACCTTCTTAAATACCTTCCAGTCTGCCTCGATCATGGTCATGGCTGAACCGTACTATGAGGCTTTTGGCGCCACTTGGCAGACCGCTCCCTCTGGTTCACGGCTCCGTCCGATGCCCCTTTCAGAACCCGACCAGAGCCTCTGAGCTTCAGGTCTGCCGTGAAGTTCGCAAAATAGGTCACAAATTTTGAAAAAACTTTTTTCTCCCGCCAATTCATCTACTTCTGCGACTTTTCCACATGTGAAAAGTTCGTTTTCGCCTCTTCGCATGCTACGTTCAGGCAGCTTATGAACGCCTCTACATCTCAAGCCCAAATCGATGCCAATCGACAGAATGCCCAGCTCTCCACCGGACCGTCCACTCCGGCAGGAAAAGCCAAATCCGCCCTCAACTCTGTCAAGACCGGACTCACCGGCCGCACCGTGCTCCTCCCCACCGACGATGCCGCCGCCTACGAACAGCATGTCCAGCGCTATATGAAGGACCTCCAACCTGCCGGGCAGCGCGAGCACGAGCTCGTCCAATCGCTTGCCGATAATTCCTGGCGCACGGAGCGCATCTTCTCCCTCGAAATGGCCATCTTCGCGAAAGGCCGCATCCAGTTTGCCGCTCAGTTCGAAAATGAGGACGCTTCCGTCCGCACTGGCCTCATCGAGCTCGAAACCTTTCTCGCCTACGAAAAGCAGCTCCGCAATCTGCACATTCAGGAAGCCCGCCTGCGCCGCCAGCGCGAAAAAGACACCGCCGAGTTAAAAGAGCTCCAGAAAGAACGCATCCAAAAGGAACAGCACGAGCTGGAAATGGCCGCGAAACTCTATCTCGCCGCCAAACGCGACAACAAGCCCTTCGACCCGGCCGCATTTGGCTTCGATTTTTCAATTTCCGCCATCGAGGACTACCTCGAAGGCATCCGCGCCGCCAATCTCACTCACCAGGCCATGCGCGACTCCATGAGCACCGCAAAAGCTGCCTGACGGGAAATCCGGGACAGCCACAACTCCCGACCCAACGCCTCACCGCAAAACGCATGCCGCGCTAGGGGGCAACGAGACAGTGACCACAATTCACTGACTGTCACGAATCTCTCAGGTACCGACTATTTTGGCAGGGCAAACGCAACCAGCATTCCCCCCGGGGGAGCCTTGGATTTGCCGCCGCCCGCGGCGATCACGACAAATTCGCGGCCGTCGACTGCGTAAACAGAAGGAGTAGCGTTTCCCGCAAACGGGAGCGTGGTTTGCCAGAGTAACTTGCCGTTGGCTTTGTCGAAGACGCGAAACTTTTTGTCGTAACTGGTGGCCGCGATGAACACAAGGCCGCCAGCCGTCACTACCGGGCCGCCATAATTCTCGCTGCCGGTATTGGTCAAACCTCTGGACGCGAGCCTTGGATAGTCGCCGAGCGGGATTTTCCAGGCGTACTTACCTGTGTTGAGATTGATGGCGTTCAGCGTGCCCCACGGCGGCTTCACAGCGGGATATCCGTCCGGATCGAGAAATTTCGGGTAACCGGTGCTGAGGTATTTCATGAAAAACTTCGCATTTTCGTGGGCATGAACGCTGCCATCCTGGCCGGTCATCACGTAACCGACCAGAGCTTTGATGGCCGCGGAACCAAGATGGGCAAAACCGGGCATGCGGCCGGCCCCGCTGTAGACGATGCCACCAACTTCCTCGGGCGAATACTTATCTTTTAAGTGCTTTAGCGAAGGAAACTCAGGCGGCGTTCCGCTCATGTCCGCTTTATGGCAAGCCGCGCAATGGGCCAGATACAAACTTTTTCCAGACATGCCGGCCGAAGGCGACGGTTTTTGCTTGACCATGCGGAGGATCCACGCCATCTCGTTCGCGTTGACATACAGAAGCCCGGTTTTGGGATCGAACGCGCTGCCTCCCCATTCCGCGCCGCCATCGAAGCCCGGGAAAATGATGGTGCCCTGAGTCGAACCCGGCACGAATTGACCCGCGCTGCGCAGTTTTTTGAAGCGCGCGAGGACCGCCCGGTGCGCCGCGGGCGTTCGCTCGGTCAGCATATCGGCGGTGAGGCGCTGGCGAGCGAATGGAGCTGGAAGCAGCGGGAAGGGCTGCGTTTTCGAAGCGACCTCACCTTCCAGATCCGACGCCGGAACCGGGCGTTCCTGAATCGGGAAGAGAGACTTGCCGGTCTCCCGATTGAAGACATAGACGAAGCCTTGCTTGGTTGTTTGTGCAACCGCATCGATCGTCCGGCCATTGCGATGCACCGTTACCAGGCTGGGAGGAGAAGGAAAGTCACGATCCCATATATCGTGATGCACATCCTGGAAATACCAGACCAGCTTGCCGGTTTCGGCATTCAAAGCGATCAATGAATTGGCAAACAAATCTTTGCCCACGCGGTTGGCGCCGTAAAAATCGTAAGCCGCGGAGCCTGTCGGTACAAAAACCAGGCCGCGTTTGGCATCTATCGCCATGCCTGTCCAGTTGTTCGCCGCGCCGCTATATTTCCAGGCGTTCTTCGGCCACGTGTCGTAGCCGAACTCGCCCGGATGCGGAATCGTGTGGAAGGACCAGCGAAGTTTTCCCGTGCGGACGTCGTAGGCGCGAATATCGCCGGGCGGCGTAGGCAGAGTTTCCGCCGTCAGGCTTCCGATAATCAGTAGGTCCTTGTATACGACTCCCGGAGTGGAGAGCCCGATCGAGTATTCCGGTTCACGAAGATGTTTTCTAAGGTCGATCCGCCCCTTGCGGCCGAAATGCGGATCGGGTTTACCGGTCTTTGCATCGAGGGAATAGAGGTATTGGCGATAGGCGAAGTAAATGCGCGCTGCTTTGCCGTCGGACCAATAGCTGACGCCGCGATTCCGCATTTTGAAAAAAACTTTCCGGCCTTCGTCGGGATTGAAGCGCCAGAGCAGTTTGCCCGTCGCCGCATTCAAAGCGATCACGTTCACTTTCGGCGTGGTCGCGTAGAGGACACCGTTCACG
>DASVGP010000264.1:0-15016 GCA_036379475.1 Bryobacteraceae bacterium | reverse complement strand
GGTTGAGGCGCAGATCGAGATGCCGTTATCGGAGAATGCGTTGGCCGTTTGAAGCAGCGGAACGCCCTTTCCTGTTTTTATGGAAAATATCACCGAGTTTGGATTGACGGCAACTCAGCCGTTTCGAATTGAGCCTGTGAGGGGTTGGCACTACCTACATTTGGCTGAGCTGTGGACGTACCGTGAGCTCTTGTATTTTTTTGTTTGGCGAGATGTAAAGGTTCGCTACAAGCAGACGGCTCTTGGAATCGCCTGGGCAGTTCTTCAACCTCTATTTAGCATGGTGGTCTTCACGATATTCTTCGGACGCCTTGCAAAGATACCCTCCGATGGGGTCCCATACGCGATTTTTTCCTATGTTGCTCTCATTCCGTGGATGTTCTTTTCCAATGGCCTGACGCTTTCCTCGAGTTGTCTCGTCAGCAGCTCTAACATGCTAAAAAAAGTATACTTTCCACGGCTGTCGTTGCCGATAGCGACCATTCTTGCCGGCCTTGTCGACTTGTTGATCGCCATGCTCTTGTTGTTTGTTTTGATGGCCTATTATCATAGGCGCCCTACATTGGATATTATCTGGCTTCCACTTTTTCTTTTATTGGCGCTTGCGGCTTCGGTGGGATGCGGTCTATGGCTCTCGGCATTAAATGTTAAGTACCGCGATATCCGCTATGTCGTGCCGTTCCTGGTTCAGATATGGCTATTCGCCACACCGGTTGCTTACTCCAGTAGCTTGATTCATGAACCGTGGCGGACCTGGTATGGGCTAAATCCTATGGTCGCGGTGATCGAAGGCTTTCGGTGGGCACTCCTGGGAACAACGGCGCTGACCGCCCCGATGGCTGTGGCATCGGCCATAGCGGCACTTTTAATTCTGTTGTCCGGAATCGTGTATTTCCGGAGTGTGGAGCGGACATTCGCAGACGTCGTCTGATTTACAGCCATGAGTAACATCGCCATTCATATTTGCAACCTGTCGAAGAGCTTTCCGATAGGAGCGCGGCCGGCAAAGTACCAGACGCTTCGCGATCACGTGGCGAGTCTGGCCGCGGCGCCCTTTCAGCGCCGTTCGCGGAGTGAAAATGGAGCGACATCGAACCGGAGCCGAAAGAAAAGCAACTTTTGGGCTCTACGGAATGTGTCATTCGATGTGCCTCGCGGCCAGGTCGTTGGTATCGTAGGCCGAAACGGCGCCGGGAAGAGCACATTACTGAAGATTCTCTCAAGGATTTCCGATCCCACGGAAGGCTACGCGGATATGTGTGGACGCACCGGGGCGCTCCTCGAAGTCGGAACTGGGTTCCATCCTGAACTGACCGGTAGAGAGAACATTTATTTGAACGGTGCCATTCTCGGAATGACGAGAGCTGAGATTCAGAAGAACTTCGACGAAATTGTCGCATTTTCTGAAGTGGAGCGCTTCATCGACACCGCCGTTAAGCATTATTCGAGCGGCATGTATCTCAGACTAGCCTTTGCCGTCGCTTCGCAATTGGAGCCGGAAATACTGCTAATGGATGAAGTACTCGCTGTTGGCGATGCCGCCTTTCAAAAGAAATGCATTGGAAGGATGAGTGCGGTGGCCCAGCAAGGGAGAACGGTTTTGTTCGTCAGCCACAACATGACAGCCATCAAGGATCTCTGCTCGAGAGCGATTTGGCTCGAAGACGGGGCCGTTGCGGCAGACGGTGAGGTCGATGATGTGGTGGCGGCGTATTTGAATGCCATGGCCGAGGGCGCTTTTCGATTCGTCAATTCCGACTTCCGGTTTTCTATTGAGCAGGTCCTTGTAAGAAATGCGGATGGAATTCCGACACGGCAGATTGGCCCTTGCGAAGACCTCACGGTCGAGGTGATCTTTGACGCTGCTAAGCCCATACGGAGGCCATACGTGCAGATCGTCATAGAAAGTCTGAATGGCAGATGTTTCACCGCCAGCATGCTCCTCGACGGATGCCAGCCGGATACTCTTAGCGGGCGAGGCGTGCTTTCCTGCACATTCGAGGCGGTTCCGCTTCTCCCGCAGAGCTATACGGTAAAACTTGCCATTCGCGCGGCGGATGGGCGGGAGCATATTCTTCGGTTGCAGGACGTGGCAGCATTTGAGGTGGACGCAGAATTGGAAAGCGTCGGCCTGACCGGCAACTTTAGGGGCTTGGCGCATCGGTCCACACCGGTTATGATCCCCTACCGATGGACACTTCCCGACGGTACCGTAATGCCGGTTGCCCTCAAACGGGCAAGCATAGGCACCGCCGCCTGCGATTCGCTTCTCGCATCATTGTCGAGCGACTAAGATCACGTTCGCATTCCTCTTTTACTTTATATTGAACTAGGTCCCCTTTTTCTATCTAAGAGAGTATTACCTTCGAATGCAATCCTACGATCCATTATTTGATGTGTCAGGACGCACCGTAGTTATTACGGGAGCATGCGGGCTGATTGGCCGCGAGCTTGTGCGTGCATTTGCGACAAGAGGCGCCGCAGTGGCGGCCGTGGACATCACCTCACTAGAGTCGCGGGACGGCGTTCCGCCGCCGGACGGTGCGCGCGTTCTGCAACTCAAGGCCGACATAACGAAGACATCTGAAATCACCGCAGTTATTCGCGATGTTCTGCAGCGGTTCGACCATATCGATGTTCTTGTCAACAGCCACCACTACAAGCCAGTTGGATTTACAGAAGCGCGGCCGGAAACGTTTCCCGATGAACTATGGGACGCGATTGTGGAAGTCAATTTAAAAGCTACATTTCTGACTTGCCGTGAGGTCGGCCGATTAATGTTGGAGCAAGGCACCGGAAGCATTATCAACCTTGCCTCCACGTATGGAGTTGTCTCCTCGAATCCATCTCTATACGAAGGGAATTCCCTGGGCAATCCCGTTGCCTATAGCGCCAGCAAAGGCGGTGTCATTATGTTGACAAAATACTTGGGGGCATATTGGGCCGGACGCGGCGTTCGTGTAAACTGCATAACCCCTCACGGTGTTTCAAGTCATCAAGAACCATCTTTTGTCGAGCGCTTCAGCAAAAGTAGCCCAATGCAGCGGCTTATGGAGCCATCGGAAATCGTGGGAGCAGCTCTTTTCCTTGCTTCCAGTGCTTCTTCATACGCAACCGGTAGCAACTTGTTAGTGGAAGGCGGATGGACGGCATGGTAAACCTTCAAGGAAACTCTCGTGTCGCGCTCTACACGGCGTTTTATCCGGGCGTCGAAAGCTATATCCGGCCCTGGTACAGCTCTGTCTTAATGCAAACCGACCGGAACTTTGATTTATGGATTAGCGTGGACGCGTTATCCGCAGACGCCGTGCAGAAGGCGGCTGAAACCACAATCGCCGCTACGTGGTTGTACGGCGGGAGTAGTGCGAGTCCGGCAACTCTACGGCAAGCGGCGCTCGATTTACTGACCGAACGTTATGGGCTGATCGTTTTGGTCGATGCGGACGATATTCTCGAGCCGACTCGCGTTGAGGCGGCACGCGAATATCTGTGTGGCCACGAAATTGCGGGATGTGCGCTCCGTCTGATCGATCAACACGGATGCGATCTTCGGCGCGTCTTCTCACCCGCTCCGGCAAGCCGGCCAGATGCCCTCCTGCCCACCCGAAATGTCTTCGGGCTTTCAAACTCAGCTTACCGAGCGGAGATCTTGCGGCGCTGCCTGCCAATCCCCGAGCACTGCGTACTGATCGACTGGCTGCTAGCAACGCGCGCCTGGTCGCTCAATGCCGATTTCGGCTTCGACTACACCCCGCGTATGCATTATCGTCAGCATGCAACCAATATTGCGAGCGTGCTCGGCCCATTTACGGAAACACAGGTTTTAACCGCAGCTAGACGTGTTGTTGACCATTATCGTTGTGTGCTTACCAACTCTTGGGGCATGTCGCGAGATCGCAAACAGCAATTAGAAGCCGCGCGAGACCACACCGGCCAATTCTATCGCGCCATGGTGCTATCTCCGTCGTGCCTACACGAATACGTAACGGCATTGAATAGGTTGACGCCGGAGTACGTCTGGTGGTGGCATGTGGCGCATTCACAACTGGAGGGCATATGGAAAAACTGAATATTGCTGGCCGCTTAGTCGGCCCTGGCGAACCACCGTTTATCGTCGCTGAAATCGGATCCAATCACAACGGCGACTTATCCCTCTGCAGACGGCTCATTGAAGAGGCAAAGCATTGCGGAGCAGATGCGGTCAAATTTCAATCCTGGACCAAGCGATCGCTCGTTTCCAAGGCAGAATACGAGCGCAATACGCGATATGGAACAAAGGCTGGAAGCAGCACGCTTGAGGAGGAGCTCGAACGCTATCAATTAACACCGGAAGCCCATGGCCGCATTGCGGCGGACTGTCAGGAGGTCGGTATCCCTTTCTTCTCGAGTTGCTTTTCGTTCGAAGAGGTCGATCTTTTGGAATCCTTGAATGTGCCCGCGTACAAGATCGCCTCCATGGACGTCAATCATCTTCCGTTGCTCGAATATGTCGCCAAGAAGGGAAAGCCGATACTCCTCTCCACCGGGCTCGCAACGTTAGGGGAAATCGAAGCAGCTCTGGCTATGCTCGGGATCTCGGGGGCACCTCCAGTAGCTCTGCTCCATTGCCTTTCTATCTATCCCTCACCCGCCGCGATTGTCAACCTCCGCAATATGGCGACGCTTCAGACGGCGTTTGATGTTCCTGTCGGATACAGCGACCATAGCCTAGGCACTTCGATTCCAATCGCCGCAGTTGCCTTAGGCGCGTGTATCATCGAAAAGCACTTTACTCTCGACAAACAGATGGACGGCTGGGATCATGCCATCTCCGCCGATCCCGCCGAGCTAAGCTATTTAGTCTCTGAGTCTAAGAATGTCTTTTCCGCATTGGGTAAGGCCACGCGCGGTTTGACATCAGAGCAACTTCACAAGCGGACAGTGTTTCGCCGGCGCGTTGTGCTCGCCCGACCGCTTAAAGCTGGTGAAAAAATTACCGCAGCAGATCTCGATTACAAAAGACCTGGGAACGGCATCAATCCAGACGAGATAAGGTATGTTGTCGGCCGCGCTGTGAAGCGCGACGTTGAGAGCGAAGAAGAACTCGAGTGGTCGGACATTTAGTGGAACGGTCGCTCGTCCGTGGGCTGCATCGTCCGCTCTGACAGCGGTATATTCCATGCGTATTTGCCTTTTTGGGGACGGCGCTTGGGCGGCAAATAGCCTCGCCGCGCTGATTGACTCGGGACACACGGTCACGGGTGTGGTCCTGCGAGTGCAGCCGACTAGCCCCGTCCTCGAGCAAGCCGCCACGCGCTATCAGATACCAGTATTTCAGCCCGAACGCGTAAACGCAGCGGCATTTCTATCCATGCTAGCGACATTAGGAGCGGATCTTGGGCTTTCGATTGCCTACAATCAGATATTCAATATCGCGGCTTACTCTGCCGTGTCTCTGCCTTTAGTCAATTTCCACGCGGGTAAGCTCCCATGCTATCGAGGCCGAAACGTAATTAATTGGGCACTAGTGAACGGAGAAAAGGAAGTTGGCCTCACTTCGCATTTTGTCGACGACGGAATAGATACGGGCCGCATCCTTCTTCAGCGAACGCTACCCATTTCATGGACGGACGGTTATGGAGACGTTCTCGCCAGAGTTGTCTCGGTATTTCCCGCTTTCGTGATCGATACTGTCCGATTGGTTGCGAAAGGAGAAAAGGGTTATCCGCAAAACGGAGAGGGAACATACTTTCCCGGCAGAGGTCGTGACGACGAGTGGCTGGACTGGAACGATACCAGTTTTCACCTGCACAATAAGATCCGCGCAATTACTCGTCCGGGTCCCGGAGCGCGAACGTGGCTGGCTGACGGGGAGATTCGCATTTGGCGTGCGTTTTACGATCCTAGCTGGCCCAGCTATATTGCAAAGCCGGGGGCCGTGGTCGGAAGATCCGCTGACGGAGTCTACGTGAAGACTTGTGACTCTGTCATACGGATAGAGGAAGTGGAGAGCGAAACAAACGGACCTGAACGGCCACATTGGCCGCCAGGAACAAGACTGGGGCTTGACCTCGTATGCATGTTAACGACGTTGGAGAACAGATTCAAAGCGATAGAGAATCGTTTCCGCAACAGCGGCCAATGACGGTTGTGGAAAGCGCCCAGCACCGGTTCGATGCCGTCAGGATTTCGCCGCATCGGACGATTGAATGCGCCATCAAGCAACTAGACCTGGCAGGCACTGGTGCACTGGTCTTATGCGAGGAGGGCGACCGCTTCCGCGGCCTTCTTACCGACGGCGATATACGTCGCGGCTTTCTTCGGGGCGTGACTTTCCAGGATCCCTGCAGCGAAGTTGCAACTCAGCGGCCTCTGACTGTGCCCCCCACAGTGAAGGCCACGGAGATGCTTCAAATCATGAATCGCATTGATATCAATCACCTTCCGCTGGTGGATAATGCGGGGCGCGCCACCGGCCTCATTTTGCGCCGCGACCTGATGGTGGAAAACCATTTGGAAATGTCAGCAGTCATCATGGCGGGTGGCCTGGGCACGCGTTTACTGCCTCTTACGCTCGACGTGCCAAAGCCAATGCTGCCCGTCGGCGATCGCCCGCTGATGGAGTTGACGCTGGAGCGGCTTCGAAAAGCCGGCATCCGGCACGTCAATGTAACAACACATCACCTCTCAGACAAAATCAAAGGCCACTTCCGAGATGGCCACGACTTTGGTGTGGACCTCACCTACGTAACAGAGGAACATCCGCTTGGAACCGCCGGAGGGCTCGGGTTTCTTAGCGGACGCACGGAGCCCATTCTGGTAATCAACGGAGATGTTCTTACCGCCGTGAACTATAACGATCTCTTTGCATTCCACCGAGATAATCGCGCCGATCTTACCGTCGGCGTGCGGCTCTACGAGATGGAAGTTCCCTATGGCGTTGTTGACTGCGAAGGCACACACGTCAAAAGGGTGCGCGAAAAGCCGACGATAAAGCTGTTTGTAAACGCCGGCGTGTACGTTCTGGAGCCCCTTGTCTCCTACTTTATTCCCGCCGGCCGCCGGTGCGATATGACGGATTTGATTAAGGAGCTTCTGGAAGCCGGCCGTAACGTCGTTAGCTTTCCGATCATGGAGTACTGGCTCGATATCGGACAGCACAAGGACTACGCAAGAGCCAACGAAGACGTGCGTTTGGGAAAGATGATATGACAACTCCTTTACACATTGTAGTTACCGGCGGAGCCGGTTATGTGGGCTCCACTCTGGTTCCGCTGCTACTTGGGGAGGGACACAAAGTGACTGTGTACGACGTGCTTCTGCATGGCGGACATTCGCTTCTCTCCTCATGGAATCACCCCAACTTCGATTTTGTGCACGCCGACATCCGCGATCACCGGACACTGTCTTCGGCCTTGCGGGAGGTTGATGCTGTAGTGCATCTAGCCGCGATCGTCGGCGACCCCGCGTGCTCCCGCCAGCCGGAGGAAGCTCGTGAAATCAACCTCGGCGGCTCTCTTGAATTGCTCGAGCAGTGTCACCGTGCGGGCGTCTCCCGGCTCGTGTTTGCGTCCACGTGCAGCAACTACGGCAAAATGGCGAACCCGGATGCTTATGTCGACGAAAGCTCGACGCTTGCTCCCGTCTCTCTCTATGCGGAGACTAAAGTTCAATTCGAGAAGACCCTGCTCGAATTGAGCGCCTCGGACAAATTGTGCGTGACTCCGCTTCGATTCGCCACGGTGTACGGGGTCTCTCCGCGGATGCGCTTTGATCTGACCGTCAATGAATTCACAATGGACATGCTAATCAAAAAGCACTTAGTTGTGTTCGGTGAGCACTTCTGGCGTCCCTACATTCACGTTCGTGATGCGGCCGCCGCCATCGCAGCCGTTTTGCAAGCTGACACGAATACGCTACGGTCGCAAGTATTTAATGTGGGTTCTACAGATCAAAACTATCGCAAGCTGGATTTAGTCAATTTGATCCGCTCCCAAGCTCCGTACGCCACCGTCCAATATGTACACAAACAGGAAGACCCGCGCGATTATCGCGTGTCTTTCAGCAAAATTGCGAGCGTGCTTGGTTTTCAGACCACCCGAACGGTGGAAGACGGCATTCGCGAGGTCGCCCGCCTAGTCCGCAGCGGTGTGCTTCATTCGTTTGACGATCCCGTGTTTCGTAACTAATTGTATGTCAGAATCCGCCATAACCACTAGATACCCGATCTCACTATGTGCCCCACAGCTACAGGGCAATGAGTGGACCTATGTAAAAGAATGCCTCGACACCGGCTGGGTATCTTCCGTCGGTTCCTACGTTATCCGTTTTGAGGAGATGATGGCCCGCCGGCTACGCGCCCGCCATGCCATAGCGACTAGCTGTGGGACAGCGGCGCTTCATGCTGCCCTGCTGGTCGCGGGTGTTAAGCCGGACGAGGAAGTATTGGTTTCCGATCTTACGTTTATCGCACCAGCCAACGCGGTGCGGTATTTAGGTGCATTTCCGGTTTTTATTGACGTAGACAATGACTTCTGGCAGATGGATGTGGAGCGGCTTCAATATTTTTTGGAAACGCGCTGCGTATGGCGTGACGCCGCTTTGTTCAACCGAGTTACCGGCAGGAGAGTTCGGGCGATCATCCCCGTGCATATTTTGGGCCACCCAGTGTGCATGAAGCCACTTCTGGAATTGGCGCACAAATACGGCCTTGTCGTGGTGGAGGATGCGACCGAAAGCCTCGGCGCGCTCTACGACGGGCAGCATGTTGGACACTTAGGCGATATCGGCTGTTTCAGCTTCAACGGGAACAAGTTAATTACCACGGGCGGCGGCGGCATGATTGTCACCGACAACGAGGAATGGGCCCAGCGTGCCCGGCATCTCACCACGCAAGCCAAGGCAGACGCCTGGGAATACATTCACAGCGATGTTGGCTTTAACTACCGGCTTACCAATATTCAGGCCGCTCTCGGTGTGGCACAAATGGAGGTGCTGGATTCCTACGTCGAATCGAAGCGGGACATCGCCGGCACCTATGAGAACGCATTTCAGAGCCTTCCCGGAATTTATCCCATGCAAGAGGCGCCTTGGGCGCGAAGTGTTTACTGGATGTATACAGTGCTTGTAGAAGAGGCGGAATACGGAGTTGACTCGCGGACTCTTATGCGGTCGTTTGCATCCGCCGACATCCAAACACGACCGCTGTGGCAGCCGCTGCATTTGTCGCCTGCTCACGCCGGATGCCAGGTCGTTGGAGGCGAAGTCGCCGAACAGTTATGGCGGAAGGGGTTGAGTCTTCCCTGCTCTGTAGGATTGACCAGCCTGGAACAAGAACGGGTCGTCGACATGATACGCTCGCAGCGAAAACATCACCTGTGCAGCGAGGGCTCAAACCTGCTTATGTTGCCCCGCAAGTCGGCCCGCCGCGGGTACTTGCCAACGCGTACTACACAGGCGTAAGGCCAGTCGGTATACCTATCGCGCCTGACCGCTGGATGGAAATGGAAGGATTGGTGAACAGCAATGCCTGGTCCGATACGCAATTTTGCCCAAAGCAATCTGATTAACGAGCGATTTCATGAGCTGGTGCCGGCCGGCAGCCATACCTATAGCAAAGGTGAGGATCAGTTCCCCGCACTGTCGCCAAAGCTGATGGTACGAGCCTGTGGCGCCTATTGCTGGGATGTTGATGGCAATCGATACATCGACTGGGCGATGGGGAACCGCGTGTTCGTTCTCGGCCACAATCACCCGGCGGTGTCCGACGCGGTCAAGCGTCAGATCGATTGCGGGCTGAATTTTACAAGGCCTGGCTTTTTGGAGTACCAGCTTGCCGAATATCTGACCGATCTTTTACCCGTTGCGGAAATGGTGAAGTTCGGCAAAAATGGCTCCGATGTGACCACAGCGGCTATACGGTTGGCGCGGGCACACACCGGCCGCAAGTACGTCGCGATCTGTAAGGATCACCCTTTTTTCAGCGTCCACGATTGGTTTATTGGCGCCACGCCGATGCATTCGGGCGTACCGCACGAAATTGCCGCCTTGTCATTGGGATTTTCCTACAACAATCTGGAATCGTTGGTCGAGCTATATCGTCAGTTCCCGGGACAGATCGCCGCCGTCATTTTAGAGCCCGTGAAGAACGAGGAACCAAGAGAGGATTTTCTCAGCGACTTGCGCGCGCTGACACAAAAGGAAAGAAGCGTGCTGATCTTCGATGAAATGATCAGCGGGATTCGATTCGATATCCGCGGCGCCCATCATTTATGGAATGTGTATCCCGATCTCGCCACATTCGGAAAAGCATATGCAAACGGTTTTTCGTTTTCGCTGTTGGCGGGACGAAAGGAAATCATGCAGCTTGGCGGGCTCCGGCATGACAAGCCGAGAGTATTTCTCCTCTCACAGACACACAGTTCCGAGACCACCGGTCTGGCCGCGTGCATGGCAACACTGACGGAATGCCAAAGAATCAATGTCACCGCGCATATCTGGATACTCGGCGGTCAATTGGTAAAGGCAGTGCGCGAGCTTGCGGCGTCTGAGGGCGTTGCAGACTACGTCCGAATCATCGGCTTCGATTGCAATCCGCAGATTCTATGCACTCACCCGAATGGCGAGTTCTGGCCGGCCCTTCATATGGTCTTTCATGAGGAGCTCATCTCTTGGGGGGTGCTCATTCCGTGGATAAGCATCACGAGCGCGCATGGCGAGGCGGAGCTTTCGCAAACGCTGGAGGCGATTCGAGAGGGTATGCGCAGGGTCTCCCTTGCGCTAAGCGACGGGCCGGTTGAAAAGTGGTTTTCCGGAAAAGCGGCGCGGCCGGTGTTCAGGCCGTTTAATCGATGCATGCAGAGTTACTGCGGCCGGATAAATTCTTCGAGTCCTCAACTGGCGTGCTGTATTGACGGAGAGACGAGATGACGGGTGCGATTGTGCAGGCCCGTATGGGATCTTCCCGGCTCCCGGGAAAAGTAATGCTTCCCGGCGCAGGAAAACCGCTCCTGGGTCATCTGCTGGACCGCCTGCAGGCGTGCCGGCAACTGGACGTCGTCATTGTCGCGACATCTATAAATCAGCGCGACGATGTGATTGCCGACTATTGCCACTCCGATGGCATACCAGCCTTTCGCGGGAGCGAGCAAGATGTGCTCGACCGGTATTACCGGGCTGCCAAGCGGTTTAACCTCAGCACGATTGTGCGCGTGACGTCGGACTGTCCACTAATCGATCCCGTCTTGATAGATGAGCAGCTCCGCCTCTTCCGGCCCCAGTTTCAAAACATAGATCTTGTCACCAATAGGCACCCGCTCACGTTTGCAGATGGGTTGGACTTCGACATTATGCCGATTGCCTCCTTAGAACGTGTTTGGCGCACCGCCACCGAGGCACATCAGAGGGAGCATGTAGTCCCGTATTTTTGGGAATCCGGCATGCGAGTAAATAATTTTGAGGACCCACAAAAACATTTTCTGCAACACCGCTGGACCCTTGATTATCCGGAAGATTACGAGTTAATAGCGTCCGTGCTAAAGGGTCTCTCGCATAAACGGCCTCTGTTTACGACGCAAGACATCCTGGATTACGTAACGCTGCATCCTTCTCTGCCGCTATTGAACGCCAGGTTTATAGAGAGGTAGTATGACGACGACGACAACAAAGGGCGGCTATACGCGATCCGCGCTGCTGACCGGTCTGCGCGATGCCGGCATTTCAGATGGAGACGTGGTTTACTTCCACGTTTCCCTCGATCAGCTAGGCGACTTGGAGGGTGCTCATAACCCGGGCGAGCGAAATAGGCTCGTTCTGGACGCCCTGTTTGAAGCCGTGGGCCCCGCGGGAACCATCGTGCTTCCCACTTACACTTTCTCGTTTTGCCGGCAGGAATTGTTCGATGTTCAGAAGACGCCTACGGCCGGTGGCCCCTGGAGCACCTCGGGGGATTTTCTAGAATTCTTTCGCAAACAACCGCTTGTAAGGCGTTCGTATGACCCTATACATTCGGTTTGCGCTCTGGGACCATCCGCGGAGTACTTGGTCGAACATCTCCCGAACACTTGTTTTGGCAGCGGTTCCGTGCACGATCGCCTTCACCGGTTGGGCGGAAAGATATGCATGATCGGCGTGGGCCTTGAAGAAGCAACGTTTCAACACCACGTGGAAGAAACAATTGGGGTTCCGTTTCGCTTTAAAAAACTGTTCACCGGCACAATTCGAGACCACGGCAAAGCGCGAAAGAGCGGCTGGATCTTCAATGTCCATCTTCTTTCCGAAAACGGGATTCCCGATGGTACCCGCGTCGACGAACTCGCGCGGACTTTCGGAGTAGCAAGAGTGGGGCAGGTTGGGTCCGGCAAACTTGTCTGTGTGGACACGCCCGCTTTCTTTAACTTGCTTAGTGACGCATTGAAGGCGGACCCGTGGTTTACGGCTACCGGACCGGCGGCCGATCCCACCACGATTGAGGATCAGCGCGTGAACAGCATGCGCTTCGACATTCGTTTGCCGTCGAACGCTTCTATGCCGCAAATGATTGACGCCTTATGGACACTCCCCAGGGACATCGTGTCGCACGGATATGATGCGGCTTTAAACGCGCTCGCCACGCAACTTCCAACCACGATTCACGAGTATCCGACGGGTACCGAGTGCTCAACTTGGATTATTCCGGAAAAATGGACCTGCCATGAGGCATGGCTGGAAACGATTGATGGACGGAGGCTATTCTCTTACGCCGATCATCCTCTCCACGTCCTCTCCTACTCTCTTCCGTTCGAGGGTGAGATCTCCCGCGAGGAGTTGTTAAGGCATCTTCACGTCCATCCATTACTTCCTGATGCAATTCCATTCATCTTCAAATACTACGAGCGAGACTGGGGTCTCTGCTGCTCCAAACGACTCTATGATTCTCTAAACGACGATCGCTACCGGGTACAAATTCGTACAAGCTTCAGCTACGGCACCCTTAAGGTGGGAGAAATAGTTGCGCCGGGGCGCTCTGATGAATCTATCGTTTTATGCGCGCATCTGTGCCATCCGCATATGGTAAATGACGATCTAAGCGGAGTTGTGGTTGGGATGGACGTGATGCGTCGCCTGTTGGAGCGCGAGACGCGTAGGTACACATATCGGTTCCTCATCGTTCCCGAGACCATTGGCTCGATTGCCTATCTTACCCATCATCGCGAACAGACGCGGCACATGAAGGGCGGACTCTTTCTCGAGATGCTTGGCCTGCCTAATCCAGCGGCATTGCAACATTCAATGATTGGGAATTCCGAGGTGGATCAATGTTTTGAACTCGCACTCAAAGAGCGTGATCCATATGGCTGGTCGGGAAAATACAGGGATATCATTGGCAACGACGAGCGGCAGTTCAATTCTCCGGGCTTCTCGATCCCAATGCTATCGCTCTCCCGCGTGTTGCCGTCCTCCGCGGCGGCGTGGCCGTACCCCGAGTATCATTCGAGCCTCGATACGCCGGAGATTACTTCGCTTCGTCACTTAGAAGATGCGCGCGACTTAGTGTTACAGATGATTGACGTTTTGGAGGACAACATCACTCCCGTCAATCTGTTTCAGGGAGAACTTTTCTGCTCGCGGATCGGAATTCACATTGACGCCTACGAAAACCCGGAGGGCAACCGCGCGCTCTTTCGCGTTCTGGATTTAATCGATGGCACAAGAACTATCGCCGACATTGCGATTATTGCCAGTGTTTCCTTTGCAACTGTAAAGGCAATCGTTGATGAATTGCTCCGATGTGGGGTGGTTGCCGTGAAGGAGCCAGGCCGCAACGATCCCGCCGTTCCTCCAAGAGATGGAGAGACCTCGCACCAGTCTCCGCACCCGATTCAGTTCGCGTAAGGCGGTCCGTTCGATGCGTATTTTGATTGATCCTGGAACCTACAACTGCCTGAATCTCGGCGACTTGGCTATGCTCCAAGTAGCCGTGCGCCGTCTGCGGCTCATGGCGCCCGGGGCGACCATCCAGGTGATTACCGATACACCGGCTGCGCTGGCGCGTCACTGTCCCGATACCGAGCCGCTTAGCGGCGCTGCGTTGCGGCTTTGGTTTGATGACGCCATCGTGCTACCCAGGGGACAGCGCTTCGTGCTGCCGGTGCTTCTCGATGTTTTGCGAAGGATCAAGACGGCCTTCCGCAGCCGGAGCCCACGTTTACTAGGGACGTTTTTCCGCCTAACTATGCCCCGATCGCAGAGGCGGGACTTTGAGGCTTTTATTCGCGCCATCTATTCGGCCGATGCGGTTGTCATCTGCGGAAAGGGGTTCCTCACCGATCACGTGCGCGACCAAGCAATGGTCACCTTGAACCTGGTTTGTACAGCGGTAGGTAGGAAGATTCCCTGTGCAATGTTCGGCCAAGGTATTGGACCTTTGTCCGACGAAACTGTGCTCTCGGTGTGCCGTGAGCTTCTGCTCAAGGTCGATCTGCTGAGTCTGCGGGAGGGTATCGTGGGAGCGCCCCTGCTGGAGTCGATGTGTGTGCCGCGCACGCGATATTGCGTTAGCGGTGATGAGGCGATTGAGCTGGCTTATACGCCCTCCGACACCGCTGCCGGTACCGGTCTGGGATTAAATGTACGGATTGCTCCTTCCGCTGGTGTGGACGGCAACTTCCTCGAAATATTGAGACCGCTTCTGGCGCAGTTTATTTGCGACCGTCCGATTCCCCTTATTCCTCTTCCAATCGCACGCGATCATCAGCTTCGAGATGTCCGAAACACTGGAAGCCTGATTCAGGCTCTCGGCTCGCCCTCCGACGGCGGCCGGCATCTTGAGACCACACGCTCTCTAATCGAAGAAACGAAGAGATGCCGGATTGTATTAACTGGCGCCTATCACGCCGCCGTATTTGCCCTGGCGCAAGGCATACCCGCCATTTGCCTGGCCAAATCCAGCTATTTTCAGGCGAAGTTTAACGGGCTCGCCAGTCAGTTCGGCAAAGGCTGCGTTGTGATCTCGCTCGAAGACCCGATGTTTGAACGACGCCTGCTGGAGACACTCCGA
>DASVGP010000263.1:0-18691 GCA_036379475.1 Bryobacteraceae bacterium | reverse complement strand
GACGTCCGAACCCCTTGTTATACTGAGCTAGCTTTTCGGACAATCCTTTTTATCGATGAAAGTTCCCGGTCTTTTTGTATCTCTGCTAGCTTCCTGTTCTCTTCTCCCGGCTGCGAGTTTCGTTAGCGGCCAAGCGGCGCGTGCGGTTTTCGGCCAGCAAGCATTTTCCCATATCGTTCAGGGGGCGAGCCAGACACTTCTCGGCGGCGTCTCCGGCCTGGCATGGGCAAACGTAAACGGCACGCCAGAGCTCTTCGTGGCCGATGCGAACAATATCAGCGCGGTGCCCAGCAACAACCGGATCATGGTTTTCAATACCGGTCAGGTGCCCGATGTTCACGCCGACGTGTCCACGTTCGCCGCTGCCGGCGGCAGCAACCTTTGCCCACTGTGCGGATTCCCGGCCATGTTCCAGCTCGGCCAGCCGGACTTCACTTCGACCAATCCGGGAATCGACAAGGTGCCCACACCCGCTACGGGCGGCGATGCAAGTACCGAGAAAGGCTATCTCCAGATTCCAACCGCGGTCACTACCGACGGCCATGTCCTCGCCGTTGCCGATACCAAGAACAATCGTATTTTGATCTGGAACACGGTTCCTCAGAGCTCGAGCGCGCCGCCGGATGTCGTGATCGGCCAGCCGGATTTCACAACCAACACCGCCGGCACAACCCAATCCTCGCTGCGTGCGCCCGAAGGCGTCTGGATTCAGAACGGAAAGCTTTTTGTGGCCGACACCTTCAACAACCGGGTGTTGATCTGGAACAGCATTCCGACTTCGAACAATCAGCCGGCCGATGTTGTTCTGGGGCAGCCGAGCTTTACCTCCGCGGCCAAGCCGGGCGACACTACATCAGCCACTCAGTTGAACGATCCTGTTTCGGTCACCTCCGACGGAACGCGCTTGTATGTGTCGGATCTGGGCGATAACCGGGTGCTGATCTGGAACAGCATTCCGACCACCAATAATCAGCCGGCGGATGTCGTCGTCGGCCAGAAAGACATGACGGGCACGGCGGCGAACAATAAGGAAGCGGTGTGCGCCTCTGTCGGCGCCGACAGCAGCGGCAATCCGCAGTATCCCGACCGTTGCGCCGCAAGCCTGGATTTCCCGCGCTATGCGCTTTCCGACGGGACCCGCCTGTTCATCGCCGACGGCGGAAACGACCGCGTCCTGATTTTCAACTCGATTCCCACTGCAAACGGAGCTTCGGCGGACACCGCGCTTGGGCAGCAGGATTTCTACAGCAATATGGTCACGTCCGCGCAGCAGACGATCCAGAGCACTAGCGTCGATATCACTGCCAGCGTGGATACGATCCCCTCGCCCATGTCTCTGGCGCTCGACGACAGCGGCAATCTCTACGTCAGCGATCCCACCAACGACCGGGTTCTCATCTATTCACCGGGCGATACGCCTCTGCCGCCTCTATCCATTGTGAATGCCGCCAGCCGGCTGCTCCGGCAAGTCGGCGCGGTGCAGTTTAGCGCAACGCAGTCTAGCGGAAATCTAACCGCCAACGACACGGTGAGCATTACGATTGGCTCCAGTCCGGCCGACAAGTATACATACACGATCAAGAGCAACGACACGCTGGAGTCGGTTACCAAGGCTTTGATCAACCTGATTAATGCCAATGGCGGCGACCAGTACGTTATCGCCTTGGCGGGTCCGACTCCGGATACGGTATTTCTCGACTCGCGGAACACAAATGTCGGCCTGAATGCAATTACGCTTGCCGCCAGCCCAACCGCCGGCACTTCCACGGAAAGCATCCTCGCAACGACATCCGGCATGGCTTTGACCGGCGGCAACGCGGGCATGCTCGCCCCAGGCGCACTGGTCGAGATCGACGGCACCAACCTGGCCGACAACACTTACGATCCCTGCAACTTGAACACCTCGACCGATGCCTGTCAGGGAACCCTGCCTTTGTCGCTTGGCGGCGCGGAGGTATCGATCGATGGCTTTCAAGCGCCGCTGTTGAAAGTGTCGCCGTCCCAGATCATCTCCCAGGTGCCTTTTAACTTTACCGATCGCGACAGCAGCAGCGTCTTCGTGCGCACGGCCCACGCCGACGGCAGCGTAACCGTGACCAATGCCAGTCCGATCAACATGTCGCCGGGCAGCCCCGGGCTGTTCGGAGAACCGAATGCGAAAGAGCCTCGTCCGGCCTATGCCGCGCTGCACGCTCCGGCGGCAACCGACGCCGTCGATCTGGAAGGCACCATACAGGCAGGCGATGTGGCGACCATTTCGGTCAATGGAAAGGCCTATTCCTACACCGTGCTAGCGAGCGACACGCTGGCTACCATCGTCAGCGGGTTAGTGAACACAATCAACAACGCGAACGATCCAAACGTGACCGCTTCCATAGGGGGCTTGTTCAATCGAGTTGTGCTGACGGCGAAAAATCCAACCGCGTCGGTTCCTATTGCCGCGAGCGTGGCCGGGGCCAGCGGCAAATCGGGCGCCCTTATCTCGCTCGCCCCCTATACAAATGCGACCTGCTGCTCCAACGCCGGAAGCGGCTTGGTGACGCCGTCGAATCCGGCGATTCCGAACGAGACGATTACGTTCATCGGCACCGGCCTCGGCGTGCTTGTCTCCGGGAATGCCGTGTCTGGCACTCCGTATAGCGACGTGGAACCGAACTCTGTTGCCAACGCTGTGAATGCCGAGGTGAACGGCGAAACCGGCCAGGTGATCAACGCCGGCATTCCCACAGGCTCGGTCGGCATTTACCGCATCGAGGTCCTCATGCCGGGCGACCTCCCGACCAATGCCACGACGCCCGTGTGGATTGCGCAGAATGCGTTCATCAGCAACATCGTTACGATTCCGGTTGCGCAAACCGCGGGAACTCCCGTATCGCAGAAGAATACGGGAACATTGTCTGCCGATCCGAATCCCGTGCCGGCTGGCCCCAGCGGTTTAGGCAAGACCACGCTGAGTTGGACTTCCACATCGAATTCGGTCGAGGTCCACGTGAACAGTCCGAATGGGCCGCTGTTTGCCGCGGGCGGCAGTTCGGGCAGCTCCGCGACTGGTCCTTGGGTGACAAATGGAATGACGTTTTTCCTGCAGGACGCCTCGCAAGGAAATACGACCGATCCGGCGAACACACTGGCCTCGCTGACTCTCCATTTAGGCGGCGCTTCGCTTACGGCAAGCCCGAACCCGATGCTCGTTCCGACGGGAACCAGCGTGGGCCAGACGACGCTTTCCTGGATGGCGCCCGGCCACAGCAGCATCAGCATCTTCCGCAACAGCACGAGCGGGCCTTTGGTGACCACTTCGACCTCCGCTTACGGAACATTCACCACGCCGGCGACGGTGACCGATGGAACTACGTTTGTATTGATAGACCCAAGCAATCCAAGCAACACGCTGGCGCAGGTGACTGCTCATGTGCAATCGATCGGCGGCAGCATAACGGCGTCTCCGAATCCGGTTAACATTGTCGCCGGCACACCTTACGGCCAGACCACGCTCACTTGGAGCGCGCCGACCGCCGGCACGGTCGAGATTCATGTCAATAGTCCGGACGGTCCGCTGTTTGCCTCCGGCCAGAATACCGGCAGCGCCACAACCGGAAGCTGGGTGACCAGCGGCATGACGTTTTTCCTGCAAAACGCCGGCAACGGAAACCCGACCAGCTACTCAAACACGCTGGCGACCGTCACCATGCAGTTGGCCGGCGACACTAGTCCGACGCTTACTGCCACCCCGAATCCCGCCGCCGCTGGTCAATCCGGCTATGCGCAGACGACGCTGAGTTGGTGGGCGCCGAATGCGAGCGCACTCGAATTGCACGTCGGGTCGCCCGACGGCCCGCTGGTCGCCGTCAGCGGCCCTAGCGGCACGGCCACTACCGGTGCATGGATCACGAACGGAACGACCTTTTATCTTCAGGACGCGACCTCCGGTATCTCCACCTCTCCGGCTAATACTCTGGCGACGGTCACGGTGAGCGTGCAATAAAGGCTTTTGGGCCCGTCACGCTGGGCAGTGGACGCTCTCCTTAACGAACACAGAGTCTGGCTGGAATATTCGGTCGAAGATTTCCGCCACGAGGGAGAAGCGCTGCAGGATCTGCGTAGCAGAATCCGGGAGTGATTGCTGTTAGTGACGCAATGCTGTTCACTTTGGCTCTCGAAATTTCCAAACCGAGCCGGGAGCCTAAGCGACCCCAAGTGGGCGAACCGCCCCGATGCCGCGCGTACGCTCGGGGGCTGAGTTTCGGCATGTACCCAGTTTAAGCATCAGGCATTAAGTCAAGTGCGTTGCTGTTAGCCGAAGTTCATCGGGACCGCCAGACCGGTCCCCGGCTAGCTACACCTGGACGTTCCTGCAAATCGTCTCTGCCACGTTGTTAAAAGAAATGAGTTAGCATAAGCAAGTTAGTGCATTCTAATCGCGGTTTTGCTGGTCCGGCTCTCCGTTCTCCCTCTGATATCCTGAAATTTCTTTCGCTCCTTCAAGAGCGGCGGAAACCTTCCTTCACAAAACACAAAAATGCACATTAAAAAACAACGCCTCCTCACACCGGGTCCCACCCCGCTTCTGCCCGCGGCTTTGCAGGCCATGATGGGTTCGGATATCCATCATCGGACAGATGATTTTCGCAAGCTCTACAAGCAGGTGCTTTCGGATTTGAAGGAGGTGTTGAAGACATCGAACGATGTGCTGGTACTGGTGTCGTCGGGCACGGGCGGGCTCGAAGCCGCGGCTTCCAATTTCTTTTCTCCCGGCGATGAAGTGCTGGTCTGCTCGGCGGGGAAATTCGGCGAGCGCTGGGTGGAAATCGCGAAGACCTGGAACATGAAAGCCACCGTGCTGACCGCGCCTTATGGCCAGGCGGTGCAGCCCGAAGAGGTCGAAAAAGCTTTGGCGCAGAACCAGAAGCTCAAAGGCGTTTTCGTGCAGGCTTCCGAGACCTCTACCGGCACGCAGCACGACGTGAAGACGATGGGCTTGGCGGTCAAGAAGACCAGCGCCATTTTCGTTGTTGATGCGATTACGGGTATCGGAACTATGCCGCTCGACATCGAGGGCTGGGGACTCGATGTGGTCGTCGGCGGCTCGCAGAAGGCATTTATGATTCCGCCGGGCCTGTCCTTCCTTTCTATAAGTCCGAAAGCCTGGGCGTTGGCCGATTCCGCAACCTCGCCCCACTATTATTTCAATCTCAAGCGCGAGAAGAAATCCGCCGCCAACGGCGAGTCCGTCTTTACTCCAAGCATCGCCTTGTTAGTTGCATTCGCCGAGGCGCTGAAGTACGTCAAGTCGATCGGCATCGACAATCTGATTGCAAACGCGCAAGTACTCGCCAGGGCCACTCGCGAATCGGTTAAAGTGTTGGGCCTCGAAGCGTTCTCCGATTCGCCGGCTTCGTCGGTTACTGCCGTCAAGGCGCCCGCGGGCATGGATTCCGGTGTCATCGTGAAGGAGTTTCGCAACCGCTTCAATGCGATCATCAGCAACGGCCAGGGCACGATGAAAGGGCAGATTTTCCGTCTCGCGCATCTGGGATATTTCGACTTTCACGACTTATTTGCGATTGTCGCCGAGTTGGAATTGATTCTCGCCGCTCACGGCAAGCCGGTGCAGTTTGGCTCCGCCGTAGCCGCGGCCCAGAAAGTATACGCAGAGGTGGCGCTACCGAAACCGAAACCGGAAGCGGTCGCGGTCAGCTAAGAGCGGAAATCCGATGAAAATTCTTGTTGCGGAACCGCTCGCCCCGGCGGCATTAGAGCTTCTGCGGGGCCAATCCGGCTGGGATGTCGTGGTCGCCGACCCAAAAACGTACCAGCCTCATCTCGCCGATACCGATGCACTCATTGTGCGCAGCGCGGTTAAGGTCACCCAAGATGTTTTGGCCAAAGCGCCGAAGCTGCGCGTGATAGGACGCGCCGGCGTGGGCGTCGACAACGTGGATCTCCCAGCCGCCACCGCAGCCGGCGTTCTGGTGATGAATACGCCCGGCGGCAATGCCGTTTCCGTCGCCGAACACACTCTGGCGCTCATGCTATCGATGGCGCGCTTCGTGCCCCAGGCCAGCGCCTCGACCAAGGGCGGCAAATGGGAGAAAAAGAAATTTCTCGGCAACGAGCTTCGCGGCAAAACCCTCGGCGTTGTCGGACTCGGCAGCACCGGGCGCGAGGTCGTGAAGCGCGCCAAAGCGTTCGAGATGAAAATCATCGGCCACGATCCGTATGTTAGTTCGCAAAGCGCGGCCGATATCGGAGTGGAACTAGTCCCGCTGCCGGATCTATATCGCCAGAGCGACTATGTAACCTTGCACGTCGCGCTCACGCCCGAAACCAACCATATGATCAACGCCGAGGCATTGGCGCAGATGAAAAAGGGCGTCCGGATCGTCAACTGCGCGCGCGGTGAATTGGTGGACCAGGCCGCTTTGCGGGCGGCCATCGAAAGCGGAAAGGTTGCTGCCGCCGCCCTCGACGTATACGAAAAAGAGCCTCCCGGCGCCGATCCCTTTTTCGATCTGGAGCCGCTGTTGGCGACACCACATATCGCGGGCTCGACGGCAGAGGCTCAGGAGATCGTCGGTATCCGCATTGTCCAGCAGATGATCGATTATCTACGCGGCGGCGTCGCGCTGAACGCGGTCAATATGCCGGCGCTCACCGCCGAACAATATCGCTCGCTCGGGCCGTATATGGATTTGGCGGAACGCTTGGGTACTTTCCTCGGCCACATCGCCGAAGGTAACCCGCATACTATTCGCTTGGTCTATTTCGGCCGCCTCGCCGACGGACATACGCAGATCTTACGCAATAGCGGCTTGGCCGGCGTGCTCAGCCGTTCGCTGGAGCATCGCGCCAACATGGTGAACGCCATGCAAATCGCCACCGAGCGCGGATTCCGCGTGATCGAACAGCGCGAGCCCTCGGGTACGCACATGGATTCAATTCGCATCGAGGTTGAAACCGATAAAGGCGCTATTTCCGCCGCCGGAGGCATCGTGCTGGGCAATCCCAGACTGCTGCAGGTGGATGGCATTGCATGCGAATCGCCTCTCGGCGGCAATCTGATGTATTCGAAAAACGAAGATGTTCCCGGAGTTATCGGCTACTTGGGGAATGTGCTGGGGAAAAACGGCATCAACATTGCCAACTTTGCGCTGGGTCGCCAGGATGCCGCATCGCATCGCCAAGGTGGGCCGCTCATGGCCATCTCTATCGTGGAGACCGATCAGCCGGTGCCGGATAAAGTGCTCTCGCAGTTATTCGAGAACAAGGCGGTTAAGTCGGCTCGCCGCGTGACTTTTCAGTAGGTCAGAAACACTGACCGCTAGGGAGAGTACTGTATCCTAGTTGCTGTTCAAACACGTATTTTTGCTGGTGCTGTGAGATGGGCCAGCAGCTAATCTACCTAAAGGGAGGATGTGGATGTATAAACGATTCATTATTGCGGGTTTATCGTGCTGTGCACTAGCCTGTATTCCCGCTTTCGGCCAGGCCAACAAGATGGCTGGCAGCATGGGGAACGACCAGGCATTCGTGGATTTTGCCGGGCAGACCGACATGCTCGAGGCGCACCTAGGGCAAATGGCGCAAGACCAGGCCAAGAAGGCAGACGTCAAGACCTATGGCCAGATGCTCACCACGGATCACACCAACGACTACAATCAACTGACCGCGGCGGCAGGCAAAGCAGGCGATACGGTCCCGAAGGGCATCGACAAGGCGGGCAACCGTATGATCAACATGCTGAAGAGAGAAAAGGGAGCCCGATTCGACCGGGCATACCTTCGCGACATGGTCCGCGGGCACGAAGCCGCAATCAAGAAATACCAAGCCGAAATCAAGAACGGACAGAGCGCCGATATCAAGACTTACGCCCAGCAGGCTCTGCCCACGCTTGAAAAACACTTGAAGGACGCGAAGGCTCTGGAAGCCGGTAAGCCGCTGCCCACGACTTAATGGCGAAGGGGTTTCGTTCTGACTCTGAGCCGGAAGCGTAGCGACCAGCGTGTAGCAGTCCTCGCTTACGCGCGGTGCTCAGTTTCGGCGGCGCTTCACAAAAACCAGCACTCCTGCCACTAACACTATCGAGCCGGCGGACGCCAACCACAAAGTGCGGACACCGGCTCTTTTCTTTTCTTTTTTGACGCTCGCTTCGTAGCTGCTCCAGTTTTTCCGTACACCCTCTGCATAACTTTCCATTTGCGAATAATTGTTGCCCCAAGATGTGTACATAAGGCCATCAATGCCGGGAATGCCATGAGCGGCCGCCAGCTCGTTCTGTGCATCTTGCGCGCCGTTTCCCGAGTCGTAATAGCCTGCAATCACCTGGTGGTGCGCGACGGGCTGGCGCGGATCCGCGCCGGAAAACCACGTCAGCGATTTCTTCAGATGGCCTAGATCCCAGTTCAAAATCGAGACGCTCGCCGGCAGGCCTTTCCATGAGCCGGCCAGGCTGCCTTCCACGTGATAGTAGTTGTCCACCGCGTTTTGATACGGGTCGAACATATCATTCCAGGCGAAGAATGGCGATCCGGGCAGCTTGGATCCGTAAATCGAGAGCGACTGTCCCACACTCCAGGCAAGCAGTTGGCCCGCTGTCATGTGTTTCGCGCGGCAGCTCGCGCAGGAGTTCATCTGGCGGATTTCGTCGTAGCCGAGCAGCACGGACGCTCCTTTCGGCGCAAGTTTCCCCAATGCCTCGGCGTTCCGCTCCAGCCATTTCCGTGTGCCCGGCGCGGTCATACACATGCTCATCCCGTAGGCGCCCGGAATCGGAAACGCCGCGTAGAAATCCATCGCCACCACTTGTCCGGGACGCAGGCTGGTTTTGCGCGGCAGTTTCACTGTCGGGGGGGCGTGATAGGAATCGGTGAACGGCGTGCGCGTATCGGTCATGTGTGGATCGGCAATGTAGTCGTAATCCTTGCGTTCGCGATAGACCGTGGAAGGATGATTGGGATCGTAGACCTTCAGAGGCGTTCCCGGCCGGCGGGTCACCAACGCCAGCGCGGTCTCCTTCAACTGCACATCGTCGAACCACAGAGTTCCGGAACTCCCGCCCCAAATGCCGAAATAGAAGTCCGCCTGCGTCGTGTCGCCGCTGTCGAAGGCAAAATCCGCCTCCGTCCAGCCGTGCGTCGCGTCGTGGCTCAGGTATGCCAGCACCAGGACTTTTTTGTAATTCGACGCGTCCAGCACTTCCAGCATCGGTGCTCCTTTGAAGTCCTTCGCTTTATAAAAAAGCTGGAGATGGTACTGGCGCCAGGGTTTGAGAGCAATCCGCTGGCGAAAGCGGGCGTTTCCGCGAGCGTTGACGATTACCCCGGAGTCCTTGCCGCTATGGGCAACCGTTGTGCTGAGGCCGATCGCGGAATCTCCGGTCCCGAACCAGGCGGCCTTACCGTTCTCGAATCCGCTGTTTTTCAAGCCGGGAAAACTGTTGATGAAGTCGAGCCGCCGCCCCGAGCGATCCACGCGAAACTCTGCGCCGACAATACGCTCCGATTCCGCCAGGTTCGGGTTCGCCTCCAGCGCGTCGTTTGAATATCCGAACGGCGCTGCCAGAACCATGACCTTCATGTGCTTGGAAACGATATAGTGCGTCAGGTCCTTCAGCCGGTCCTCGTTGCGAAAGGACCAGAAGAATTGAGAGAGAAAAGAGAATCCGGAATCCCAAAGCGCGACGCCGGTATAGCCGTCCTTTTGAGCCTGGTCTACGAACTTCTTGCTGGAGGCAAGCGCGTTCTCGCTAGAGAGGTAGCAATGCTGCCAAACCCAGAGTTCCGGCTTGGTCCCCTGGCCGGCAGCCAGCGGCACAAAGAGAATCCATGAGAGCAACAGAGCGGCGATGCGATTCCACGTCATAACTCGCCTGATATTACCCTACGAGTGAGGGGCGGATGCGCTGGTCATGGAAACTCGGCAGGTTTTTCGGCATCGACCTCTATATTCATGCCACGTTTTGGCTGCTGATTCTGTGGGTAGTCTTCGCGCATTGGATCGCTGGCCACAACTCGCGCGCGATAGCGAGCGGGGTGCTGTTCATCCTGGTGCTGTTTGCCTGCGTGGTGGCCCACGAATTCGGGCACGCCTTGACCGCCCGCCACTATGGCATTCCGACGAAAGACATCGTCCTGCTGCCGATCGGCGGGGTCTCGCGCTTTGAACGCCTGCCGAAAGATCCGCGCCAGGAGTTTTGGGTCGCCATCGCCGGTCCCATCGTGAACGTGGTAATCGCCGTGGGCATTTACATCGGTCTGTTTTTGACCGGCGGCTTCAAACCCATTACCTCGCTGAGTATCGCGGGTGGCCCTTTTCTCGAGCGCATGCTAGCTGCCAATGTGCTGCTTGCGGGATTCAATCTGATTCCCGCATTCCCGATGGACGGCGGCCGCATCCTGCGCGCTCTGCTGGCTGCCCGAATGGATCACCACCGCGCCACACAAACGGCCGCTGCCGTGGGCCAGGGACTCGCTCTGGTATTTGGCCTCGTCGGCCTCTTTTACGATCCGTTTCTGCTCTTTATCGCGTTTTTCGTTTGGATCGGCGCAGCCCATGAGGCGCGCTCGGTCGAAGTCAGGCAGGCGTTCTTCGGCATTCCCATTCGCTCGGCGATGCAGACGCACTTTATTAAATTGAGCACAAATGCTACTCTGGGCGACGCCATGAAGGCGACACTGGACGGCTCGCAGCACGATTTTCCGGTCGTATGGGGCGACCGCGTGATGGGAATCCTCACACGCGCCAATCTGATCTCCGGGCTCTCCCAAGGCGGCGCCGATCGCCCGGTGACGGAAGTGATGCAGCGCGAGTTTGCCACCGCCGAACCCGATGAGATGCTGGAGACCGTGCTCCAGCGGCTCGCCAGCGCGCCTTGCCGCACCATTCCGGTGCTCGAAGACGGCACGCTGGTGGGCATCGTCACCATGGATAATCTGGGCGAATATCTGATGATCCAGAACGCTCTGCATCGACGGCCTAAACCGCCTGGGACCTGATCACCGATTCACCCGCTTCAGGGCCAGCGCAATCTGCGCCACGCTCCACAATTGCGCGGGACAGCCGCCCGGGCGCTGCGGCGGTTCGGCATCGTAGACTTCCGCAAGCGAACCCAGACAGCAGGCGGTTAGCTGCCCTTCAAACCGGCTGAGCAGCTTGCGGCAAAATCCAACCGTCCGCTCCGATTTGCCGCAAGCATATAAGTATGCCTGCACAAACGGGCCCATCAACCATGGCCACACCGTGCCTTGATGATAGGCGGCATCGCGCTCGGGCAGCGTACCGTCATAGCGCGGGCAATAGGCCGGGTCCGTGGGATCGAGTGTCCGTATTCCCATGGGTGTCAGCAGCTTTTTCTGCACCACACGGATCACCGATCGCGCCGGTTTGCCCTCCAGCAGCGGAAACGGAAGCGAGAGCGCAAAAAGCTGGTTGGGTCGGATGCGCGCGTCCGGTCCATCCGGCCCCAGGACATCGTATAGACATCCATCATCCTCGTTCCAGAAACGGTCGCGGAAAGATTGAAGCGTCTCCCGGGCGGCGGCTTCGTAAGCTTCGCGGCGGTCGTTGCGTCCCAGCATGGCTGCCCATTTCGCCGCGATCTTCAAGGCGTTGTACCAAAGTGCATTGATTTCGACCGGCTTTCCGTTGCGCGGTGTGACCGGCTTTCCCGAAACCCGGGCATCCATCCAGGTCAACTGCGTATCGGGCGTTCCGGCGGCGAGCAGGTGGTCGGCGGGATCCACGCGAATGCGCTCGCCGGTACCTTGGAAATGCCAGGCGATGATATCTTCCGCGGCGGGAAAGAGAGCGCTTTGCAGAAATGCGCTGTCCCCCGCTTGATCCATCAATTCATTGGCCGCAACGAAGAACCAGAGGCTGGCGTCCGCCGTGTTGTACTCGAGCGGCGCTTCGCGGTCCGGAAAGCGGTTCGGCAACAGGCCCTGGGAGCGCCGCTCGAGCAGCAATTGCAGCATCTCCCTCGCCTCTGTTGAAGGGGAGCCCATTGCGAGCAATGCGGGCAGGCCGATCAAAAGGTCGCGGCTCCAGTCGGTGAACCAGGGATAACCGGCGATGAGCGACGGACGGCCATCGAACCGCCGTATCCGAAACTGGTCCAGCGCGCGGCTTAAGCTGCTTTCAAAGGGAGTGCTGCGGGGAAAGCGCCTGCGCTTGGCTTCCGATTCCAGAACCGACTGGATATCTGCCGCATTCGGCGGAGAAGGGAATCGTTCCGGTTCGAGCGTCGCGATCAACCATGCATTCTGGCCGGGTGCGAGATCGAAAACCAGAATTCCCGGAGAAAACAGATCCTCGCGGAAATCGAGACCCCGATCGAGTTCGCGCAAATACTCTTGATTCATATACCAGTCGCTTTGCGCCTCAAAACCGCCCGAATGGAAAATACTCAACGGCGGCAAATCCCGGTACGGAGTGAACGCGACGGCGCCGTTTTGTTCGGTCGCTGCCGTGCGCACCGCTGTATTGCGGTGCGTCAAAGAATGATAGTCGCGAAACGTAAGAAACAGGCGAACCTCAAGCCGGCAAGGCTGCGAACTACTGTAGCGAACCAAAACGCTTTGCTGCCGGTCCAGGAGGCAGACGATTTTTTCAATGATGGCGTCCTGTGCGAGGTAACGCCAGATGGGAAACGGATCGAGGCGAAACTCTTCGAGCAGCTCGAACCCGCACGGCTGGATCGTGCCCGGATACTGAACCGTCCCCAGCTCGAAAGCAGCGCCGTTTATGGTGACACGTTCTTCGACCCGGGGCAGGATGGAATAGCGCTCGGCTGGTGGGCGCAGAGAAGCAAGCAGCAGCGCATGGTAGCGGCGCGTGTTCACCCCGGCGACGGTGCCCATGGTGTAAGCGCCGGTGTGATTGGTTTCGAGCCACTCCAGGTGCGAAGAGCGCTCGAAGTCGCGGCACACCTCGCCCGGGATCACGATGGGCCGCACTACGGTTATCGGTTCTGCCACACTCATAGTCTAGGGAATGTCCAAACGTTATCGATGGAAGTTGAAGCAGCGCGAGATCCTCGTCGGAGAACGGACCCTGGTGATGGGAATTTTAAACGTCACGCCGGATTCGTTCTCCGACGGCGGGAAATATGACGACCCGGAGCGGGCGCTGGCGCGGGCGTTGGAACTGGAAGACGAAGGCGCCGACATCGTGGATATCGGCGCCGAGTCGACGCGCCCCGGATCGCAGCGCATTTCCGAGGCCGAGGAACTGCGCCGGCTCGTCCCAGTGCTGAAGCGCGTACGGGGAAAACTCGCGGTGCCCATTTCGGTGGACACCTATAAGTCCGGCGTAGCCGAGAAAGCGTTGGAGCATGGCGCCGAGATTATTAACGACCCCACCGGCCTGATGCTCGACGTGCAACTGCCCAAGGTCGTGACCAAATACGATGCCGGCCTGGTCATCAACCATATGCGCGGCACACCGGAGACCTGGGCCAAACTGTCGCCGCTGAAAGATCCCCTGCGCACCATCGCAATCGATCTGGAAGCCGCGATACACCGCGCGCGGCAGCATGGCGTGCAAAAACAGCAGATGGCGATCGATCCCGGATTGGGATTCGGCAAGCGGCGCGAGCAGGACGCGGAGATTATCGCTGGCTTGGCCGCGCTGCAGCATTTAGACCTGCCCATCTTGATTGGCCCCTCACGCAAGCGCTTCTTGAAACAGGAAGACGAAACCCTGACCGAATTTGCCACCGCGGCGGCGGTCGCTTGCTGCGTTTTAAGCGGAGCTCATATCGTCCGCGTGCACAACGTAAAGGCGATGCGGGCGGCCGTCGAAGTCGCGGATGCGATCCGCAACGCCGCACCGGAAGAACCTGAAACCAGAACGCCTCAAACCCGCTGGCATCGCGGACAGTAATGAGCGCTGCGCTGGGCCAGAACCATGCGCCGGATCGCCGTCCCGCAAACCGGGCAGGGTTGCCCTTCGCGCCCGTACACGCAATGCGACTGCTGAAACCAGCCGCGGTTTCCGTTACTATCGACGTAATCCGAAATCGACGAGCCGCCGTGTTCGATCGCGGCTCGGAGCACTTGCCCAAGCGTATCGAACAAGCGCCGGGCGCGTGCGTCCGACAGGCGGCCCGCGGCGGTGCGCGGATGGATGCGCGCGGCAAATAGCGCTTCGTCGGCATAAATATTGCCCACGCCGGCTAGAAACGATTGATCGAGCAGCAGCGGCTTGATGCTCCTGCGGTGCAACCGCAGACCGTTGCGAAACTCTTCGAAAGTGGCGCTCAGCGCGTCGGGCGCATCGGATTCGAGAGCGGCCGGAAGTTTTTCGAAAAACTGGAAGCGGCCGAACTGGCGGATGTCGTCGTAGACCAGCGTGCCACCATCGAACTCCACGATCGCGCGCGCGTATTTCCCCGGCAGGCCATTCCAGAGCAGCTTGCCGGTCATGCCCAAGTGAACGTACAGAACGCCGCGATCGAGTTCGATGAAGATTTGCTTGCCACGCCGTCGTATGCCGGTCACCTTGCGGCCGGCGAGCGCCGCGGCGGTTCTGGCCAATCCGCCGCGGGTGACGAGTTTCGAAAAGCAGCGAGCGCGGACCGCAGTCCGGCCGGGCAAGACTTCTCGCAGCGAGCGGACCACGGTTTCGACTTCAGGCAATTCAGGCAAGTTTTACGGTATCCTTCGATTGCTCACCATGACTGTACACAATTTCAGTTTCCGGCGCGTCTAAGGGGACATCGAATTATTACCTTATGCAGGCCAATGCGTTAGGGAGCGGTGCACTCGTTCTGGGGCTGATTTGTCTCGCAGGCGGCTGCCGCGCCGAAGCCGCGCCGCCCCAGCGGATTCAGGGAGCTATCGGCGGAGGCGTTTACCGGCTGCCGGGAAATATTCACCGGATTCCGGCTGCCGCCCAGGATACCGGGCCGGCCGATCCCTCGCTCGTTCTGCCGCGGATCACGCTTCACCTGGCCATGACTGCGGCGCAGAAATCCGATCTCCAAGCTCTGGTCCGTGCGCAGCAGACCCGCGGGAGCGCAGAATATCATCATTGGCTCAACCCGGAGCAATTCGCTGAGCGTTTCGGAGCGAACCCCACCGATATACAGAAGATCGGCGCCTGGCTCGAAAGCCAGGGATTTTCCGACGTCGAGGCTTCCAGAAGCCGCACGTCCATCAGCTTCTCCGGGACTGCGGAGCAAGTGCAGGAGGCTTTCGGAACCACGCTGCACCGGATTGAGGTGAACGGCGCCGTGCACTACGCGAATTTAAAGAATCCTGTGCTGCCGGCGGCGCTTAAGGGGATGGTGGAGGGCATCCGCGGGCTGAACAATTTCCATCCGAAGCCGCATGCAATCCGGAAACGAGCTGGGTTTCGGCCGCGCTTCACCTCCAGCATCAGCGGCGGCACGCATCTGACGCCCGCCGATTTCGCCACCATTTACGACATCAACCCGATCTACAACAGCGGCATCGACGGAACCGGAGAGACGATTGCCGTTGCCGGCCAGAGCGATATTCAACTACCGGACATCGCGGCCTTTCGCACCGCGGCTGGTTTGCCTGCCAACGATCCGCAAGTCGTTCTGGCGGGAGATGACCCTGGCACCAATTCCGACGATCAATCCGAATCCGAGTTAGATCTCGAATGGGCGGGCGGCATCGCTAAAAATGCAAGCATCGTTTTCGTAAATTCGAACGATGTGTTCACCTCTATGGGTTATGCCATCGACAACAATCTGGCGAACGTTCTGGTGATTACCTACGGAGCGTGCGAAAGCTCTGTGGGCACCGCAGAAATCGCCTCAATCAACGCCGAGTTAGAGCAGGCGAACGCTCTGGGAATCACCGTTGTGGCCGCATCCGGCGATGACGGCGCCGCCGATTGCGACGTGGGCACGAACTCCACTGCGCCGAGTGTTGCCTCCCAGGGTCTGGCCGTGGATTTTCCGGCCAGCAGCCCGTATGTGATCGCCGTGGGCGGCACTGAGTTCAACGAAGGTTCGGGGGCGTATTGGCAGCCCCAGAGCACCACCGATATCATTTCGTCGGCTCTGTCCTATATTCCGGAGATGGCGTGGAACGATACGGTTGCGGATGGATCTTTGTCGGCGACCGGCGGTGGAGTGAGTTCCTACAGTACGAAGCCATCCTGGCAGGCGGGTTCCGGTGTTCCGGCCGACGGCATGCGCGACGTGCCGGACATCTCATTTACCGCTTCGCCAGATCACGATGGCTATCTGGTTTGCTCGGGCGACGGCGCCTCGGGCAGCACAAGCGTGCCTGACTGCACGAACGGATTCCGGGCCGCCAATCAGGATTTGGATGTCGTCGGCGGCACTTCCGCTCCTGTCCCCGCCTTTGCTGGTATCGTGGCGCTGCTCGACCAGCAATCCGGTGGACGCCAGGGGGATATCGATGCGAACCTTTACTCGCTGGCTTCGATTTCCACCGATGTTTTTCACGACATCACCCAGGGCAACAATATCGTTCCGTGCACGCAGGGCAGTACGAATTGCCCTGCAACCGCACCGATGCAGATCGGTTACTCCGCGGGGCCGGGATATGATCTCGTGACCGGCTTAGGCTCCGTCGATGCCTACCACTTGCTCCTGGAATGGAACGCGCGCTTCACGATTACTCCCGATCCGGCAGCGTTGACGGTCAGTCCCGGTTCCACCGCCAGCAGCACGATTACGGTTGCGCCTGCGGGCGGTTTCGAGGGCCCGGTGAGCTTCAGTTGCATGGTGAGCAGTGGTTTGGCTAATACAACCTGCTCCGTTCCTGGAACTGTGAGCGGCTCCGGAACCGTCACGCTTACGGTGACCGCCGGCGCAACGGCGATGATGCTTCACGGGCACGCGAAATGGCCGTTCTTGGCAGGTCTTGGAATCATTCTCTTACTGACATGGCCGCGCAAACGAGTGCGGCTGGCTGCAATCGCCCTAGCCTGCTGCTCGCTGGCCGCTGTGAGCTGCGGTAGCGGTAATAGTTCCACACCGCTGCAAGGAATGACGCTTCAGGCGGCGGCGGAAAGCGGAGTTGTGACCGTCACGGGAACGGCAGGTGTAATGACCCAGACCGCAACGGTATCGGTGACGGTGCAATAGTGGGTATCATTGAGAAATGGAGCGGTTGGATATCTTTAGCGATGCTTTTGACGCCGGTATAAAGATGGCTTGCTCATGCGCACGCGAAGATACGCTGAAAGCCGGCATTCCCGTCTTCTATCTCGACGTCGAAACAGGACTGGACGTTATGGAGCAACCCGACGGTCGGAGGTTCGAAATCCGATTCATTCCTGGAGAGCCACGCGATCGGAATTTTCGGATCGTACGTGAACTAGCGAGAACGGCAGCGTAGTGAGTGCCGGATCTGACGATTTTTGCGGGGCCGAACGGCTCAGGCAAGAGCAGTACCATTGTATGGTTTGGATTCGAAGGCAAAGAGAACCTTTTAGACCCCGACGCGATTGCGAAGCGAATCAATAAGGCCGATCCTCGATGTGCTGCAGTTGCTGCCGGCAGGGAGGTGATTCGCCGAACTCAGGAGTACGTCAACCAGCGCCAAAGCTTTGCGATTGAGACCACCCTTGCGGGTCAGAGAGTACTGGGCGCGATCAGATCAGCTTCCGAAGCAGGCTTCTTTGTGCGGCTTATCTACCTCTGCCTGGATAGTCCGGAACGCTGCATGCAGCGAGTACAAGAGCGAGTCTCTCACGGTGGCCATGACATCCCGGATGAGGATATTCGCCGAAGGTACAATCGAAGCCTCAAAAGCCTTCCGGAGGTTCTGCATTTGGTGCATGAGGCTGTCGTTTACGACAACTGTGGGACGGAGCCGCGGAAAATGCTGGAAATCCGGACCGGAATCATCACTTGGCGTGCAGCAAGTCAACCGTTATGGGTCAACGACGTCGTGGCAGCTATGAGGCAAGGGTAAGAGTGTCTATTCTTCCTCGTTCTGAGCCGCCAGCCGCGCCACCACGGTTAGGTCCTCCAGCGTTGTAACATCACCCGTAACCGCGTTTGTGGTCACGATCTCACGCAGTAAGCGCCGCATGATCTTACCGCTACGCGTCTTAGGCAGCGCGTCGGTAAAGCGGATCTCTTCCGGCCGCGCGAACGGGCCGATCTCGTGCGCCACCCACTGCCGCAAATCGCCCGCCAGTTCGTTATGGTTCCAGTCGCCTTTCTTTAAGGTGATAAACGCGCATACGGCCTGACCCGTAATCTCGTGCGGCTTGCCCACCACGGCCGCTTCGGCCACCGCTTTGTGATGCACCAGAGCCGATTCGATTTCCATGGTGCTGAGCCGGTGGCCGCTGACGTTCATCACATCGTCCACGCGGCCCAGAACCCAGTAGTAGCCATCCGCGTCGCGCCGCGCCGCATCGCCGGTAAAGTACGAACCCGGCACGCGGCTCCAGTACTGCTCTTCGAAGCGCTTGGGGTCGCCCCAGATGTTGCGCACCATGCTTGGCCACGGCTGCTTGAGAATGAGATAGCCTTCGCGGTCGTTGCCGAGCGGTTTGCCCTTGGGGCCGACGATATCGGGAACCACGCCCGGCAGCGGAAGCGTCGCCGAACCCGGTTTCAGCGGCACCGCGCCCGGCATGGCCGAGATCATGATCCCGCCGGTCTCGGTTTGCCACCACGTATCCACAATCGGACAGCGGCCCTTACCGATGACCCGGTGATACCATTCCCAGG
>DASVGP010000262.1:0-44421 GCA_036379475.1 Bryobacteraceae bacterium | reverse complement strand
GAGCACGGCCAATTCACTTTGCCCAATTCTTTGCCCATACTCTCTAAAAATCCGTCGAAATCGGTAGCAACGGTGCGTTTTCGACCCGCGAATTTTAGGCGACCAAAAGAACTCTAGACTTTTGAAAACAGAGTAGGATATCGCATCCACTCCCAATGAGTAGCAACGCCGTGCTGGATGCCTAAAATCCAGATTTCCAGGGCTGTTAACCGAAGGGTTGTAGGTTCGAATCCTACCTGAGGAGCCAAGAGAATCAGTCGCTTAGCTGCCGAGTAAAAACTCCCATCGATCTCGGCGAACCGAACGGATGTAGAAGCAACCCCAATGTGTTCAACGAGTTCCGGGATATATGCCCTTGGCGCGCAGTGGGTTCTTCTCAGATACAGCCGAAGACGTGTAGGCGTTGTGACCAGCACTGAGCCAAGGAAATCAGACTCTTAGAGCCGTATCGCCTCAGTTCACGAGGATATTCTTTGCCTAGTTCTTTGCCCGTGCGCTGGGCAACAGTTCGATTACGTCATTACACTTTGTGGCAATACCGGCGAAAGCTGCCCGGTGTTTTTCGGCAAAGCGCAACACCTACACCATGACTTTGAGGACCTGGCTTCTCTCACAGCTCCTGAGGAACAGCGGCTCGCGCTATTCCGGCGCGTTCGGAACGAATTGCGCAGCTACCTACAAAACTTCGCGTTTTCCATCAGCTAGGGCCTGTGTGTACTTGCCTAGACGGACAACGCGCTAGCCGGACACGTCCTGATGCTCGTGATTCGAGTTTTCGGGCAATACAGAGTTCATGATTCCAAGCCTGTTGCCCCAAATCTCCCATAGCGCAGCGCCAGAGTTGGAAGGAGCAGCAAATTCAGTACGGTCGAGGTGACCAGGCCGCCTACGATCACAATCGCCATGGGCCCTTCGATTTCCTTACCCGGTTCGCCGCTGCCGATCGCGAGCGGCAGCAGTCCGAGACCCGTCACAATCGCGGTCATCAATATCGGATTAAATCGCTCCGAAGCGCCCCGAATTGCTGCGCGCAGACCCCAGTGCTCTCCTTCCTTTGCGACCAGGTGCTCGAAATGCGAAATCATCATCATGGAATTCCGCATCGTGATTCCGAATAGCGCGACGAAACCGACCATCGAGCCCACCGAGAGATTTCCTCCGGTTAGGAAAGCAGCGAAGACGCCCCCAACTAAAGCAAATGGGAGATTGGCGAGGACCAGAGCGGTATTCCGGAAATTATGAAATGCAATCGACAGCAGCAGAAGAATACCCACGGCAGCAATCAAAGAATAGACTAAAAGATCGTGTTGGGCTTGGCTGCGTGCTTGGGATGCGCCGGCAAAAACGGCATACAGATCGCCGGGAAACTTTACCTTTTGACGGACCGCCTGTTCGGCTTGGTGGACAAATGAGGTCAGGCTACGGCCGCTTACGTTGCACAGAACTTCTTGCACCCGGCGTGTCCCATAATGCGTGATCGTGTAGCGGCCGTTTCTTTCGTAAATATCGGCTAATTGGTCCAAGGGTACTCTTGCGCCCTCGGTGTTCTGAAGTATCAACGATCCCACCGCTTCCGGATTATTGCGGAGCGCGGGCGGCAAAATCACGGAGACATCGAACACCCGGTTGCCTTGATAGATCTGTCCTACAATTGCACCTCCGTACGCGGTTTGGATCGCATCGAGCAGATCTATCGGCCTAAAACCGAACTGCAACAGGCGCTGTGGCCGCAGCCGAATGATTAACTGAGGTGCGCCGGGAGGCGAAGCCAACTGCGCATCGACCGCACCCGGAATGCCCGCGAGTACTTGCAGTATCTGGCGTGCTTTTTGATCGATGGCGTCCAGATTGTCGCCGAACACTCGAATCACAACCTGCGCTCCCACCCCGGAGGAGATTTCTTGCATTCTTTCCGTCAGGAACGTATTGACCGAGAACGACGCCACCGGAAACTGACTCAGAACGTCGCGGATCTTGGATTCGGCTTGCACTGCTTCCCGACCGCTAATTGGCTTCAGGTCGATCTGGAATTCGCTGTAATTCACGCCGTCGGTATCGATTCCCAATTCCGCCCGTCCGATCTGCTGGGCAACGGTACGAACATCGGGATCGCGTAGCAGCGCGCGGCTGATAAGTCCTCCCAGGCGCTCGGATTCAGTGAGCGAAGTGCCCGGCAAGGCTGTCATGTGAGCAATGAAGTGGCCCTCGCGGAGTGGAGGCAACAGCGATCCGCCGAGGAATGGGACCGCGGCGAGCGCCACCAGAACCAGAACGAGGCCGCCCAGCATGACCGTATAGGGCCACTGTGATAACCGGCGCAACAATTGCTCGTAATGCTTCTTCGTGGAAGTAATGTAGCGCGGCTCTGCGGCATTCTCAATCGCTTTCGGCAGAAGTAAATACGAGAGTGCGGGCGTTAGCGTAAGCGCGATCAAGAGAGAGGCCAGCGTTGCGTATATGTAGCTTGCCCCCAACGGAGAGAAGAGGCGGCCCTGCATTCCGGACATCAGAAGCACGGGTACAAAGACCAAAGCTACGATGAAGGTCGCGTAAATGACCGAGCTGCGGACCTCGATGGACGCGTCGAGGACTACCAGGAAAAGATCCTTTCTGCTGAGGCCGCCTCCAGCCTGGCGAAGCCGGCGAAAGATGTTTTCCGCATCGATGATCGCGTCATCCACAACAACGCCAATGGCGATCGCGAGGCCGCTGAGTGTCATCGTATTGAGGCTTTGACCAGAGCGATCCAAAATGACAATGGCGATCAGCAGGGATAAGGGGATCGCTGTCAGCGAAATAGCCGCGACTCGGAAATTGAGAAGAAACAACAGCAGAACAACCGCGACCAACACCGCTCCTATGAGAAGAGCGTGGCCGATGCCCCGTACCGATGCGGCGATGAAGTCAGCAGGACGAAAAAGCGCGGGATGCAGTTCAATGTGCGCCCGCCGAATTGCAGGAGCGAGGTCTTTGAACGCCGCCTCGACGGCTTTGGTTACCTGCGGTATATTGCTGCCGTATTGGGATTCGATTGTGATGAACACGCCGGGACCGCCCATAATGGTGGCTCCGCCGATTTTCGGCCGCGGTGCATCCCGGATGGTCGCGACATCTTTTAGCCGGACGGCTTGTTCCCCGGCCCCGGCGAGCACAACGTTTCCCAACTGGGCGGGCGTCAGCGACTGCCCGATAGTCTGCATCACGACACGCTGAGCCGGAGTTTCGATGAAGCCGCCGCCGCGCACGCCGGAAGCGGCTCGGGCGGCAGCCATAATATCGGCGAGCGAAACATGGTAGGCCGCCATCCGATCCGGTTCTGCCTGGATTTGCAACTGCTTTACATCGCCGCCGTAGATCGATACCTGCGCCACGCCCGGCACGCTAAGCAACCTGGGGCGTATGGTCCAGTCAGCAAAGGTGCGCAGGTCCATCGGCGATCGCGTCTTCGAGGTCAAACCGATGTCCAGCACCGTGCTGGTGGCGCCGGTCAAAGGGGCCATTCGGGGCGTCATCACGCCTTGTGGAAGCTGGCCCGCGACTTCGGACAACCGTTCGTTCACTAACTGCCGCGCCCTATAGATATCGGTACTTTCGGTAAACAGAACCGTAACCACCGAAAGCCCCTGAATCGATTGGGAACGGATGGAAGCCAGGCTGGGCATGCCGTTCAGCGCGTACTCTACCGGCCGGGTAACAAGTTGTTCGACATCCAGCGGCGAGAATCCTGGGGCCTCTGTCTGTACGACGACTCTTGGGGGAGAAAACTCGGGATAGACGTCGTATCTTGCAGTAATCGTGGTGTAGATCCCAAAGGCAGCCACCAGACAAGCCAGCGCAACTACGACGCCGCGGTGTTCAATGGAAAAGCCGACCAGGCGGGTGAGCATGCGTTAGTCGTTGTCTGCGCCCGAAATCAGAGACTTCAATTCTTCCGAAAGGAGCGATTCAGCCCCCACCACCACAACCCGGTCTCCCGGCTGGAAGTTGCGGGATGTAAAGTATCCGGAGTTTGTGGGATGATCCAGCGGAAGTTGTTTGCGGACGAACTGATCTTTGGCCGTTTGCACATAGGCAAAGCCGGACCCTTGATAGCGCACCACGGCAGATTGAGGAATGATGACTCCAAGCCGTGGTGGACCTGGCAAATCGATATAGGCTGTCACCGACACGCCAGGACGAAGGCCAAAGAGAGTGCTTTTTAGGCGAAACAAAAATGCCTCGCCCTGCGTTTGTTGCAGCTGCGTTGACGACAGAACGCTGGTCGGGACTGCTATCGCGATCCGCGTCGCGGCGATGGTTTCCTGGCCGAAGCCAACGGGCATAATTCTTGCGACTGTAACCGACGCGGGTATGTGCTGGCCGACCGGAATATCGACTCGCGCCAGAAGATGATTTAGATTGGTAACCCGCAAGATGGGGGATCCCGGCTCGATGGATTCACCGGGCTGAGCCATTACTTCGACCACATCGCCGCCACGCTCCAACACGAGCTGTCTGCTCCCTGCCGGATCGGCTGCTTGTAGTGAGGCTCGGATTTGCCGTACCGTTTGTTTGGCTGCCTGATATTTCGCTTCTTCGGCCTGTAGACGCGCCGTGGCGTCCTGCAATACTTGATCGGATACGTTCTTGTCGTCGGCGTTGAGGATTTTTGCCCGGTGATAAGCGGACCGCGCCGCCGCAAGCGTGGCCGTGCTCGCCTTCAAGTCCGATTCCGCGGTTGTCAATTGAGTGCTTAAGCCGATCCGTTCGGCCGGGGTGAAGCGCGGTTCAATCCTGCCGACCACAGCTCCGGCCGCCAGATGCTCGCCCAAGCTGGGCCAATTGCTTCCGGGCGGATCGTGCAGAATGCCCGAGATGGGCGCCCGCAACACAAAGGAACGGGACGGATCTTCTTCGAGCCGCCCGTAGGCTACCAATTCCGGCTTCAGCTTTTGCGCGGTTAAGGCTTGTGTACGGATGCCGATGCGCGCCTGTGTGGCGGGCGCCATGTGGATTACAGAATCTCCGTTAGACGTTTGATCCGCTGCGGAAGATGCCGATTTCGCTTCGGAATCGTCTTTATTCGCGCTATGGCCTATCCGGCTCCCAAGCAACAGTCCGGCGATGGTCAAAACAATCAACGCCCCCACACTGCCGAGCTGCTTTTGTCTATTACTCAACGGGTCACCTCGCTCCTTGGGCTTACAGTGGGCGCTTCAGGCACTTTGATACCGGCTGCGAGCGGCTGTTGCACCGAATTTTCAAGCGCACCCAAAGCGGTTTGTACCCGAACCAGCGCATTGAGTTGAGCCAGAGAAGCGGTGTTGGTTTCCAATTGCGCCAGAGCCAAAGATAACCGGTCTCCCTGGCCAAGGTCCATGGCGCGGCGGGCGGCCTGCTCTCTTTCGCGCTGGATCGTAGAAACGCGTTTGGATTCCTGCCGCCATGCCTTGAAAGCCGATTGATAGGAAGTCAATGCGCCATCCATCTGCCCGATTGCCTGCGACTGCAGGGCGAGGAATTGAGCCTCGACCTGCTCGCGCTTCGCTTCGGCGGCCTGAATCGGCCCTCGATTTCGATGGAAGATCGGTAATGCGCTCACCGCGCTGAAGGTATATCTGGCAAAACCCTCTTCGAAGCCATAGGAGGGGCCGAGCTGGATATTGGGGTATTGTCGGGCAATCTCCAGCCGCAGCGAGGCATCCGCTGCCGCATATTCAACTAAGGTCCTGCGAATATCAATCCGGTGCAGCAAACCGGCTCGCTGCACCTTGCGGAGCGAAAGCGAAATTTTTGGAGGAGGCGTGTCGAGCAACCGGTATTCGATATTCCTTGTTTTTAACGCTTGCGGAGGAACACCCATGGCTGTGGCCAGAGCAACCCGTTTCTGAGAAAGATCGCCTGTTGCCGTCTCCAGAGCCGCTTCGGCTCGAAGTAAGTCGAGGCGGTAAACATCGACATCGGGCTGTGATGCCTCTCCGACGCTCAGTCGTTTTCCGAGCATTTCCAGGATCTCGCTGCGGAGATCGCGCGCTTGGCTGAGGAGTTTTAGTCGCTGCCGGGCGAAGGCATAATCGATCAGCGCCGAACGCACTCTGCTCCAGAGGGTCCACTGGGCTTGGGCGAAAGAGAGCCGCACGGCATCTGCGTTCTTTTCTGCTTCCAGGATGCGGTATCCACGTTTTCCAGCGGTTTCGATGGTGAAACTCGGCGAAATGGCGTATATTGCATGGGCGTCCGGCTGGCCGCTGTAGCCGCCGCCGGCGCTGAGTGACGGGTTGATCCGGGCCCCAGCGGTTTTGATCGCCGCATCCGCAATCTCGATTTGTGCGCGCGCCACGTCCAAGTCGGGGCTGTAATAGCTAGCAATTAGCGCCAGCGCATTCAGGTCCAAAACCGTAGGTGGCCAGGTCTTCCACCCGGCCGATTGCGCAAATTTACGAAGCGCTTCGTTGTCGATCTTTCGCGCTCGGTAGTGGGCTTCGATCACAGGGGCGCTGAGCGGCCGAGGCTGGTATTTGATACAACTCGTGAAAAGCAGACTCACCGCCGGCAAGACAGCAATCCGAAGCGCGGAAATCAGCTTCGCATTCGTTATTGTTATGCGGAGTGATTTTCGATGGGAACATGGGCGCAACACTTGCAATTTATTGATTTTACGCCTTGGTGATTCTCGTCCTACTACTGCTCGCCCCTCGATCGGGTAACATGCTGAACAAATATCTCGTGTTTTCGATTGAACACTCGACGCCATCCATGGATCTAACAGCACGTTCGGGATCTGCGTAGCCGATGCTACAGATCATTTGTGAAGACTACGGTAAAAGAGCAGTCTTGCTAAGGGCGCCCGAGGAGAATTCGAGATCCTCCAGAAATGCAAAAAAGAACGTGTCGCCTATACGCACCTTTACCGTCCGGTCATCAAACCCATTGCCGCAAATCTCGACGCATGTTTCGCGTGGGAACTCTGAAATCAGGCCTAGATGCGCAGTCCCGTTCGTTTCAAAAAGGATCTCAATAATTGGGGCGTACCTCGACAGTGTGCACGATTTCATCGCACGAGGCTCATTAGGAATAAAAATGGCGGTGGCATTCATCGTGTCATTGGACTCCTGCTATATGGATTTTGCTGGAATGCCGCACCTGTGGGTAAATGGCTTTCCCGTTGCTAACCATCAGATTGCGACCTACCAAGGAAGGCATTCTGATCGATTGAAGTTGCAAGCGCGTTACAGTAAGGCAAAAAGATCGTAAAACCGGCAAGCTGGTCTTTGTTTTGTCGTGCGGAGTTACGCGCATCAAAGCGTGTTCGACCCTGTGGGCCGCCCGTTTAGCAGGAATCCCGCTGAAGTCCCCTCACACCGCCTCGTAACCGATTTGAAACATTTTTCGGCTAATTTTAAGGTAGCGATGAAGAAGATTGGTTTGATCGAAGACGACGGGGATCTGTACTCCCTCGTCAAATACAACCTGGAAAAAGAGGGATTCGCCTTTTGCGGCGCTCAAAACGGAGCCGGTGTTCTGGATTTGTGCCGGCGCGAGCGGCCCGATCTGCTCCTGCTTGACATCATGCTGCCCGACGCGGACGGGCTGGAGATCTGCCGCAAAATTCGCGCGCATTCCGATTTTGCGAATCTCCCGTTGATCTTTCTCACTGCCCGCGCTTCGGAAACCGACCGGGTCGTCGGCCTGGAACTCGGGGCCAATGACTACATTGTCAAACCATTTTTTATCCGCGAACTAATTGCGCGCATTAAAACGCAATTGCGGAGCCAGCCCGCCCCGCCGCAAACGCTCCGGTTTGCCGGAATCGAGCTGGAACGGGATAGGCGCCGAGTCCTGCAAAACGGAGCCGAGGTGACGCTGACCGCAACCGAATTCCGCCTTCTCGAATACCTCATGAGCCGCCGCGGAGTCGTCTTCAGCCGCGAGCAACTCCTAGATGCCGTCTGGGGTATGGACAAGTCTGTGACCGACCGCACGGTCGACGTTTACATCCTGCGCCTACGCCAAAAGCTGGAAAGCGATCCCTCCAATCCCCTGCTCATCCGTTCCGTGCGGGGCTTTGGCTACAGCTTCGCCCGGGATTCGGAAGCGTAATTGGTGACGGTAACCCAGCGACAAAGAGTAAGTCTGACGTCAGAGATTACTGTTGAGCCGGCTTGAAACGTCCCAAGTTTCACGCCCTCACCTCGGCCCGATGCCGCACATCGACGCCTTTCACCAGAAACAATGTATCTTCCGCGATGTTCGTGGCGTGATCGGCGATGCGTTCCAGATGACGTGAAATCAGGATCAGACCGACGCCGTCCGCGACGGCTGCCGGCTCTTTCTGCATGTGCTCGATCATCTCGTCTTGAACGGAAGTTCGCAGCCGGTCCACTTCGTCGTCGGACAGGAGAACCTCTCTTGCAAGGTCCGGATCGCGCCGTACAAACGCATCCAGGCACTTGCGCACCATTTCCTGAGCCAGCGCCGCCATTTTGGGTATATCCGCGAACGTGTTCACTTCGGGCTTCTCGATGAGCACCAACGCTCGCTGCGCGATATTCACCGCCAGATCGCCCATTCGCTCCAGGTCGGTATTGATCTTGATTGCTGCCGTGATGAACCGCAAATCTCCCGCGATCGGCTGCTGCAACGCAAGCAGGCGCGTCGCCAGCTCGTCAATCGCAATCTCCAGGCGATTGACACGCGCTTCATTGGTCCATACGGTCTCCACGCGCCGCGCCCGCCGCTCGGTAAGCGCCAGCACGCTTTCATGGATCGAGGACTCCACTAAACCGCTCATCTCGAGCAGTTTTTTTTGAAGCTCTTCGAGTTCTTGGAGGAAATGCCTCATCCGAAACGCCCCGTAATGTAATCTTCCGTTTCCTTGCACGACGGGTTTTTAAACATGACGTCGGTATCGGCGATTTCAATCAGCCGGCCTAAAAGAAAGAACCCGGTACGGTCTGCGATCCGCGCCGCCTGCTGCATATTGTGCGTCACGATGACGATGGTGCAGCTTTTCTTTAATTCAAACAGCAGCTCTTCAATCTTCGACGTTGCGATCGGGTCCAGGGCCGAGCTGGGTTCATCCAGCAGTAAAACTTCGGGGTTTACTGCCAGCGCCCGGGCGATGCAAAGCCTCTGCTGCTGTCCGCCGGAAAGGGCATAAGCAGACTTGCGTAATTTATCTTTTACTTCCTCCCACAGGGCTGCCCGGCGCAGGCTGTTCTCCACGGCATCTCCCAATTCGGCCTTTGGAAGCAGGCCGTTGATCCGCAATCCGTACGCGACGTTATCGAAGATCGATTTCGGAAAAGGATTCGCTCGTTGAAAAACCATCCCGACTCGGCGGCGCAGGGTGGTCACGTCCATGGACAGAATATCCCGGCCGTCCAGGGAGACGGCCCCCACCACTCGGCTGCCTTTTACCGTCTCGCTGATTCGATTCAGAATACGGAGAAATGTTGTTTTCCCGCAGCCCGACGGCCCAATCAATCCGGTGATCCGATTGGTTTCGATTTCCAAGGAAAGATCGTGCAGCACCTGGTGCGTGCCGTAGAAAAAGTTGAGATGGGAAGCGCTTATTTTCCGCGGAGATACTTCCGGCATCGGGACGCTTAACTTCCCAGTAAGGTCAACGCGTTCGAGTCTCGGTGCGGTGCTCATCGTTATCTCTAATTACCTGAAATCTCTGGCGATGCGGCAAGAATAATAGGTGGAAATCATCAACTCACGTGTGCAGACTCGTCCGAGGCTCGCGGGCCGATGGCCGTGTACGCCAGTTCTTGCAAGGCAGAATAGCTCTTTGATTATTGTCGGATCCGAGTGTTACAAAATCGTTAAAGACTGACGAAAATTCAGTGAGACTGAGGCGAACGCCCCGGACCCTCCACGGGGATCAGGACTGTGAACGTCGATCCTACCCCCAACTCGCTCATCACTTCGATCCTGCCGTTCATCAGCTCGATGGCGTGTTTGACAATGGCCAAACCCAGACCGGTGCCTCCAACCTGCCGCGAGCGCGCCCTATCAACCCGATAAAATCGCTCGAAAATACGGCTTAGGTCCTGAAAAGGAATGCCGCAACCGGTATCTGCAATGGCAATTTTCACCTGTCCCTCGGGCGTCCTGCCGGCTTCCAAACGCACTTCGCCATCCGCGCGGTTGAACTTGATGGCGTTGTCGAGCAGGTTCACAAGCGTTTGCTCCAGGCGCAGCTTGTATCCTCGGATCTCCAGATCTTCGATTTCGCTGAAAGTCAGACGGACGCTCCGCTGCCGAGCCTCGGTCTCCACGCTGCGCACGGCGGCGGCGATGGTTTCCTTCAACGAAAACGTCGAAGGTGGTGTCGTCGAAACTCCAGCGTCCAGTTCCGATAGCGTCAGCAGATCGGAACTGATATTATTCAACCGGATCGCATGACTCTTGATCGTCTCCAGGAATTTCCTGTTGACGTTTGCGTCCTCCACCGCCCCATCCAATAACGTCTCGGCGTAGCCGAGTATGGCGGCCAGGGGTGTGCGCAGCTCGTGCGAAACGTTCGCCACAAAATCCCTTCGCACACGCTCGAGCCGCTCAATATCGGTGATTTCATGCAGCACGACCACAGCTCCACGCTTTTCCTCCGCCATTAGCGGAGTCGCATACGCGGCAAATGCACGATCGGAAGCGGCGGTGAGCTGAATGCGGTCTTTTGTCTCTTCTCCAGTGGCAAGTACTTTCTCAAGCAGCGTAAACAGAGCGGAATCCCGCAAAACTGCAAGCAGCGGCTTTCCAATGATCCGATCCCGGCCTCCTCCGAGTACCTGGGCAAATGCGTCGTTGCAGAATAGGATCCGCAGGTCGTGGCCAACGGCCAGAACGCCTTCGACCATACTCGCCAGGATTGCGTCTCGCCGCGCGGATTCGGCGCTCAGCTTATCCATGGAATCCCGAAGTTGCCGGCCCATGTCGTTCAGCGCCCGGCTGAGCGCTCCTAATTCATCGCTGGCCTCCGAACTCAGAGCCGCCGGCTCTCTCGATATGAGAAGGCGCTCGGCGAACATCTTGATGCGTCTAATACGGCGGCTGATGCGGAGCGAGAAGAAGTATGCCAGCAGCAGAGCCAAGGCCGCGGTAATCACCGAGGCGTAAACAATCCGCCACCTCACCTCCGAAACTGCCTGGCTCACTTCGACGAGCGGCACTGCCAACCGCAACACGAAACCCCTCTTGCCTTGATACGTGAACGGAATAGCTACGTAGCAGAGATCGCGATCCAGCGTGACGCTGTGGCGAACCGAAGCCCCCGTTCTGCCCTGAAGCGCCTGGCGGACCTCCGGGCGATTCGCGTGGTTCTCCATGGTTTCCGGATCGTGTTGTGAATCCGCCAGAACAACACCGGTGTGCGTGATGACCGTGACGCGAGTTTGAGCCCGGTTTCCCGCCCGATGCACAACCCGGTTGAGTTCCTCAAGCGGCACGTTTCCCAGATCGTAGGCGACCAGGCGGGCTTCGGCCGCAAGCCGGGTCTCGACGTTCTGGGTTTCCCGCCAAGCCGTATAACGCGTCAGATAAAAATCCAACACGGCCAAGGCAAAAGCGAGGAGTAGAAATGCGCTCAGAAGCAGCTTGCGGAAAAAAGAGCCTCTGTGGAGGAGCGGAATCTTTTCCCGGGTCGAGGTCTTATCGATTCCGTTCGTGGCGCGAGCGATTGGGCCTGCTATCGCAATGGACTATTTATAGCATCCGCCGTCTCGTTTGTCATCGATTCTTTATCTGGTTGTAACAGTGCTCCGCAAAAATGGTTTCGCCATAGGAGGCAAATGAAGAAGAAGAGGATACTCACCGCGCTATGCGTGTGTGCATGCGCGGTCCACCTTTGGGCCGCAGATGACACAAACGCGGCGCCCGGAACATCCGGGAAAGATATCACCGTGCTGCGCGCGCAAATTGCTGCACAGCAGCGGGAAATCGAAAAACTACAGAAGTCAATCGCTGACCAGCAAAAGGTCCTTGAACGGATCTCGGCACATGCACCGGCGGCAGATGGGGTGAATGTCAACAAGCCCGTTGCGTACAGGACCGGAACTGTGCCGGCCGATAGCAATAGCGCAGATTCCGGGCAGCGTCCACAACACAAGCCGTCGCCGCTTTCCATATCTATCGGCAATACGACATTCAAGCCTTTCGGCTTTATTGACGCCACCATCTTCGGGCGTTCGAGCAACGTCGGCAGCGGCATCGGTACCAATTTTGGCAGTATCCCTTTCAACAACAGCGTTGCCGGCCATCTCAGCGAGAACAGCTTCAGCACCCAGAACTCGCGGATCGGTTTCGAGGTGAAATCGAACTACCACGGCGCGGATATTCTGGGCCATTTCGAGGCCGACTTCTTGGGTAATCAGCCCGGCAACGTTTTCGTTACCAGCAACGCCAATACGTTCCGTATGCGCAATGTCTTCATCGACGTGCGAAAGGGAATCTTCGAAGTCCTCGGAGGACAGGACTGGAGCCTTGCGACGCCAAACAAAACCGGACTCTCACCCGAACCTTCCGACATCTTCTACACACAAAACATGGATACGAACTACCAGGCGGGCCTTGTTTGGTCGCGGCAGACGCAGTTCCGCTTTGTGCTGCATCCAAACGACAATTTCGCCGTCGGCCTCTCACTCGAAAACCCGCAGCAGTACATCGGCGGTTCGGGCGGCCTAAGCGCGACCGCCGTTACCCTTCCCTCCGCACTGGCGTCTACGCTTGGGTCCCAATTTAACAATGGCGGCTCAAGCTATAGCGCTCCCAACCTTCACCCGGACATCATCGTCAAAGCCGCATATGACGTTCACCCCGGCGGCAAGCATCTGCACTTCGAAGCGGCATCCTTGACCCGCAGCTTCAAAGACGCTTTCGCTTCCACCTCCGGGAGCTATCAAAGCAATTCGCTCACGACCGAAAGCGGCGAAGTGAATGCCAATCTCGAAGTCGTCAAAGTTCTTCATCTGATCGCGAATACGTTCTTCGGTTCCGGTAACGGCCGTTACGTGTTCGGCCTGGCTCCCGACGTGATCGTTCGTGCGGACGGCACACTCTCTCCCGTCCACACCTTTTCAACGGTTGATGGATTCGAAGCTAATGTTTCCAAGAATCTTCTGCTGTATGCATATTACGGCGGAGTCGATGTTGGGAAGAACGTCGCCATCGACACGAATGGAAAGCTCATCGGTTACGGCTTTGCCGGTTCCTCCAGCGGAGATAACCGGACCATCCAGGAAGGCACGATCGGCCTTGTGCCAACCTTCTGGAAGAGTAAAAACTACGGAGCGCTCTCGATGATTCTTCAGTACTCGTATCTGTCGCGCGATCCCTGGTCCATCGCCACGGGCGCACCGAAGAACGCGCATACTAACATGTACTGGATCGACCTCCGTTACACGATTCCATAATCCGTCGCACCGCCTTGGCTTCTGTTTCGCAACTTAAATAGATCTGCAACGCAATTGTCACAATCCGCTGTTACGATGGCCGCATCAGATCAGATTTTGTTCAACGTCAGCCAGAGCCAAAGGAGGCTTTCTTTGCTGCTTTTTCGGAAAACGATTTCCATCCCGTCGCGTCGTTCGACCCTTAGAGGGAGTATCTTCGCGGTTGCGTTCGCAATCAGCCTTGGCGCGGGCCTTAGCCAGGCAGCGGGAACTATAAATATTCTCGAAACCGGGTCGAGTCTGCTGTACCCGCTTTTTAATCTGTGGGTTCCCGTGTACACACAGGCCCATCCAGGCGTGAAAATCACCACACAATCGACGGGCAGCGGCACAGGAATTTCACAGGCAGTAGAGGGCATCGCGCAGATCGGTGCTTCAGATGCATACGTAAGCAACGCGCTGATGAAGCGGAACTCGAATCTGTTAAACATTCCGCTGGCCATCTCCATGCAGATGGTGAACTACAATCTCCCTGGGTTGAATCATCAGCATCTGAGGCTAAGCGGCCCCGTGCTCGCCGGAATTTACGAAGGCAAAATTCGCGATTGGAACGCGCCGGAGATTGCAAAGCTCAATCCGGGGATCCATCTACCGCATCACAACATCATCCCGGTGCACCGGAGCGACGGCAGCGGCGATACCTTTATCTTCACGCAATATCTCTCGTTCAGCACGCCCCAGTGGTCGAGCAGTATCAGCTACGGGACTACCGTGAGCTGGCCAGCCGTTTCCGGCGGGCTCGGGGCCGTCGGCAATCCCGGCATGATCACGGCGACGAACGGGAATCCTTATTCGATTGCTTATATCGGCTCTAGCTATCAGGCTGCCATTGAAAAGGACGGGCTCGGCATCGCCATGCTGGAGAACCGTGCGGGTCATTTTGTGCTGCCGGAAACAGGCACAGCAGCGGCTGCAGCGGCGGTTATGGTTCCAAAGACGCCAAAGGACCAGCGCGTTAGCCTCATCTTCGCGCCCGGCCCGAACTCCTACCCGGTCATCAACTACGAGTATGCGATCGTGAGCCGGAAACAGCCCTCGGCGCAAATGGCGGCGGCGTTGCGCAGCTTTTTTACCTGGGCTATCAGCAAAACAGGCGGCAATGCGCCTCGTTTTATAAAACAGGTGCACTTCGTGCCGCTTCCGGAGGCGGTTGCCAAACTCAGTGCCGCTCAGATCGCGGAAATTCGATGACAGGTGGCCCTTGTTCTTGAGAGCTTTAAGCAAGATCATCACCTTCCGCAGGTGTACCGCCGTTCTGGGCAGTCTGGTGGCGCTGAGTCTCATTGTTATCGTGGTCTTTCTCGGGGTTTACGCTTGGCCTGCGGTGTGTTTCAACGGCACTGGTTTCGTGAGTCAGAACAGCTGGAATCTCGGCAGCCTCTATCGCAACCCGATCACGGTTCGCGGCCAGCAGGTTTTGCCGGGAGCGCACTACGGCATTCTGTTTCTCATTGTCGGCACGCTCCTTAGTACTCTGATTGCGCTTCTCATTGCGGTCCCCGTGGGTGTCGGGGCCGCGATGTTCCTCGCCGAGGGGGTACCTCCGTTCCTCCGTTCGTGGTTTTCCTTCTTCGTGGAGCTCTTGGCTGCAATTCCGAGCGTTGTCTATGGTCTCTGGGGCTACATCCTGGTAATCCCATTTCTCGGACATATTCTATTTCCATTCATGGTGAAGCATCTCGGCTTTATTCCGTTTCTTGGCGGTCCGGCTGGCAGCGGGTATGGGCTTCTGACCGCGGGCCTGGTGCTTACGTTGATGATCGTGCCTCTGATTACTGCGACCTTGCGGGATGCGCTCGTGAACCAGCCAAACGGGCTCCGCGAGGGCGCGGCCGCTCTTGGGGCAAGCCGCTTCGAAGCGCTGTGGACCGTGCTGCTGCCCGCCGTGCGCCGTGTCTTGATCGGCGCAAGCATTCTTGCCACCGGCCGCGCGCTTGGCGAGACGATGGCGGTCCTCATGGTCAGCGGCAACGCGCTGAATTATCTCCCGCACAATGTCTATGCGCCGATTTCGACGATGGCCGCTTTCATCGTTTCGCAACTTGACAGTGCAATGCAAGATCCGACAGGCATGGCGGTGCGTTCACTTGCTGAAGTGGCGCTCGTGCTGTGCGTCATTTCCGTTGTCGTGAACAGCCTCGCTCGCATGCTCATCTATTACGAAGGCCGGCAGGGGACGGGGGCTGCTTAAATGTCGGCGAGTGCAACCGACATCCGCATGGCGGGTCTGCAAGTTTCCAGTGGCCGCAAGTTTCGTCGGCGCTTGTTCAACTATCTCGGCTGGGGGGCGACCGGAGTTTCCTTCGTTTTGCTCGGTGGGGCGATGATCTCGATCCTTTGTATCGTTTTTCTGCGGGGGGCGAGCGCACTGGATCTTAAGCTCCTCACCCAGGTGACGCAAGGGACAGGCGGCGGCCTCCTGAATGCCATCGAGGGCAGCGTGGTGCTTGCTTTCGGCGGGATTCTGTTGGCGATTCCGCCGGGAGTCGCGGCCGGTGTCTACCTTGCGGAGTTTGATGACGGTCGTTTCGCCTCCGTGATCCGATTTCTGGCCGACGTGCTCGTGGGCGTGCCTTCGATCGTCGTTGGTTACTTCGGTTATGTGACGATGGTCGCCGCCCTGGGGTGGAAATTTTCGGTCGCTGCGGGCAGCGTCGCGCTCGCCATCATTTCGCTTCCTTACATCTGCCGTACCAGCGAAATGGCACTTCGCCAAGTACCGCGCTCATTGCGCGAGGCAGGTTATGCTTTGGGTGCGAGCGAACGTAAAGTGACCATGGGCATCAGCTTGCCTGCGGCCCTTCCCGGAGTTCTTACCGGTATCTTGCTTGCCCTCGCGATTTCCGTCGGCGAGACGGCTCCGCTGCTCTATACCGCGGGGTGGTCCAGCTATCTGTGGAACGGCCATTTGACCAAAGAGCCGATCGGCTATCTCACTTACGCGATTTGGGCCTTCATCAGTGAGCCCTTTGCAAGCGCTCATGCACTCGCGTACGCTGCGGCGCTTCTTGTCACCTCCTTTGTGCTCGTGATTAGCATCGCATCGCGCATGGTATTGGACGAGAACGCGCGCTGGCGCAAGCGCCGGTGAGGCAAATCACGCTGATAGGCATAGCGGCATTCCGACAATGCCTGAGCTGTGGCGATTCTGCCACCGTCGCCGGTCTATATCATCAGTCCCTATGCTGCAGCTCCGCAAGCGCGCGGCTGAGGTCTTTCAACGGTTTGCCAGCGTCGTTCGGCTGGATAGCGGCCCGGGCCCCGACGCACAAGGTTACTGTCGCGTACGCCGCTACAGAAAGGTTGGCTCAAAGCCACCAGCCGAGGTAATAAAGAACAAATACGACTATCGGCAAACGTGCAACTTATCGTCCCACATAGCAGCGGGTAGCACCACCGCAGTGGATATCTAAAAACCAGATTTCCGGGGCTGTTAACCGAAGGGTTGTAGGTTCGAATCCTACCTGAGGAGCCAATCCGTTTGACAGTTTCTGAACCGACGTACGGTTGGTCAAAGTGAACGGGAGGTCGCCAGGCGCTTTCGATGTGCAGGCCCTCCGTTATCGTTCCGGGCTCTGCCGCGCGCGCATAAAAACATACACCGGAATGCCGCAAGCCACAATGAGCAGTCCCGGCCAGGTCGAGGCCGGGCGATAGGCAAACAGGCAATAGAGGATCGCGAGCGCGCCCGCGATGTAAATGCACGGTACCACCGGATAGCCCCAGGCGCGGTACGGACGCGGCGATTGGGGCCGCTTCCCCCGCAGGCGAATAATGCCGGAAATGGTTAGTATGTAAAAAATCAGCGCGGCCGAAATGACATAGTCGAGAAGATCGCTATATAAGCTTCCGTATGTATGTGCCGCCGGGTTATAGGTTCGTGGCAGCACTAGAGCCGCGGACCAGATTCCTTGCAGCAGCAAGGACCACCCCGGCACTCGGGCGCGGTTCAGTTTGCCTGCGGATTGCGGAAACAGGCGGTCATGCGCCATCGAATAATACACGCGCGGACCCGCCAGGATCAGCCCGTTCATACAGCCGAAGGTAGAAACCATGATCGCCGCCGCCATGGCCGCGGCGCCCCAGCCCGGGAAAATAATGCGCAGCATTTCCGTCGCCACGCGATCCGCTGGCGCGTGCTGCATCGCCCCGATCGGCAGCACCAAAAGGTAAGCGAGATTCGCCAGCAGATAAAGCCCGGTTACGCAAGTCGTTCCGATCGCCATCGCCCGCGGCAGCGTCTTCTCCGGCTGGCGTACCTCGCCCGCGGCAAACGTGATGTCGTGCCACGAATCGGCGGAAAACAGCGATCCCGACTGCGACACACAGATCGCCGCAAATAACCCGAATACGGTCACCGCGCTGAGCGATCCCGCTAACGGCGTCACCCCGCGCGGGTCCCAGAACGCTGCGAAGGTGCCGAAATTCGCCGCCAGCGCATCGTGCTGGAAAAAAACGAAGCCGAGCAGAATCAGCGCCACCAGCGCCAAGACTTTCAGCGAAGTGAACGAGTTCTGCACCAGTTTGCCGTAGCGAATGCCTTGGCAGTTGGTCCAGGTCAGCAGCGCGATCACAACGATGGCCAAAAGCTGCGCCGTCGAGAGCGAAATGGCGTAATGGCTTGAGAAATGGATCGGCCGGATGATGTAGTTCTCCGCCGAGATGCGCGGCCAGAGCACACCGGTGAAGCGCGCGAAGGCGACCGCCACCGCCGCTACCGTTCCGGTTTGGATCACCGTAAACAGCGTCCAGCCGTAGAGGAATCCGAGGATCGGCGAAAACGCTTCGCGCAGATAAACGTACATCCCGCCGGCCTTCGGAATCATCGACGCCAGCTCTCCGTAGGAAAGCGCGGCGGCGACTGTGAGCACAGCGGTCGCGAGCCACGCCACCAGCAGCCAGCCGGGGCTGCCGATCTCGCGCGACATCTCGGCCGGCACCAGGAAAATGCCGGAGCCGACCATGGCGCCAATCACAACCATCGAGCAGTCGAATAGACCCAGCTCGCGGACGAAGCCGGTCGCACGCTCCGCAATGGGTGCACGTATCTCTTTGGCTGTTCCTTTATTTGGGCCGATCACGCTGTTACAACTGAGTCTGGGGGCGTATGCGAGCTATCGTAGTACACAGCCCGTATCAGCTAACGGTCCAGTAAACCGAGTAGCGATCGCCGAAGGTGCGGTCAAACGGAGCCAGTCTGACATCTTTCTCCTGGTTGGTGGTGCGGAAGGTAAGCGCTTCGCCGGCCGGTTTGATCCAGGAGTTGGGGTCCGCATTTGCCGCGCGGAAGCTCGGCACATCGATTGGATGATGCTGCACATGGGGACGGCTCGGGCCGACGATCAGCCGCTCCGGCAGATCGGTGGGCCGGAGATTCCCGGCCAGCACCAGCGGCCCGTACAGCACGGCCTGTATCTCGGGCTTATCGGACATCGCCTCGATATGCAAGCTCATCGGAAGCTCCATATCGATGCGATCGCCGGATTTCCAGGTGCGTGCAATCGTTAGATAACTTCCCGGACTCGCGCTTGCCTCCACCAGCTTCCCGTTGATCTTCACCGATACTTCCGATGCCGCCCAGTAGGGAACTCGCAGCCGGACCGGCATGTGCACGGCCTGGGCGGCCGTGAAGATCAATGCCGTATTGGGAGATTCGGGGAAATGCGTCTCCTGACGGATCTTGATTCCTTTTTCCTTCCAATTCAGTTCGGAGGGGATAAACAGGTTCACGTACAATCCCTTGTCGTCGTGAAAGTAGATGCTGTTGGCGAGCTTGGAAAATTCTTCGATGCCCGTGCCGTTGCAGCACCAGAAGGAGTCGTTTTCCGTGGCAAACGTCTTCCAGGCGCCCGGATAGACGGAAAGATAGTACTGCGTGTGGCCGGTTTTCCTGTCGATCGCGCTCAGCCGGTGATTGTACAGCGTGCGTTCGTAATAATCGAAATGGCGCGGGTCCGCTGTCCACCGATAGAGATGGCGCGTCAGCTTCAGCATGTTGTAGGCGCAGCAATCCTCGGTCGTATTGGGCCCGACGCTGAGTTCGCGCCCTAAGTGGTGCGGTTCCACCAGCCAGTGTTCGAAATTGCTGGTTCCTCCCGTGACATAGGCCCGTGCATTGACGATTTCATTCCAAAAGAAAACCGACACATCGTGAAAACGCGGATCGCGGCTGATCTCATAGCGCTTCGCGCCGCCGATCACCTGCGGGATGTGGGTATTGGCGTGCAACCCTCGCAATTGGTCGCGGCGGAGCGCCAGCGGATTGAAGAAAATCTTCTTGGTGAAGCGATCGCCAACGCGCGCCCAGCGATCATTCGAAGTCGCCGCGCTCAGATTAAAGAGAACTTCGTTCATGCCGCCGTATTCGGTGTTCAGAATGTCCTGCATCTTCGGCTCGGGAATGGAGGCGGTCCAGTTGTCCACCCAGCCTGCCATCCCCTCGAGGACATCAAGCGCCTGCCGATTCCCGCAATGCTGGTGCATGTCGAACATCCCGGCCATGATCTTGTGAATGGTGTAAAACGGCGCCCAGACTTTTTGCCGGGCCTTCAGCCGGTCGAAAAATTCCGTCGGGAACGCGCTCAAATAGCCGCCCTTGAGATGCGCCTGGCAATTGGCAAGCTCGGCGACCATGTGATCGCCTTTCGCTTTGATCGCGCGGTCGCCGGTCGATCCATACATCAAGGCGCAGGCGGAGAGGAAATGGCCGCCGGCAAAGTGACCGCGAAGCTCACAGTCCGGCTTCTCCCATCCGCCCAGCGGCTGGGCGTTCGAAGACAAGCCGGCATTGATGCGGAAATTGTAAAGGAGACGATTGGGATCGAGGCGCTCTAAATAGCCCAAATTCGCTTCCTGCGTCTTTTTAAAAAGGCTGTCCAGCAGCCGTACGTCAGCCATGCGGAACGCCTCCACTTTCATGGGCGCGTCGTCGCGTCTGAACTCGATGGTGTCACCAAACGGCGGCTGTTCGGGAGGCAAGCCATGATGGTGATGTTTGTGTTTGCTCTTGTTTGAGTCTTTTGCGGGTTGCTGGCCGGCCAAGAGCGGAGAGGCACCGCCTGCGGCGGCGAGGATGGCGCCGAAGGTGCGCCGGCTCAATTTGTGGTCATTTTGATTCTGTTGCTGCTCAGACATGGTTCACCTTCCGGGTACAAAATGCAGGCGCTTACATTATCCCCTTTTTGGGGAACCTGTTAATGGATAAAATATGCCCGACATTTTATCCGCTCTAGGATTTCTATCGCGGCTTAAATTTGAAGTGGTGGCGCAGTTCGCGAAGTACTTCATCGTGCGACGGAGCTCATCGTGCGGCGTATACACTATACAAACTAGAATGAGACGCCCCTACAAGAACTTTTTCCCTGTAGCCCTTATCTTGGCCTTCTCCATGGGCGGCTTTGCTCAACGGCGGCACTCCGCGGCCACTTTCGGGTTTCAGTTCCTCGGCCCTAAAATCGGCAACCGGGTCGCTGCGGTGGCCGGAGTGCCCGGCGACCCCAGCACCTATTACGCCGGCGCGGCATCGGGCGGCATCTGGAAATCGACCGACGGCGCCGACCAGTTCTACCCGATCTTCGACCATCAGGACGCGGCCGCAATCGGCGCTTTGGCGGTCGCGCCATCGCAGCCGAGCACGGTGTGGGCGGGGACGGGCGAGGCCTGGCTCATCCGGCCCAGCGATGTCGGCGGGGATGGCGTTTACAAATCCACCGATGCCGGAAGGACCTGGCAGCACATGGGGCTCGAGCAAACCGGCCGCATCGGGCGTATTCTCATCAATCCGACGAATCCGAAAATCGTGTTCGTCTGCGCACTGGGGCAAACCACCCACCCGCAACAGCAGCGCGGGGTATTCCGCACCACAGACGGCGGCACGCATTGGACGCGCGTGCTATTTGTCAGCGAGCACACCGGCTGCTCGGGTTTGACTCTCAGCCCGCGCAATCCGAACCTCATGTTTGCCGGCATGTGGCAGGTCAAAATGCGCACGTACGGCGAGTTCAGCGGCGGTCCCGGGAGCGGCGTGTACAAATCGACCGACGGAGGCAAGACCTGGACACACATCGTGGGCCACGGCCTGCCCAAACCTCCGGTTGGCAAAATCGACGTGGCGATTGCGCCGACCGATCCCGACCGTGTTTATGCGCTCATTCAGACCGTCAATCAAGGCTCTGTCTGGCGCTCCGACGATGGCGGCAAGAATTGGCACGTCGTCAACCATAACCGTTTGCTCATCGGACGCGCGGGATATTACATCCGGATCGCTGTCTCGCCTCAGAATGAGAACGAAGTTCTGGTTGCCGATAACTATTTCTTCCGCTCGCTGGATGGCGGGGAAACATTTCATCTGGAGCCGTTTTCCTGGGGCGGCGATACGCACGACATCTGGTTCGATCCGAAAAATGCGAAGCGCTTCGTCGTCACGGACGATGGCGGCCTGAATATCACAACTACCAACGGCCTCGGTTTCCGCCACATCAAATTGCCGATTGGCCAGATGTATCACGTGGCCGTCGATAACCAGATTCCGTACTGGATCTACACCAACATGCAGGATGACGGAACCATGCGCGGCCCCAGCACGACTGCGGGTTTTGGCGAGCATAGATGGCAGCACGATCTGGGAGGCTGCGAATCCGGCTTCACGCTGCCCGATCCGACGGACCCGAACATCATTTGGGCCAGTTGCTACGGAGACGAAGTGACCCGCTACGACGCGCGAACCAAGGAAGCGCGCTCAGTAAGCCCCTGGATGCACACGCTCGACTCGCCTCCCAACGTGCTGAAATACCGCTGCCCCTGGACTCCTGCGCTCGCCATCGATCCGTTCGATCACAACACCGTCTATTACGGGTGCCAGGTCATTTTCAAAACTTCCAATGGCGGCCAGAGTTGGAAAGCGATGAGCCCCGATCTGTCCACGCGCAACCCCAAACGAATTGTCCCTTCCGGCGGCATCGTGGGCGACAATCTGGGCCAATTCTATGGGGAGGTGGTGTTCGCCATCGCGCCCTCAAAAGTCCAGAAGGGGTTGATCTGGGCCGGTACCAACGACGGCAAGCTCTGGTATACGAAAGACGGCGGCGCCCGCTGGACCGACGTCACCAAAAACATTACAGGAATGCCTCCCTGGGGGACCATTCGCAGAATCGAGCCGTCGCACTTCGATCCGGGAACGGCTTATGTTGCCGTTGATTTCCATAATATGGGCAACACCGATCCCTACATCTACGAGACGACGGATTTTGGCCAAAGCTGGAAACGGATCAATAGCGACTTACCGGAGGGTCCGCTGGCTTATGTCCTCTGCGTCGCCGAAGATCCCAACCAGAAGGGCTTGCTCTTCGCCGGGACCGGCAATGCCTTTTATTATTCACTCGACGACGGCGCGCATTGGATCCATTTCCGAACCGGCCTGCCTCCTTCGCCGGTCGACTGGATTGCAGCACAAAGGCATTTTCACGACGTGGTGGTCTCCACCTACGGCCGCGGAATTTACGTTCTGCGCGATATCACCCCGCTCGAGAAAATGGCGCAGAGCAAACCCACGAACGTAACCCTATATCCGCCTAGAACCACTTACCGTTTCATCCCCGACGGGGGCGCGTATCTGAATTTCTGGCTTCCTTCGGCCGCTTCGGTGAAGATGGCAATTCTCGATGCGCACGGCAATGTCGTTCAGGATCTGAGCGGGCCGAAGGGCAAGCCGGGCCTGAATCGCTGGGCGTGGAATCTGCGCTACGCTCCGCCCACGTTGGTCAAGCTCCGCACTGCTGCCCCGGATAATCCATTCATCTGGGAAGAGCCGCGGTTCCGGGGCAAAGACTCGCGCCCCATCAATCATTGGGGGATTCGTCCCGCTGAAGTAGGTCCGGTGGTGATTCCGGGTAAATACTCCGTGCGCCTGACCGTAAACGGCAAATCGTATATGCAGCCGATCACGATTATGCAGGATCCGCGGGTTCCTGCCAAGCAGGCTGATCTCGAAGCTTCACTGAAAATGCAGCTTCGCATTCGCAGCGATATCGATAAAGTTTCTCAAATGGTGAACCGGATCGAATGGATGCGGAAGCAGCTAGAAGACTCGGCAAAAATGTTTGCCAGCGGGAAAAAAGAAGAACAGCTAAAATCCGCTCGTGCGATGGACCAGAAAATGAAGGATGTCGAATACAAGCTGGTTTCCAAGTTCGGCACCAACAGCGACGACAAATACTATTCCGAGCCTTACAAAATTTATCTCAATCTGATCTGGCTCAACGGCGAAGTGGGAACCGGCGCTGGAGATGTGGCCGGCGGTGTGAACTTCCGTCCTACCGATGCTTCGGTCGTGGTGCTGAACGGGATCGAAAAGAAGATCGCTGCCGCCGAAGCGGATTACCACAAGCTGATGACCGCCGAGGTGCCCGCCTTCAATAAATCGATCGCAGGAACCGGAATGGCAGCGCTTGCCGCGCCCGCGGCGCGATAACTATCCGCCAGCGTGGCGCGTGCCGGACACCGTTCCGCCAGTGCCGAGTTCCGGCCGGTTACGCAAGGCGCCCCGGATAACCTGTAGAGCCTCCTCGCGCTCCGCACCGCTCAGTTCCAGCCGCGGCGCGCGCACTCGTGCGTTCCCCATTCCCACTTCAGCCTGCACCAGCTTGATCAACTGCACGAATTTCGGAACCGTGTCCATCCGCAGCAGCGGCAAAAACCAGCGATACAGTTCAAACGTTTTCTCACGCTCTCCATTCATCGCGTAATTGAACAGATCCACCGACTCGCGCGGGAGCGCATTCGCCAAACCAGCGATCCAGCCCACCGCGCCGACGCCAGTGCTCTCGACGATCCCGTCGTCCACCCCGATGCAGATCTGCAGGCGGTCTCCGATCAGCGCGCGAATTGCGCTGATGCGCCGGGGATCGCTGCTGGATTCTTTCACGGCTTCCAAATTTTTGTGTTCCGCCGCGAGTTCCTGAATCTGCCCGGGCAAAAAATCCGTCCCATACGCGATCGGATTGTTATAGAGCATGCAGGGAAGGGGCGTGGCTTCGAGCACCGCGGCAACATGCGCCTTCATCTCCCGCCAATCGCCACGATAGACATAGGGCGGCAGCACCATCAAGCCGTCGCAGCCGGTCTCGGCCGCCCCTTTCGCAATCCTCACCGCTTCTGTGGTAGACAAAGACGAAACTGCCGCCACAACTGGAGCATTTCCGCGCGCAGCTTCGACACACGCGTGCACGACGCGCAGCTTCTCTTCAAAAAACAGCGTTGCCCCCTCGCCGAGCGATCCCGGCATAACCAGCCCCGTACAGCCGTTCTCTAAAAGCCACCTGCCATGCTCCCGGATAAACCCGGCATCGACGTTATCGTGTCTGTCGAAACACGTCGTCATTGCGGGCATCACGCCCTTCCAGTTCATCTTCATCAAGATTCTCCTTCTCTGCTAATGCCGGCAAGGCTTTCAAAACGGGCCGGGAAAATCGGCGGACGCACCGAATCCGGGCGCCAGCCGAAAAGAAACTGCACCGCTGGGCCGCAGATCCGTCCTTGGCACGGCCCCATACCGCAGCGCGTGTGCAGTTTCGCCGCGCGCCAGCAAGCGTGTTCTCTTAAACGCGCGTACGTGACATCCTCGCAGCGGCAAACAATCGTCTCCGCATCGGGCAGGCGCTTCAATTCCGATCGCAAACGGAACTCGCGATCGAGACTTTGCGCAAACTTCTGCTGCTTGCGCCGCGCCGCGAATAGCCGCTTTGCCGCATCGTGCTGCCCGGCTGCGCTCAGCCCGGCGATCCGGCCTTCCAAAATCGATTTCTCCAGGCCGCCGATCCCAGCGGGCTCGCCGGCGCAAAAGACTCCGGCAATTGAAGTCTGCTGGAACTCATCGACTTTTACGCAGCCGTCGCGCATCTGGCATCCGAGCAGCGCAGCCAGCTCCGTATTCGGAACCAAATGGAAGCCGCAGGCAAGATAGTCGCAGGCGATGCGCTCGATTTTGCCTTTCCGCGAAATCAACACCGCTTCTAAACGTTCGCAGCCTTCTGCTGCCACAGGCCAACTATTCCCCGCAAAGCGCACTCCGGCCAGTTCTCTGCGTAAAGCGAACCCCTGCGCGATTTTTGCCGGATATGCGATCAGCCCGGCTCCGAAGCGCAACAAACTGCTGCGCGACGCCTGTTCGCAAATCAGCGGAATCTCCGCGCCGTGCTTGCCCCCGCGCTTTCGAAGATAAGCGCCAACCGCCAGCAGCAGCGGTCCGCTCCCCGCCACCACCACGCGCTTGCCCGCAATTGGCAGCCCGGATTTCACCAGCGCCTGCAAGCCTCCTGCGCCCATCACGTTTGGTAGCGTCCATCCCGGAAACGGCAAGAACCGTTCCCGTGCCCCCGTCGCCAGAATCAATTTCCGATAGCCGAAGCGCCATACGCGCTCCTCATCTTCGGCCAGCAAGACTCCCGGCTCGCCCAGATGAAAAACGCGCGTCTGGCGGAACACCTCTACGCCTGGTGGCACAGACGATCGTTTTTTGTCACCTCCCGTGCTCGCGCGCCAGATCTGCCCTCCCAGCTCCGGGTTATCGTCGATCAGCGCCACGTGCAGTCCGCACTCGGCAGCACAACTCGCCGCGGCCAAACCGGCCGGTCCGCCGCCGACGACCACCGCGTCGTACCGCCTCGTTTCGCTATCCATCCGTGCGCACATCCATTCCGGGTTTGCACAAAGTCTGGCAGCTTCGGCAATGCGGCCGGCCATCAATCGTCACGCGGCACTCGAAGCAAATCCCCATTCCACACAACGGCCCGCGCAGCTCGCCGCTTACCGATTTACGGCAATATGCGCCCGCCAACATCATCGCCGCAGCCACAGTGGAGCCGGCGGGCGCAGCAATTGCGCGGCCATTCACCCGGACTGTAATTGCCTCAAGCATGTACCCGCTCCCGTGCAGGCAAATAAGGCTCGCTCGCAATGGCGGTTTCCTTACCTGTGATTCCATCCGCCAGAAGTCGCGCTGTTCCGAGCGAAGTCGTGATCCCAAGGCCCTCGTGCCCTGTAGCCAGATAGAGCTTTTGGTCGTCCGGCCACGGCCCAATGAGCGGAACGTTATCGGGTGTCGCCGGCCGGAATCCGGTCCAAGAGCGTATCGCCGACATCCCGGCTAAACCCGGCAGATACTCCTGCGCACGCTGCAGCATCCGGCTCAACGTCTGCGTATCGATTCGGGCCGATTCCACGCCGTACTGCCGTGACGAACCGATCAAGATCTGTCCGGTGCGTCGCGGCTGTGCATTGAACGCCACGGAATCTGCCGTGAGCGAGTGCGCGCTTTTCAAATACCCCAGTTCAACAAGCTGATGCCGCACAAATCCCGAATAGCGGTCCGTAATTACTAAGTGGCCCTTTCGCTTAGAAACGCCCATCCCGGGCGTCAGTTCCGGCGACCACGCTCCCGCTGCATTCACCAGAACCGGCGCGGAAAGCTCCGTTCCATCGTCCAGCCGCGCGCGCGCGTTGCCCATTTGCGAAACCGAGCGGCCCAGGTACACCTTCGCCCCGCTCGCTTCCGCCCTCTTTATGAGAAATCGAGCGGCACATGGAGGATAAAGCACTGAATCCTCCGGAACGAGCAAGCCTCCAGCCAGCCCCTTGCGCAGATTCGGCTCAGCTTCTTCGAGCGCTTCCGCTCCGAGAATACTCGCCGCAATGCCGCGTGCGCGATAGCAAACTTGCTTGCGCTCGGCCTCGGCCATCTCCTCTTCATCGGCAGCCACCCAGATCGTTCCGCACTGCTCAAATTCAACATCCGCAGGCAATTCCGGAGCGAGTGCGAGCCATAATTGCTGCGAATAGCGCGTCAAGGCGAACTGCGCGTCCGAATCGTCCATGACCACGATGTGTCCCATGCCGGCCGCGGTCGCGCCGCTGCCGATCACATCGCGCTCGACGACTGCCACGCGCATTTTCCGCCGCGCCAGCTCATCGGCGCACGCGGCGCCCACAATGCCGCCTCCCGCAATGACGGCATCGTACGTTTCCACACTCATACCGGAATTCCCGTGCGGAACGGATCACTCTCGTCCAGGATCAAATCGGCCTCGGCGCTCACAAATGCCGATCCTTTAATGCTTGGATGTACCTGGCCGCCCCGCACCTGTATGCTGCCTTCGAACATACTGCCGATGATGCTCTCCTGCCTCCAAAGCTGCCCTTCCCGGAATTTCCCGTCCGCGTACAGGCACGCCAGTTTCGCGCTGGTTCCGGTGCCGCATGGCGAACGGTCATAAGCGCCTCCGGGGCACAGAACGAAGTTCTTGCTGTCAGCTCCATTAATCCGGGGCGCGCCCAACAGCTCGACGTGGTCGATCTCGTGGCCGTCCGCTCCCGTAATTCTATTTACTTCGAGCGCCCGCCGCACGCTCCAGCTAAAATCAGTCAGCTTCTCAATATTCGCGGGCGATAGCTCGAGTTTGTGTTGCTCGACCAGAAAAAACCAATTTCCGCCCCACGCTACATCGCCGTGTACTCTTCCGTATCCCGGAATATCGACGGCCACACCCGCCAAATGCCGGTAGCTCACGACATTCTGCACTGTGACCTCGCCGGTTTCGTGCAAAATTCCGGTCACCATGCCCGCGGGTGTTTCAATCCGATGCTCGCCGGGACCAATACGGCCTTGGTACGCGAGCGACGCGACCAGTCCGATTGTTCCATGGCCGCACATCCCGAGATAGCCAACGTTATTGAAAAAGATGACGCCGGCCGTTGCCGTGGGATCTGCCGGCTCTGTGAGCAGCGCCCCCACAATCACGTCCGAGCCCCGTGGCTCATTCACAACCGCGCTGCGAAACCAGTCGTATTCCTCGCGCAAGCGCCGCAAGCGTTCGGGAAGCGGCGCGCGCCCAAGATCGGGCCCGCCGCCGACAACCAGCCGCGTAGGCTCTCCTCCCGTATGAGAGTCGATCACGCCGATCTTCTGATATCTAGCCTGCACGTCAAAACACCATGGTCCCCGCAGTATGACACTCTGGATACAATGATATGGATACAATATGCAGTCGTCAAGCGAGTTCTACAATTTAAGCATCCTCTATAAAACGTAAATGTCGCAGCGTCTCTCCATCGATCTTGCCGGCGCGGCCGATTTCGCCATTCCGCGCCAGTCGCTTACTTCTGCCGTGGCCGACAAGCTCCGCGACCGGATTATTCGGGGCGAAATTCCGGAAGGCTCTCAACTGCGGCAGGATGTCATCGCGGCGCAATTCCAGGTGAGCCGGATTCCGGTTCGCGAAGCTCTGCGCCAGCTTCATGCCGAGGGCCTCATTACCATTTTGCCGAATCGCGGTGCGATCGTTCCCGAGCTTTCCCCGGACGATGTTGAGGAGCTCTTCACCATCCGCGCTCTGCTCGAACCTGAACTGCTGAAGGCTTCCATCCCGCGGCTTACCGAGGAAGATCTCGCCGAAGCCGCCGCGGTCTTGCGCAAATACGCGGACGAGTTGAACCGCGAAGAGCACATCGCCGCCTGGGGGCGGCTCAATTGGCAATTTCACTCAACTTTGTATCGGGCCGCTAATCGCCCGCACTTCATGGCGATCATTCGCAACGTCAACAACAAAGGCGAGCGATACACGCGGCTGCAGCTCTATCTGACGCACGGGATCAAGCGAGCCAACCAGGAGCATCGCCAGCTCCTCAAGCTGTGCCGCCAGCAAGACTCGAGCGCCGCGGCCAAGCTGCTGCGCCAGCACATCCAACACGCCGGCCGGTCGCTGAAGCAGGTATTGCAGGACCGGCGCGCCGCCGAAGCGAACCAAAAGAGCTAATCCTCAGCTAACCCAACGCTACTCCCGTGAGCCGCCGCCGCACAATGCTCTTTTCGCGCTTTGGGAGGCGATTTGGTACGGCCGCGATGTTTTACCGTGTAAGGGAGTGAAGCCGCTCGTCGTTGCCTTGCTGCTGTTAGCAGCCAATACTTCCGCTCAAACCGGCCCGCAGCCACGCAAGCAATCGATCATTTCCGAGCTTCGGGCCGGGAAATACGGCAGCGCTCAAAATCTGCTGGAGCAGGCACTCAAAGAGTCGCCTCGGGATGCCAGCCTTTGGACCCTCCGAGGATTCGCGCTTTCGCATCTCGGAAAGCAGAAGGCCGCGCTCACAGCTTATAAGCAGGCGATCGAGATTGCTCCCACCTACCTGCCGGCGCTGGAAGGCGCGGCGCAGATCGAGTACTCGACTTCGGATCCCCATGCCTCCGCGCTGCTGAAGAAAATACTGGCGATCCGCCCGGACGACGAAACCAGCCACGCCATGTTGGGCGCGCTCGCTTTCGAACATGGAGACTGCAAAACCGCCACAAAGGAGTTCCGCCAAAGCGGGCAGCTTATTCACTCGCGAGTCAAGCCGCTCGAAGAATACGGCTCATGTCTGGTGCGCCTGCGCCGGCCGGCCGATGCCGTTCCAATCTTCCAGCGCCTGCAGGATCTCCAGCCGGAAAATAACGACGCTCGCTATAACCTGGGCCTGGTCCAGTTACTGGCAAAACATTACCAGGACGCCATCGCTACTTTGGCTCCATTAGCATCGAAAACTCCAGCCAATGCCGACAGCCTTGATTTACTCGGGGAAGCATACGAGGCCGCCATGGATACTCCCAAAGCCGTGGCCACCTTGCGCCAGGCGATCGTCACCGATCCGGACGTTCCCAGGTACTATCTCGATTTCGCGGACCTTTGCATGGCGCACGCCGCCTATCAGGTCGGAATCGATATGGTGAACGCCGGCTTGAAACGTCTGCCTCGATCCGCGCAGCTCTATCTGGCGCGCGGCATCCTTTACATCGAACTTGGGAAGTACGATCAGTCGGATAGAGACTTTGCAGAAGCCGAGCGGCTGGACCCGCATTTGCGATATGGCGGGACGGTGCAGGGTCTTGCGGCGCTACAGCAGAACAATCTCCCGCACGCGGAGAAGATCATCCGAGCACGGTTGCAGAAGACCCCGGACGACGCCTTTCTGCATTACCTTCTGGGCGAGACATTGACGAAGGAGGGCGCCAGCGCCGGAAGCGCACGCTTCAAAGAAGCGTTTCAGTCCGCTCAAAAAGCCGTCCAGTTACAGCCGGATTTCGCGCGTGCACGCGATCTGCTCGGGCGGCTGCTTTTAGAAGAAGGAAAAACCACGGAAGCGATTCGGCAAAGCCGGCTGGCCTTCCAGCAAGATCCAACCGACCAGACCGCTCTCTATCACCTGATTCTGGCGCTGCGCAAGGGCGGCAGGAAATCGGAGATCCTGCCCCTCGCCAAAAAGCTCGCCAAGCTCCGCGAGCAAGCCAGGCTGAAAAAGGCCGCCGAGCACAAATATGCGCTGATCGAGGTCCATCCTGCGAAGAAATCGGAGCATTAGGCCTCCTGGCTCCTAAAGCCCTACAGCTTGATCCGCTCGCTGCGCAATCGTATTGGCCAGCTCGCCAACACTTATTACAAGAACGGGAGAATCTGAAAAGGCGCGCCAAATCTTCGATCAATATCGCAAAACATTCTTCGGGACATCCAAGCTCGTCTCGCAAAGACTGCTGTTCAGTGATAGCTGTGCCGACACGGCCAGGGCGCCGGTCACTGCTGGTTTATAGATGTAGTGTAATTCGCCGCCCTTCGAATGGCACCTGACGTGTTGTATGGCCAAGCTTCACTTCCAGGACGCGCCGTATAGGCGGCAGCATTTTCGAACCACTCGCCAGCTCGATCGTCAGCCGCCGCCCGGTATCGTTCCAGGCCATTTGTATGCCCATCCATTCGCCTTTGCGGTAGCGAAAGGAGATACCGTCGTCTTCGTACAGCAGAAAGTTAGCATCCGCGCCCGGGTAGATCCAAATTCCGAGCGGCTCATCAACTTTTTCCTCCACATACTGCTTGAGCGGACCCATCGGCAGGATCGATCCAGCGTGTACATAAAGCGGAATCGTCTCGACGTTAATCTTGCGGGTAAGTTCACGCCCGCCCTGGATGGTTTCGTTGGTCCAGAAGTCGTGCCAAATACCATGCGGCAGATAGACCTGACGCGAAGTTGCGCCTTGCTCGACGACCGGCGCGACGAGTATGTTTCTGCCCCACAGATATTCGTCCCCGCGCGCCACGGCAACCGGATCTTCGGGATAGTGCAGCCATAAAGCACGTACGATCGGCATCCCTGTCGTCGCGCACTCGTGAACCGCACTGTACAAGTACGGCAACATGCGGTAGCGAAGCTCCAGATACTTCCGGCAGATCGGCTCCACATGCGGATTGTGCAGCTCGCTCGGACTGGGCACGGTAGCGCCGGATTTCGGGTGGACCCGTTTCTCCGCTATCCCATTGCCAGGGCAGGCGCAGTTTCCATGCGCGGCCGTGAGCGCGAAACAACGGACAAAATGCCGCAAACTGGAACCAGCGCAGATACAGTTCGGCGGTAAATTCCTTGGTCGGCACAAATCCTCCGATGTCGGTGCCCCAATACGGAATGCCGCTCAGGGCGGCGTTGATCGCATTGGGAATATGAACCTTTAAAGTTTCCCAAGTAGAATACACATCGCCCGACCAGAGAAACGCGTAGCGCTGCATGCCAGCGTAGCCAATCGGCGGCAGACGGAGGTAACTGGTGAGCGGTTTCGTTCCAAAGGTGCCCGGGAAACTTTGCGCCCATCAGACAATCTGCTATTCGATAGTCGTACTATACATCAGATTGATAGAGTCAAGAGAAAGTTTGGAAACTGGAGCCTCGTGAAAACCTTATTGGCCGTACTTTTGTCTGTTTCCCCTCTGATTGCATTAGGTCAGGAGCAAGTCACCATCCGGGTCGGTGCCTCCCAAACAAAAGGGGCGTTCAAGCCCGTTTGGCACTACTTTGGCTATGACGAGCTAAATAATACGGACACGAAGAACGGCCGCAAGCTTATCCACGAACTCGCCGCCTTAAGCTCCACCCCGAGCCACATAAGGGCGCATTTTTTGCTTGCCAGCGGAAACGGCAAGCCTGCTCTCAAATGGGGCTCGACCAACGTTTACACCGAAGATGCCTCGGGGAAACCGGTCTACAACTGGGCCATCATGGATCAGGTTTTCGATAGCTGGGTGCATGCGGGCGTCACACCTTATGTTGAGGTCGGGTTTATGCCGGAGGCGCTTTCTTCGCATCCGCAGCCTTACACGCCGCATTGGAAACCGGGCGATAAATTCAACCATTACGCGCTCGGCTGGACCTACCCGCCCAAGAGCTATAAAGAATGGGGCGATCTGATCTACCACTGGGTCGAGCACTCGATCCAGCGATACGGAAAAGCCAAAGTCGAGACCTGGAATTGGGAGGTCTGGAATGAGCCGAACATTTTTTATTGGCACGGCACGCCACAAGACTACGACAAGCTGTACGATTACACAGCGGCCGCCATCAAGCGGGCGCTGCCTGCCGCCCGCGTAGGCGGGCCGGCTTCGACGAGCCCGAGAAACGCGCACGCTGCTGCTTTTCTGAAGCAATTTTTAGAGCACTGCGCCTCTGGCAAGAATTACGCAACCGGAGGCAGCGGCGCCCCGCTCGATTTCATCAGCTTTCACGCCAAAGGCCACCCGTCGCTGGTCGATGGTCACGTGGAGATGGGAATTTCTGCAGAAATGAAGGATGCTGCGGACGGCTTCAACATCGTCCGCTCGTTCCCGAAATTCCACAACCTGCCGGTTTTCATCAGCGAGGCCGATCCCGAGGGCTGCGGAGCGTGCGCGAGTAGAGTCTATCCGGCCAATGCTTACCGGAATACCAGCCTTTATCCCACGTATGAAGCGGTCGTGCTGAAGACGATGCTGCAATTAGCCGCCAGCCGGCACATTCATCTGAAAGGCGTCCTCACCTGGGCCTTCGAGATGGAGAATCAGCCTTACTTCGAAGGTTTTCGCGACCTGGCGACCAACGGCATCGATAAACCCGTACTGAATATTTTCCGCATGGAAGGGCTTATGCGCGGCAATCTCGTCAAAGCCGAGAGCAGCGGAGCGGTTCCCACCGGATCGATCGTAAATGAAGGAGTTCGCAGCCGGCCCGATGTCGATGTGCTGGCGACGCGGTCGAACCACGATGTCTCCATCCTGATCTGGAATTATCAGGATAATGATGTGAGCGCCACCGCGGCCCGGATCGATCTTCGAATCTCCGGGCTTCCTCAAAACGCCAAGCGCGTGCTGCTGCGCCATTACCGCATCGATAAACTCCACAGCAACTCGTATACGGTGTGGAAGCAAATGGGCTCGCCGCAAAATCCGAGTCCCGCGCAATATAAGAAACTCGAATCGGCCGGGCAGTTGCAGTTACTCGCGTCGCCGCGTTGGATCGGCGAGCGCTCCGGCTCGGCGGAAGTCAAATTCGCGCTGCCGCTCGAAAGCGTTTCACTCGTGAAACTGAGTTGGTAACGAACGGTCCTCTTGCTTACCTCCTACAAATGGAACATAGCGATACTGATTGCGGTTGCAATTACGCTCAGCTATTTCGATCGCCAAACATTGCCGGTGGCGATCGCCGCAGTCCAGCACGACATACCGATTTCCGATATTCAGTTCTCACAATTGAATGCCGCATTCCTGATCGCCTACGCGGCAATGTATGTGGGCGGCGGGAAGCTGATCGACGCATTAGGCACGCGCCGTGGATTTTTGATCACCATGATCTGGTGGTCGCTGGCCTGTGCAAGCCAAGGCTTGGCGACCGGCTTTGCCATGCTTCTAATGAGCCGCTTTCTGCTGGGAGTTGGGGAAGGCGGCGGATTCCCGGCCGCAACCAAAGCCGTTTCCGAATGGTTCCCGGCCCGGGAGCGTTCGCTCGCCATGGGCATCATGAACGCCGGCACCGCTGCGGGCGCCGTACTTGCTCCGCCATTCATAGCGATCGTCCTCTCTTTCGCGAGTTGGCGCTGGATCTTTTTTCTGGCCGGCGCAGCCGGTCTGATCTGGTGCGGCTGGTGGTGGAGACGGTATTGGGCGCCTGCCCTCCACCCGCGGCTAACCTCCAGCGAACGGCAATCTATCGCGCAAACGCTTGCCGCGGAAAATGCCGGCGGAGATGTCGCCAGCCCGAGCTGGTTTGCTCTGCTCAAGCTGCGGCAGGTGCAAGGAATTGTAGGGGCCAAGTTCCTAAGCGATGCTGCCTGGTACTTCTATCTTTTCTGGCTCCCGAAGTATCTCTACGATGTGCGTCATTTCGACATCAAGCAGATCGGATATGCGGCCTGGATTCCGTATGCCGCCTCCGGTGCGGGATGCCTGCTGGGTGGATGGTTTTCCGGGCGGCTGATCCGCAGCGGGCATTCGCTGAACTTCTCGCGAAAAGTAGCGCTCGGATGCAGCGCCGCGCTGATGCCGTGGATCGTTCTGGTGCCACATTTCCCCGTCTCGCTGGCGCTTGTGCTTTTTAGCATGGCCTTCTTCGGGCAACAGTCCTGGTCCACGCTGGTTATGGTTCTGCCCGCCGATCTGTTTCCGGGTTCCGTGGTCGGATCGGTTGCCGGGATGGTCGGATTTGGCGGCGCAATCGGCGGAGTAATCATGAATCTCGCCGCAGGCTACTTGCTTGGCCATGGATTCGGCTACGGAGTGGTCTTCATGATCGTCGGATCGCTGCACGTAGCCGCATTTATTCTGATTTTGCTAACTATCCACACGGTGCGCCGCGTGCAAATCTCAGTGCAAAAAGTTCAACCTGTATGAAAATTACCGAAGTCCGTACCCGTGTTGTCGAATGGAGAGGCAAGACCGTGCCCCCGCAGCCGCATTTCTGCACGAACCCGATGGATCTGCTGAATTTGGATCAAGATTCGATGGCGGGATTCCGCTTTTACGGCTGGCTAATCGTTGAGATCTTCACCGATACCGGGCACGTCGGCATAGGGAATGCGGCACTTGCCCCGCGGGTGGCCAAGCAAATTATCGATCTCTATTTAAAGCCTTTGCTGATCGGCAAAGATCCCTTCGATACCGAATTTCTCTGGCAGCACATGTATCGTCAAACCATTGCATTCGGGCGCAGAGGAATCGGAATGGTCGCGATCAGCGCTGTCGATATCGCCATCTGGGATCTGCTTGGCAAGGCGACCGGCCAGCCGGTTTTCCGGTTGCTGGGCGGGCGGACCAAGCCGAAAATTCCGATCTACGCCAGCAAGCTATACAGCCGGAACCTCGAAGAGGTTGCCGCCGAGGCCCGTAACTACAAAGCCCAGGGATACCGCGCCATGAAATTGCGCTTCGGCTGGGGGCCGGTGGATGGCGCGGCGGGAATGCAACGTAACGTGGAACTGGTGCGGGCGGTCCGTGATGTCATCGGCTATGAAATCGATCTGATGGCGGATGCGTATATGGGCTGGACACTCGACTACGCACGGCACATGCTACCTCTTCTGGAGCCGTTCCAGTTGCGCTGGCTGGAAGAGCCGGTGATTCCCGACGATACCGCCGGCTATGCCGCCCTAAAAGCCCTCGGCCGGGTGCCCATCGCGGGCGGCGAACATGAATTCACCATTTACGGATTTCGCGAACTGCTGGACCGCAAGGCGGTCGATTACATCCAATTCGATACCAACCGTGTGGGCGGCATTACGCAAGCGCGCAAAATAGCGGCAATGGCGGAAGCCTACTCTATCCCGGTTGTCCCACACGCCGGCCAAATGCACAATTTCCACATTGTCATGGCAAACTTGAACTCCCCGCTCGCCGAATTCTTTCCGGTCAATGATGTTGAGATCGGAAACGAACTCTTTTGGTACATTTTCGACGGCGAACCGCATCCGGAAAACGGCTATATCGACCTGTGTGACAACCGTCCGGGATTGGGCGTGAGCATCAAGGAAGAGGCATTAAAGGAGTTCGAAGTTATTGAGTAGCGATTGGAACGCCGCTTAACATAGGAAGTAAGCATCAGACGATCTGCTATTGTTGGCGTCTTTAGGGAAGAATGGGCGAACTCAAAGCTGTCAAGCGCGTAACACTCGGCGAACAAGTGGCGTTACAGCTCGCCGAAATGATCGCCGAAAGCCACTGGAGAGCGGGCGACAAGGGCGCATGAAGCTTGTGCAGATTGCCGGCCCGCAGGTGAGGCGGGTTGCTCTCGTGGACGGCGAAAAATTGCGATTGCTCGACGGGAAGCCATCTTCCGACGTCTACTCGTTGGCTCTCAAAGCTGCTGAAAACGACGGAAACCTGAGTTCGGCCGTGCAAAACAGCGTCGGCAGCGAGCAGCTCGACTATCTTACCGTTTACGAAGGCAATTCCCCTTGGCGGTTATTGCCGGCGTTCGATCATCCGAGCGATCCTGCTCACTGCATAGTAAGCGGCACCGGGCTCACGCACAAAGCGAGTGCAGAGAACCGCGCGGCTATGCACCGGAATGTGAACACTGAAGTCACCGACAGCATCCGGATGTACCGGATGGGTTTGGAAGGCGGCTCACCCGCTCCCGGAAAAGTGGGGACTCAGCCGGAATGGTTCTTCAAAGGAGACGGCTCGATCTTGAGAGCGCATGGTGAGCTGCTGGAGATTCCGCCCTATGGATGCGACGGCGGCGAAGAGCCTGAAATTGCCGGGATGTACGTCATTGGCCGCGGCGGCGAAGCGATTCGTGTTGGCTTCGCTGTCGGCAATGAGTTTTCCGATCATCGCATGGAGAAAATGAATTATCTCTATCTCGCCCCTTCAAAGCTGCGGAACTGTTCGATTGGACCAGAACTGATCGTCGGCGAAATCGAATTCGAAGATGTGCCCGGAACCGTGAGCATCCTTCGAAATGGCGCCACGCTCTGGAGCACCAATATCTGGACCGGGCAGAAACACATGTCGCATTCGCTTGCCAACCTGGAGCACCATCATTTTAAGTACCCCTCGCATCGGAGACCTGGCGATGCGCACGTCCACTTCTTCGGGGCGGATGCATTCAGTTTCGGAGAGGGTATTCAGCTCGAATCGGGCGACGTAATGGAAATATCCTTTCCATCGTTTGGGAGACCTCTGCGCAACACGCTGCAAACAAGCAAACGGCCCGAAGAATTAGTCGGCATAAAGGTTCTGCAATAGAATTCCCTAATTTCGCAGTCCGTGTTTGGGACCGGGAAGTATGCGGTTAGGGGCGTGCGCCATGGTCATGTCCAGGGCCGGGAACGCGCGACCGAGATCCCTCGAGTTTCCTTGCCCCGTCCGTGGCTCGCAACTGCGCAGTAGAAATGATAGAGATCGCCGTTGTACTCGATCAGCGATGCCTTGTGCGCATATTGAGAATCGATCGAGCCCGGCGGGCCGACATTGACCATAATTGCATTGCATTTGGCGAAATGAAACAGATCCGGGCCCGTCGCGACCAGATCTCTCGCCACGCCGCGGTCGACCTGCTGGATCTGGTTGAGGATCATCCCTTCACCGAAACCGGCATCGCCTACGATCCCGTCACCGGCAAGTCGGTTCTTTGGGACGGGAATGCGGCTTCGCGGACAGAGGGGCTGTTTGCCCAGGACACTTGGCAGGCGAAGCCGAATCTCACCCTGACCATCGGCATCCGTTGGGACGATTTCGGCGATCCCTACTCCCGTTTCAAACCGGCTACCCGTTCATGGTATTCACGAACGCTCCTTTTATTCCGGTCGTTGGAGCGAATGGGAAATTCACCGGATATGCGCCGGGAAGCGGCGACTACAACGCCGACGGCGATAACGACGATTTTCCCGATGTCGCCAATTATGCCGAGAAAATGACGCGCCAGGCGTTTCTGAGCGGCGTGTTCACCGCGGGACAGTTCACGCAGCCGGCTTTCGGGACGGAAGGCAATGAAAGCCCATACCGATTCCGAAGTCCCGCCTTTATAGAAACTGACGCCGCGCTGTTGAAAGATACGAAAATTGCCGAACGCGTCGATTTACAGCTTCGTTTCGAGTTTTACAACGTTTTCAACCATCCAAACCTGCAGGCGATCGATTCGAACCTCCCCGATGCAACATTCGGCCGCTCGACTGGCCAGGATTTGCCGCGTTGGATTCAGTTCGGAGCAAATCTTGGATTCTAGCGAGCAAGATTTCTGTCTCGATCGAAAGGCTCAACAATGGTCTTCAGGGAACATATGAAATATCCGATCTCCCGCAGAGCTTTTTTTGAGAGCAGCGCGGCGGCTGCCGGTTTTGCCATGCTGGAAGGCAGTGCTCTGGCGCAAGCCGCTCGCCCCGAAGATAAAGGAGCCACCAAGCTCTCGCAATTTCGCTATCGCGATGTGGAGTTGCTGGAAGGGCCGGCGCTTGAGCAATTCAACGCCAATCACGCCTTCTTTCTCGCGCTTGACGAAGACTCCATGCTCAAGCCCTTCCGCCAGAAGGCCGGACTGCCTGCGCCGGGCGAAGATATGGGCGGCTGGTACAGCTTTTCCAAGGAATTCGATCCGCCTAATAATATGACCGGCTACATCCCCGGCCATTCCTTCGGACAATACCTTTCCGGCTTGGCCCGAGCCTACGGCGTGACGGGAGATAAAGCCACTCAAGCAAAGATCAACCGATTAGTGCGCGGATTTGGCGAAGCAGTCTCGCCGAAGTTTTACGTGAATTACCCCCTGCCGTGCTACACCTTCGACAAAAGCAACTGCGGCTTGATCGATGCGCATCAGTTTGCGAAAGATCCGGATGCTCTCGCCGTTCTATCCAAAGCGACGGATGCCGTTCTGCCCTATCTTCCTGCTCATGCGCTGACACGCGCGGAAATGCGGGCCAAACCGCATCCCAATATCTCTTTCACCTGGGATGAGAGCTATACCCTGCCGGAAAATTTCTTTCTTGCCTACAGGCGTTCCGGTAACAAGCGCTATCTGGAGCTGGCCAAGCGCTTTCTACAAGACAAGGATTACTTCGATGCGCTGGCCCTCGGCAAAAACGATCTAGCCGATTTGCACGCCTACAGCCATGTCAACGCGCTGAGTTCGGCGGCGCAGGCATATCTGGTCTTGGGCAGCGAGAAGCATCTCAAAGCAGCACGCAATGGATTCGGTTTCATTTTGGCGCAGAGCTTCGCGACCGGCGGCTGGGGACCGAACGAGACCCTGTGTGCGCCCGGCAGCGGAGTGCTCGGCGACAGCCTTACCAAAACCCACGCGAGTTTCGAAACAAACTGCGGCTCCTACGGCCATTTCAAGATCGTCCGTTACCTGATGCGCATCACCGGCGACAGCCGCTACGGCGACAGTATGGAACGGGTTCTCTATAACGCCATTCTGGGCGCATATCCTTTGAGGCCCGGCGGCTTCAGCTTTTATTACTCCGATTACAACAACGACGGTTTTAAAGTTTACTATCCCGAGCAATGGCCCTGCTGCTCGGGAACGGTCTCGCAGATCACCAACGATTACGGCATCAGTTCGTATTTCCGCTCGGCCAATGGCGTCGCGGTCAATCTCTTTCTTCCTTCCCGCCTGAGCTGGCCGCAAAACGGTTCGCGTTTCTCGATCGAGCAGCAGACGAAATATCCGTACGACTCCGATATCGCGCTGCACATTCGCGCCGACCGTCCGGAGACGTTCACCATCGCGCTGCGCGTACCGGAGTGGGCGGGCGAAAATACATCGGTTTCTGTAAATGGCAAAGGGCGGCAGTCCGGCCTGCGCACCGGAGCATTTCTGCCGCTGCATCGCGAGTGGAAGAACGGCGATGTAATCGAGTATTCGATTGACCGCACACACCGGCTGGAACCGGTCGATAAGGAGCATCCGAACACCGTCGCGCTGCTCTGCGGCCCTCTGACGCTATTCGCGATGAACTCGCCGCATAGCCGCTTCACGCGCAGCCAGTTGCTCGCCGCCGCGCAGCAAGGTTCACTCTGGAAAGTCGAGTCCGCCACCGCGCCGGTCGGGTTTCAAAGCTTTCCGGAGGTCCGGCATCAGCGCTATCGGCTGTATCACGAGGTGTAGTAATGTCTGGGCAATATGTAAGTGCTATCGGATGCAATTAGCGTTCGACTCAGCTTGCTCTCGAGTTTCAACTTCAATGCCGGCGAACGCCTTTCGCGAGGAACATCCCTACCCATCCCGGACGCGGTATCGCTCAGTCTCCCTGGTGGCGTGCCCTTCCAATCCCAGAGGCGATGCAGGGAAATGGGGCCAAGCCTATCGTTTCTGAAGCGCCGCACCTTAGGCGTCGCTTCGCACGCCCTGCTTTTCCTTGGCTGCAGTTGGAGACGCCCCCCAACTGGGCGCACTGTGATAAGCTTCCGGCTATGTCGAGTTCAGCGCAACCAACACTTCAACAGATTCGGCTCGCGATGGCGAACACAAACGACCTGTTTAACACTGAGGTCTTCGGCAAGCGCAATTTTGACGCTCTCGACGAGATTTATACTGCCGACGCTCGTATCCTTCCGCCTGGAGCACCAATGATTTCTGGTCGGAAGGGCATCAAGGAGTTTTGGTCTAACCTGATTCAATCGGTGAATGCCAAATCTGCGGTGCTTGCATCTGTAGACGTGATTCAGGCTGGTGGCGATGCTATCGAGATTGGGCGTGCCACGCTTAATATCGAGCCTCAAGGGCAAGCGCCGACCGACATAGAGGTGAAGTACGTCGTGTTTTGGAAGCAGGAAGATGGTCAGTGGAGATGGCATATTGACATTTGGAACCCAAACTCCTGATTGCCAGTTTCCATATCGGTATTGATCAAAAGCTTGACCTCGTGATCTGATCTCATTGTCCGAGTCGCGGACCGCTCGGACAGAGCGCGTAAACGCTGTGCCGGAACCAGTGATTTATCTCCGACCGAAAGCTGCGCCGGACAGTGATCTCGGACGTCAGTTTCTCGAAAATTTCTGATAATATGAGCGTGCGCCTTTGTTGATCAACGCCGTCATCTAGTTCTCCTCGCGGCCCACGCTCAGATAGCTAAGAATTCGTGTGTTTGAAGGAGATCTAATGCATTGTGATTGGCAAAATTCATTCTTCCGCGGTGTCGCTCTCGACGCCTGGCGTCAGATTACAACTGACGAAATGACCGGCCGTGAGGCGGAATTCCTAGAGAGAACGCTCATGCTCAGCGCGAGTGCGCGCGTATTGGACGTACCTTGCGGCAATGGCAGGCACTCCGTTTTCCTCGCTAAACGGGGGTATGCAATGACGGGGATCGACCAAAGCGAAGATTTCATTGAGGAGGCGCGCCGGACTATGCCAAACTCAATTCGCTGGGTGCGCGGGGACATGCGGTCGCTTTCCTGGACCAGCGAATTCGACGCTGCATTCTGTTGGGGAAATAGCTTCTGCTACCTGAACAGGGACGAAGCTCGAGATTTCCTAAGAGCGATAGCGCGCAGCCTGAAACCAGGGGCGCTGTTCGTCGTGGATACCGGCATGGCTGCCGAATCGATTCTGCCGTCCCTGGTGCGCAACCGATGGTTTCGGGTTGGCGATATTCTCATGCTCAGCGAGAACCGATACGATCCCATTGAGAGCCGGCTCGACATCGAGTACACGTTCGTACGCGGCGGTCAGACGGATAGCCGCCCTACGAGCAGCTATGTATTTACTTCTGGTGAACTTCGGCGAATGCACGAAGACGCTGGGCTGTCGCCCGTCGACATGTTTGGTTCAATCGACTCAGCAAAGTACGAGATTGGTTCGCCGAGACTGATTCTCGTTTCGCAGGTAAGATTGCAAGACACATAGAAGCTGGGCAAAAGAGACCACGACAGAGTTGCGGCTCTGCTGCGGTTCCACAAGCATGCCAACGGCCCAATTCGCTCTTCGGGTCCCAATTGTCGGATCGCCGACCAACTGGACACGGTTCGGAACTATGCCAATGACCAGAGTCTTACAGCTCCTGCGACAAAGGCGTCAAACAGCGCGTGAGTGACCGAGCTGAGTTCGACCGAGCGCCGCTGCACTGTTCAGGTTGGAAAGAAGTCTCGGAGATTTACCCTTCGACGATGTCGGTCTTAAAACGCTCAAACATCGACAAGAACTCAGCTTGGTCTTGGCGGCTGATGCCATTTTTCTCGAGTGCCTGCCTCGTCAGCTCGAGATTTGCATTCCATTCCAAATCGGTAATCTTCAGACCAGTATGTGACGTTTTCATGTCGCGCCCGATATAGAAGCAGGGCCCTCCAGATAACGCGCAGAGCTGGTCAACGATCAGTTGACGCGCTCGCTTGTGTGAATCCATACTACGGCCCATTGCGAAGCGTGCGAAGCGAGGATCGGCTTGCAGCAATGAGAACATATCATCCACAATCGAAGCGATCGCATCGTATCCTCCGAGCCGCCTATACAACGAGATATCTGTAGATCTGTCCGCTGCGTTCATGCTCTCGATTATCGAATGCCACTCAGTTCCAGGATTGCGCACCATTCAGAAAGTGGGCCGTGAAGCGGCGACTGACTTGGGCGGCGCAACTCGTCATTTTGCCACCTAAGCTTGTGAATTGCTATGGCAGGCAATTGATGCTGGCTTCATCTGTCGAAGCGCCGAAGCGTGATTTAATCAGATCAGCTTAAGGTATACCTTTCGAAGGACACACATGCCCACCATCACAACAAAAGACGGCATTGAGATTTTCTACAAGGACTGGGGTTCAGGCCAGCCGATTGTGTTCAGCCATGGATGGCCGCTTTCCGCCGATGACTGGGACACGCAGATGATCTTTTTCCTGCATCATGGTTATCGTGTGATCGCGCATGACCGGCGAGGCCATGGTCGTTCCACCCAGACCGCGGATGGCCACGATATGGACCATTATGCAGATGACCTGGCCGCTCTTACGGCACATCTTGACCTAAAGGATGCAATTCATGTCGGCCATTCGACTGGCGGCGGTGAGGTGGCGCACTATTTAGCGCGACATGGCGAAAGCCGCGTGGCCAAGGCGGCGCTGATCAACGCAGTGACGCCGCTCATGTTGAAGACAGAGGCGAATCCGCTTGGACTTCCGAAAGATGTGTTTGATGGGTTGCAGGCACAACTCGCCAAAAATCGGTCGCAATTCTATCGCGACCTGCCTTCCGGGCCCTTTTATGGCTTCAACCGTCCGGGCGTGAAGTCGTCTGAAGCGGTCATTGAAAATTGGTGGCGGCAGGGCATGATGGGTGGCGCCAAGGCGCACTATGACGGTATCGTGGCGTTTTCACAGACCGATTTCACAGAAGACCTCAAGAAGATCACTGTTCCGGTATTGGTGATGCATAGCGAGGACGATCAGATTGTTCCCTATGCTGCCGCCGGCCCGCTAGCCGCGAGGTTGTTGAAGAACGGAACGCTAAAGACTTACAAGGATTTCCCACACGGTATGCCGACTACTCAGGCAGAAACGATCAATGCGGATCTTTTGGCGTTCCTCAAGAACTAAGAAAATTGGGGTCCGTCCCCTTCATGAAAAGCGATCCTCCTGCGCTGAGCACCGGTCCGACATGCCGACTTCCTGACAAACTGAAAGGATGAGAGCTGCGTTTTTAGCACTCAACCTGCCCCAAAGCCTCGAGATCCAACAGGCTCTGAACGAACTGATCGCGCGGCCGTTCTGAACCGCAACATCCTTCCAAAGAATATGCTCGGCCACAGTGCGTAGGGTGTAGCGTGGAGTATGGACAAAAGACTAGAGAAGCGACACAAGCGTCAGGTGGCTCGCGCTAAAAAGAAGCTGAGACTGTCGGAACCTGACGTAAGGACGCGGGAACAGATTGAAGCAGCCAGAAAAGCGAGCCGCGCTGATACCAGCCGTGGCAACAAGCCCAGAGTAGCCGTCTCAGGGGGGTTCCGAAATACCTTTGCCGCCACTACTGGCAATGCGGCGAAAACTGATAGTTAGGCGAGTTCCCAGCAACTTCACCGCTCACCGCCTCGTAATACCGATGGTTGCCCCGACGATTACGGATTACGCGTCCCTTGGCGACTACCCGGCTTCTTTCCGCGAAAGCCGGATGGATTTCGCCTTTCGGTAGTGGCGCTTACCGTTCACCAGGTTTACTTATTTGGCCGGCCTGCCGTGCTCCACGCACA
>DASVGP010000261.1:0-25830 GCA_036379475.1 Bryobacteraceae bacterium | reverse complement strand
GGGATCGCCAGAAGCTTATTACGGTATGCTGCTGATGCTCGAAAAGGGCCAACATATCGGACGGCAAGAGCTGCTGCGGCGTTTGGTGGAGATTCTTTACGAGCGCAACGATCACGATTTCCGGCGCGGGACCTTTCGCGTTCGCGGCGACACCATCGAGTTATACCCCACTTACGACGACAACGCCTATCGGATCGAGCTATGGGGCGACGAGATCGAATCGCTCAGCCAGATCGATCCGCTCTTAGGTCAGGTAAAGCAAACGTATTTACGCTTGCCGATCTATCCGAAAACGCACTATGTGATGGACGCGCCCACGCGCGAGCAGGCGCTGCGCAGCATCGAAAACGAATTGCAATGGTGGCATAAAGAACTGGAGTCCCAGGGCAAGCTGGTGGAAGCACAGCGGCTCTATCAGCGCACCATGTTCGATCTGGAAATGATCCGCCAGATCGGGTTTTGTCACGGCATCGAGAACTACTCGCGCCATTTTTCCGGCCGCCTGCCCGGCGAGGCGCCGCCCACGCTGCTCGACTATCTGCCCAACGACGCGCTCATGTTCATCGACGAGAGCCACCAGACCGTGCCGCAATTGCGCGGCATGTATTATGGTGACCGCTCGCGCAAGGATATTCTGGTCCAATACGGCTTCCGCCTGCCGAGCGCGCGCGATAACCGCCCGCTGACCTTCGAGGAGTTTGAAAACCGGGTCAATCAGGCGATCTATGTTTCCGCCACTCCCGGACCGTACGAACTGACGAAATCTGCCGGTGTGGTGGTGGAGCAGATCATCCGCCCTACCGGGCTGACTGATCCCATCATCGAAGTCCGGCCCATCAAAGGCCAGGTGGACGATCTCTTGCACGAGATACGCCTGCGCGGCGAATGCAACGAGCGGGTTTTGGTGACCACGCTCACCAAGCGCATGGCGGAGGATCTTGCCGAATATTACTCGGAAGTGGGCGTGAAATGTGCGTATTTGCATTCGGAGGTCAGCACGCTCGACCGGATCAAAGTGCTGCGCGATCTGCGCCGCGGCGCCTACGACGCACTGATCGGCGTCAACCTGCTGCGGGAGGGTCTCGATTTGCCGGAAGTCTCGCTGGTGGCGATTCTGGATGCGGACAAGGAAGGATTCTTGCGCTCCAGCGGTTCGCTGATTCAGACCATGGGCCGCGCGGCGCGCAACGTGAACGGCCGGGCCGTTCTCTATGCCGATGTCATGACCGAGAGCATGAAACACGCCATTCGGGAAACCGAGCGCCGGCGTGCGATTCAGGAAGCCTATAACGAGGCCAACGGGATTACTCCTCAAACTATCGTCAAGCCTATCGATATGAGTCTTGTAGCCGTTGCCGAAGCGGATTACATCACCGTGCCAGCGGAGCCGGCTGCGGAAGCCGAAGTGGATCTCACGCCCGAACGGCGCGAAGCGCTGATCCGGGATCTGGAGATCAGAATGCGCGAGGCGGCCAAGGTATTCGACTTTGAAAGAGCAGCACAATTTCGTGACAAAATGAAAGCCCTGAAAGCGGGAGCCGTCTATGAACAAGCAACTGCAACTCGGGTTGGTAGTGGAGGGCAAGACCAATAACTCGCCGATTCTGCGGCTGTGCGGAATCCGGGCGCAATTGGGCCCCGTCAAGTCGGAGAGCCCGGCGGTGGCGGCACGGGTTTCCAACTTCCTGAATGCAGGATACCCCGTAAGCCGCTTCGACGATCTGCAGGCTGCGCGCACCGTGCTTTTGCACGTTCCCGACGCTTCCCTGCCGCGCACCATAGAGGCGCTGTGCGCCGCCGGGATTCCGCTCGACGGAATGTCTTTCATCCTTTGCCAGAGTTGGCTCCCAAGCGCGGCGCTGGATCCGCTCGCGCGCCGCGGTGCGTCGGTCGCGACCATCGTGGAAGCGGCGGCCAGCCGCAACTGGTTCGTGGTGGAGGGCGACAGCGGGGCTGCACGGCAGATTCGCAAGCTGGTTGAGCAGGGTGGCGATGCGCGCGCCTTCGAACTGCGCCGCGGGGCAAAGCCGCTGTATTTTGCCGCCGAGTTGTTGGTGGACGCCCTCACCATGCCGCTTTTCCTCGCCGCCGAAGAAGCGCTGCGGGCCAGCGGCATTTCGGGAAAACATTTGCACGTGCTGCTGCGCGAGATCGCCGAAAGAGCCTTCCGGGATCTGTCGAAGGGCGGCCGCGGCCATTGGGGCGGGCCGCTTACCGAATGTTCGCCCGAAATTGCCGAGGAGCATTTAGCCGCCCTCCGCCAGGCATGCCCCGCTTTGGCGGAAACCGTCGATCGCCAGCTCCCCTGGGCATCCCAACAGATGCAGAAGCGAAAGCCGACAGCGGCGGGAGCTTGAAGCATTGGCTACACTAACCCCATGGCGAGCGAGTCTGTGCTGGGTTCCGAACAAGTAATGGCGTTTATCGCCGCCACTAACCCCGAACGTTCCAAAGGATTCTACCGGGATGTTCTCGGCCTCCAACTTGTCGCGGAAGAACTTCCGTTTGCGCTGGTTTTCGATGCCCATGGCACAAGGCTCAGGCTATCCATCGTGAAAGATCTGGTACCTGCGAGATACACGGTGCTGGGTTGGATCGTCCCGGACATTGTTGCAACGGCCCAACAGTTGCGAGAGGCGGGCGTCAGACTCGAGCGCTACGAGGGAATGAAGAATCAAGATGGGCAGGGTATCTGGACATCGCCGACCGGCGCTCGAGTGGCGTGGTTCAAAGATCCGGACGGCAACACGCTGAGCGTCACTCAATTCCAGGTAAGATGAGACGCTAACCGAGCCGTTTGCACAGGCTCTCTGATTGTGGCGCGCGCTTCAGTCCGGCTAGCTCGCGCTCATTGCTGGTTAAGACTGTCTATCTTTTTGAGTAATGCCTGCGCTGCGGGCTCAACGGTGAACCAGGCTGCCAGCACCTCATCCGCCACACGTCTCCGGCGCATAATTTGTCCGCGTTTGGCCCAGGTCTTGCGCCACTTACGGATCACAATCCCGAAAGCTCGGAGCGAACGAAACTCAAACAGCAGACAACCGCCAATAGCCGCGCAATCGCGCAATGTGATCGCGAGCCAATGGCGGCGATACAGATCGCCGGTTATGTTTTTGATGCGCATCAGCCAGCGGTTCTTTACCGAATGCATATTGATCGCTGCCGGTAGCGAGCGCCGATTGGATGGCAGCGCTCGGCGCACATGGTAACCGACGGCGTGCGGAGTATAGAGACATCTCCAGCCGAGCAGTTGTGCACGCCAGGCGACATCGGCATCCTCGCGATAGGCAAAAAAATCCTCGTCGAAGAATTCGCCGGCGATAGAAATGTCCTCGATCATTTGCCGCCGGTAGAGCGCGGCGGCGCCGGTTACGCCGAAGACGTATTCGAGCCGGTCATAGCCGCCGTCATCGGGCAGGCGGCTGCCGCGATCGAAATGGCGCAGATTGGGCGTGAAATAGATCCCGGCCGAGTCGAATATAGGCTGCTTTGGGATCTCGAAATCCGCTCCCATGGCGAGCAACTTACCCGCGACCATGCCCGCCTCCGGATCGCTGGCGCCAGCCGTAACCATCTTCGAGACGAAGTCCGGCGTGAGGCGGACGTCGGGATTGAGCGTGAGCACCCAATCGCCGCGGGACAGCGCAATCGCCTGATTCTGAGCCGCGGCGAAACCTATGTTCTCCCTGTTGTAAACAATCCGGACGCGAGAGGCGAACTCTTCTAACACGGCTTGCGTGCCGTCGGAGGAGTTGTTATCGATTGCGATGATTTCGAGCGCCGGATAATCCTGGCTCAAAGCAAATTCGAGGCAGCGGTGGATAAACCGTGCGCTGTTGAAGGTCACAATCGTGATTGAGACCTTCAACGCCGCACCAAGCTGAAATACAAACGCCAGTAGATGTCGTAGCCGATCTCGTGCTGCAAGCTGTGAATCTCACGCTCGCTTTCGCGGATCACCGCCTCGATGGTTTCCACGGCACTGTTTTCCTGCCCGCGAAAGGCGGACCACTGGCGCAATCCTTCCCACTTTCCGCGGATCGCCGTAAGCAGGTGCCCGTGTTTGGCGGCGGCCAGAATCGCGAGAGTCTGCCCGACAAGGATCGGCCAGGCAAATTTGCGCAGCGTTCCGACCGGATAATGTTTCGCCAGCAGCAGCACCTGGTTTCTCGCGGTCAGAAACATGACACGATAACCATATTTGCCGAGCGTCGCGTTTCCTGTGTGCATGGCCACCGCGGCCGGCTCGTAAATCCCTTCGAGGCCAGCCAGCACGCAGCGCACGCCGAAATCGACATCTTCGTAATAGGACTCGAAGCGCGTTTCGAGCAGCCCGATCTGCTTGAACACCCGGCGATGAAACAGCGCGGCGGTCATGGGAGCGAAGGAGATTTTCCGCCGCACGGACCAGATCTGCCCATCCTGGCGGCCATAGCCGCAGCGCCAGGCATAAGCCGCACGCGAAAGGAGATCCCAACTTCCATCGAGCACGTCCAGGTCGTGCGTGCGCAGCAGCTTGCCGGCGGCAAACGGCGCATTTTCCTCCTCGGCACTCCGCAGCAGCCGCTCCAACCATTCCGGCTCTAGAATGACGTCGTTGTTGACGATCAGCAGCCATTCGCCACGCGCGTGGCCCACGCCTTCGTTGATGGCAGCGGCAAACCCGCGGTTTTCCGAAAAGGCAATAAAGTCCACCGGAAACTCGCGTACCACCAGCGCGGTGGCATCCGTGCTGCCGTTATCGACGACGATCACTTGATCGGGCGGCCGCGTCTGGGCAGCGAGATTAATAAGTATGGATCGCAGCAGATCGGCCCGATTCCACGTCGGGACGATTGCCGTTACTCCCCCCATCTCTTTTCACCATACGCCATGCAAGTACCTCATTGCGATAGACAGCTTCCAGGCGGCCCGCCGCTACAGTTGCATCGTGATCTCGCAGCACTTTCCTTCTCGCGCGCGCGGCCAGTTCGCCCCAATAAGGCGTATCGGCAAACAGGCGTAGGATCGCCGCCGCAAAATCGTCTGGCGTGTCCGCAAGCTCGCAGATTTCCGAGGATGAAGAAGTCAACCCTTCTGCGCCCAGCGTTGTCGATACAGCCGGAATCCCCGAGGCAAACGCCTCCAGCAGCTTTACCCGCACGCCCGATCCGCTCAAGATCGGGCAGACGAAAACGGCATAGCGCTCCAATGCTTCGCGAATATCGGCGACAAAGCCGAGCAGTTCGATCCCGTGCCGTTCTTGGAGATGGCTTAGATTTTCCGGTGGATCGGAGCCAATAACGACCAGCCGCGCCTCGGGTTCCGCGGCTAGAACGCGAGGCAAGACGCGATCTGCAAACCAGGTCAGTGCGTCCACGTTCGGCGTATGGCGGAAGCTGCCGATGAATAGCATCGTCTTCGGTATACGCGGTCCGCCCACGAAGCGGTAGTTCGAAATCTCGATGGCGGAACGCAAGTTACTGTCGATACGCCCGCGCAATTGCGGCGCATAGCTCAGGAGATCATTCGCATTCGCCGTGCTGCAAACCTGCACCCGCGCGACGCGCTTCAGCAAATGCAGCTCATATCGCAGCATGCGCAGATATTCGATAAGGGCGGCATACGAGAGCCTGCCCGCCCGGATGCGGCGCCCGAGCGATTGAAAGAAGATGTCGTGCTCGAACAGAATGCAGGGGATATGCCGGTAGCGGGCCGCATAATTTCCCAAGACTGTGTAATCGATCTGTACCAGATCGATTTGCCGTAAGTACACGGTGCGATCTATGGCCCAGGCGAACTCGGAACCGCTAAATTCGCGAATGGCGTGTGGGACCGTTGTCGAAGGATTTTTCGCAGGAACGATGTCGCGCAGCAAAAACTGAGCGGACCCGCATAGCTGAGCCAAGGGCGCTTGTTCGGCAGCCTGCTCAGGCTTCTCCACGAAGCCGATGAGATGAATCTCCGCCAAAGGAGCAAGGGAATGCAGAGTTGCTTTCATCAACACGGCCCCGCCATGCGTAGGCGGCTCGATCGGATAAGGCGCTAGAAACAAGACGCGCAGCTTTTCGGAAACCGGCTCATCTCTAGCCGAAAAGCAGTCGCGAAACCAGGCCCCGCGCTGCCGGCGGAACGCTTCCGCATCGGAAACAACGGCCAGCGAGCGCGCATGCCAGCGCGCTTTGATTGCTTCCGGAAGCTGCCGGAAGGCGACAAGCGAAAAGCGCAACGCGAAATGCGGGAAGAGCATTTTCCAGTCATGTATGTTTTTCCACGCAAACAGAATCCGGTTCTTTTTAAGCACGCTTTCGATGGATCTGGTCGAATAAGCTTTGCCGATCGTGCCGCGATGGACGTGATGCACGATGCTGCGCGGCTGGTAGAGCACTTTCCAGCCACGCTTCCAGGCCATGTGGCCTAAATCGGTGTCTTCGTAATAAAAGGGCCGCAGCAGATGGTCGAAGCCGCCGAGTTGGAGGAATTTTTCGCGGTCGAAAGCGCTCGATCCGCCGCCGGAATATGCGCAGGGGAACGGGATATCGATCGCAGGATCCGCGCGATGGCCGGCGCGCAGGCTTCCCCGCTCCCACCAGGTTTGCGTCAGCCCGGTTTCCTCGCGGCGCCTGGCGGGGTCGGCGAAAAAGATCTGGCAAGATACCGAAAACACCAGTGGATCGGCAAAGGGCTCGAGCAACGGGGCGAGGAAATCCGGCTCGACACGCATATCGTTATTGAGGAGCACGACGATTTCGTTGCGCGCAGCGCGAAAGCCTGCGTTCGAGCCGCCGCCGAAGCCCAGATTCTTTTCGAGTGCAACTAAACGCACGCCGGGGAAATTTTCCTGCAGGAAAGCAACACTCCCATCGCTCGAAGCATTGTCGACCACGATCACTTCATTGGCTCCAGCGGCTGCGATCACCGAGGGAAGAAATTCTTGGAGCAGTTCGCGGCCATTCCAGTTGGGAATCACGATGCTTGCCGTATCGCGATACGGCGCGGTGTTTGGCGTATGCTTGCGCTTGCCAAACAGCACGAAGGCCAAATCGGCAAGGACTAAGACAAACGCCGCGATGATGGCCAACACCGGGCTGAGCGCCTTCATCTGACGTCCCGATTCAAATCCGGCCCCACATTCAGCGTCCGTCCCAGCCGCAGCCACCGAGATGCGCGAACCATTTCCCGTTCCTGAAGCAAACGCGCGATTCGGGCTTCCGCCGCTTGCAGGTTTGCCCGCGCCGCGGCCAGTTCTCCTTCCAGGCTCTTGGCCCAGCGCGTCCGGTCCTCCAACTCGCGATGCAGATCGTCGATTTTGCTACGCGCCCTGCCCACTTCCCGCTCAAGCGACAGCGCCCAGCGCTCCCGTTCGCGCAACAGATTTCCCGTCCTACCGACATAGATATAAGGCGGAGGAGAACCCACCGGTTCCTTTGCACAAACGGCCAGGAAGAACTGTGCGTCCTCCAAACTCTGTCCATCGGCAATAAAACCCGGCGCCGCGCGACCGGCATGGCCTCCCGCAAAGATCATCGCCTCTTGCCGGTTCTGTCCCAAAATGCGCACAAACGGAAAGACGCCGCCCACGGCTTCTTCGAAAGCGGCAAGCTCGAATTCATGCACGTGAAACGGATTCGGGCCGGCCCTCTGTCGTGCCTCAGCATAGTCGATTTTATTCGGCGTGGAGACAAGAAAGACACCGCCGGGCGCGAGCACACGATAGGCTTCTTCGACGAGTCTTTGCCATTCGGCAAGATGTTCGATAATCTCAAACGCGGTTACCAAGTCCGCGGAGCCATCCGCGGCGGGAAACTCCGTGGCCGAGCCGGTTAGAAATTTCGCTTCCGGATAATGCGCTGAGGCGTACTCGATCGCCTCGCGGGAAATATCGAATCCAACGGCTTCGCGCGCCACCGCCGCGAGCAGCGCCGTGCCGTAGCCGGCGCCGCATCCCGCGTCCAGCACGCGCTTCCCTTCGGCAAACACGGCGGCGAAGCGGTAGCGCGAGACGTGCTCGTTCCATAGGGCAGGCTCAACCCGACCCGGTACAACGCGTTCGCCTGTGAACGCCAGATCGCTCATATCTTTCATCGTATTTGCCTGTGGTATCTTTCTGGACAAGGTGAAGCGCTGTTTCCTCATCCTTGTAGCTTTGTTGATTAGCGGTGTGCTCGCCAACGCGCAGTGCTATGCCGATTGTTCCATGGCTGCCGTTTCCGCTTCGCCGATGGGATCCATGACGTGTTGTCAAGGGCATTCGGCAAGCCTCAGCGAGCCGGGAGGCGCTTGCTCGCATGGTCAATCCCGCCTGTTTAGCCCGGAAAACAGCGCGAATTTAGCCGAAATCGCCCAAACAACATTCCTCCGGTTTTCCGCGCCTTTTGCGGTCCCGCACTTGACTTCCTTTGTACCCGCGCAGGAGCGCTGGCTTAAACCCGATCCCGCGCCTCCGCCGAGGCAAAAGCCCTTTTTGTCTCTTTCCGTTCTACGCATCTAGCCCTTCTTCTCTCCAGCCATATGTCCCGATTCTGAGCCGCACGCGCAAGCAAGCGGTTTGGACATTTTTCAGTTTCTGCAAGTCTTTGGAGAAGAAAGTTATGACGGATCGTCGCAGTTTTTTTCGTAATGCACTTAGTTTTGGCTTGGGAGCGGGATTAATTTCCGCTGCGCAGGTAGGTTCGGGTAAGATTTCGCCTCGCGTGCAGTCGCCGGATTTAAGAGATTTGCCGTTTAGGCTCGACAACGGAGTTAAGGTTTTCCACCTGGTCGCCGAACCAGTCAAACAGCAAGTGGCGCCCAACAAAACATTGGACCTCTGGGGTTATAACGGAAGCGCGCCGGGGCCGACGATTCAGGTCAACCAGGGCGACCGCGTGCGCATCGTGTTTGACAATCACTTACCCGAGCCTACCTCCATGCACTGGCACGGCTTCGAGATCCCCAACGATATGGACGGAGCGCCGGGCCTTACGCAGCCGCCCGTGGAGCCGGGCGGGCGTTTTATTTATGAATTTACGCTCCACCAGGAGGGCACTTATTTTTACCACTCGCACATGGCCATGCAGGAGATGCTCGGGATGCTCGGCGCCTTCATCATGCATCCCAAGCAAGCATACACGCCCGTCGTTGACAAGGATTTCGTCATCATGCTGCAAGAATATGCAGCGCTGCCGAACAATTCCGTGCCCAACACCATGAACATGGAGTTCAACTGGCTGACGATGAATGGAAAATCCGGGCCGGCAATCACGCCGATGATCGTACGGCTCGGGGATCGCGTGCGCATCCGCATGATTAATCTCGGCATGGACCACCATCCGATGCACTTACATGGGCATACCTTCCGGGTCACCGGCACCGAGGGGGGCCGCATTCCGCAAACGGCCTGGATGCCCGGCAACACCGAGCTGGTGGGGGTTGCGCAGGCGCGTGACGTTGAATTCGTCGCAAACAATCCAGGGAACTGGATGTTTCATTGCCATCTGCCGCATCACATGATGAACCAAATGTCGTCGAACGCAGGGCCTATGTCGCGCGTGGGAAAGAGCATGCCGGCCGGCGTGAGCATGGAGAACGGGATGGGGATGCTCGACGGCTCGCCCGGGGCTCCGCTAGGAGACGATTACGGGCCGAGTCTGGGCCGTGGCATGGGGGTCGGTTCTACGAATGAGCAAACGTTTTCGAACGCCGCTCTGCAACAGCACAACCACATGCACGGCGGTAGATCCATGGAGGGCGATATCGCCACGAACGCGAACAGCGTTCCCGGGTTTCCGCAAGACGCCTACATGGAAGGCCCCATGATGATAAACAAAGAAGTCGAAGCACGTCCTTGTAACTACGGCTTAACCCCTGGCTGGAGCGGTTACATGCAAGGCATGATGACGTTGGTTCGTGTACTGCCTCCCGCTCAATATGACCAGGTGATGAACCTTATCCGGCAGGAGCGCGCACGATGAAAACCACTATTGCGATTCTCCTGCTGCCACTGATCCCTTCGGCGATTCTTGCGCAGGACCTGTTACAGCAGGCTTTCAAGCGCACGCCGATCCCACTCGGCACATTTGAACAATATGCGCTCTCGTCGAACCCCACGCTACGCGAAGCGAACGCGTTGGTGCGGGAATCCGCGGGGCAGGCCAGGCAAGCCGGGTTATGGCCGAATCCAACCGTGGGATACGAGGGGGCCGAAATTCGCGGAGGATCGTTCCACGGCGGAGAGCAAGGCGCATTTGTGCAGCAGACGTTCGTGCTCGGAGGGAAACTTGGGCTGCGGCGCAACGTTTTCAGGCAGCAGCAGCGTGAAGACCGCATTGGCATAACTGAGCAGCGCGGCCGCGTGTTGAGCAGTGTTGAACAGAGTTTCTACACCGCGCTTGCCGCGCAAGACCTGGCCAAGGTGCGCCGGCGGCTGCTCGCACTTACAAAAGATGCCGTCGTAACTGCGCATCAGCTTGCCAATGTGGGGCAAGCGGACACTCCGGACGTGTTGCAAGCCGAGGTCGAACAAGAGCGGGCGATCATTGACTATACAACCGCGCAGCGCAGTTATATCCAGGACTTTCGCGCCTTAGCAGCGCTGGTTGCGAAGCCCAATTTGCCGCTTGCGCCACTCGCCGGGAATTTGGAGCAACCGCCCGCGATCGATCCTAAGCAAATCATCAGCCATATTCTTCAGGAGAGCCCATCCGTAAAACGCGCTCAGCAGGAGATCGTCAGGACCAAAGCCGAAATGAAGAGCGCCAGGCGTGAGAGCGTCCCGGATCTCTCGATTCGAGCTGGACTCGAGCAAAACTTCGAACCGATCAATGAACTTGCCGGAAGACCTGTCGGAGTCCAGGGGTTTGTTACCGCTGGAGTTACACTGCCTATCTTTAACCGCAATCAAGGAAATGTGCAGGCTGCCGCCGCGGATCGGGAGCGGGCACAGGCTGAACTAAGCCGTGTGCGGCTTTCCATCCGCCGCAGCGCGGAAGCCCTGCTTCAGCAGTATCTCTCGTCACTGGCGGAAGCCGACCGCTACAAGAAAGAAATGATCCCGCAGGCCACGAGCGCTTATCAACTCTATCTCAAGAAATACCGGCAAATGGGAGCGGCGTATCCCGAAGTCCTCGTCTCCCAGCGCACTCTGCTTCAATTACAGGCCGCCTACATCTCGGCTCTGCAAAACGTGTGGACGAACGCGGTGGCGCTCCAGAACGATACGCTTTCCGGAGGACTCGCCGCGGCCATGCCTTCCGGCAGCACCAGCACCACACTGAATCCGCCGGCAGCGGGCAGCGGTGGAATGATGCCCTGATGGCACCTTCTTACCTCGCCTGCTCATTCGGCGGCCCGGTTTGCACGCCGTGGGTCTCCATGATGTGGTAGGCGTGGTGAACATCTTCGAGAGTCAGAATGCCGAGCACTTCGTCCGGGCGCAGACGGCTCACGATTTGAATGCGCGGCTGCTGGGCGAGAATGCGCAGTGCGGCGTCGAGCGGCTCGTCGGGATACAGGCGCAAACCTGCGCGCACTTCCTCGGGTGCGGGCAGCGGACGCATGGCGTCTTCCACGTGCAGCATCTGAAAACTGCGCTTCTCTTCGGCGGTGGGCAGATTCACGCCTTCCATTTCGGCCAGCATCTTGAAGAACGGCGTCGGATGGAGCCTGCGCGAAATGAGGTACGAGGCCGTGCTGGCGACCATAGCGGGCAGAATGATCATGTAGCTCGCACTCGATTCGAAAACCATGAAAATGGCTGTAATGGGAGTACGAAACACGCCCGCGAAAAAGACTCCCATCCCCACCAGCATGTAGGCTTCGGCATTGGCCGATCCGTAGGGCCACCAGCGGTGCGCAATGCCGCCCAGGCCGCCGCCCAGCATGCCGCCGATGAACAGCGCGGGCGCGAACATCCCTCCCGGCGTATCGGCCGAAAAGGCAATCAGCGTAGCGAACAGCTTAGCGACCCCGATAAAGAGCAGAAGCTGCCAGGTAAACTGTCCGTGCAAGGCGCTGTTGAGAGCGTCATAGCCCGCGCCCATGATCTGCGGGAACCACAATCCGACGACGCCGGTCAGCAATCCGGCCAGCGGCGGGAGCACGTAATGCCGCCAGGGGCCCAAATGATGGATGTGCTTCTTGAGGCGCTCAATGAGCCAGATGAACAGAGCCGAAACCGCGCCACCGGCGACACCCACGCCCGCGTAGATCACAAGCTCGGAATAGTTGGTGAACTGGAAAGTCGGGACGCGAAACAGCGGCTCGCTGCCTAGAAAGATGCGCATGGTGACCACGGAGGAAACCGCCGCCAGGACGATGGAGCCGACAGCGGTGGCGCTCCAATCGGCCAGTACTTCCTCCATGACGAACAGCACGCCGCTGATGGGCGTGTTGAAAGCGGCAGCAATGCCCGCCGCCGCGCCGACAGGAGCGATCAATCGCATGCTGTTGCGCGGAAGATGGAACATTCGGCCCAGCCAGGAAGCCACTCCCGCGCCCATCTGCAGCGATGGGTCTTCAGGACCGAGCGAATTGCCGCCGCCTATGGATAGAGCGCAGGCGGTGAACTTGCCGGCAATCGTGCTCGAAGAAACGTAACCGTTGGAGGTGTAAATCGCGGCCTTGGTCTGATTGACCCCACTGCCTTTGGCTCGCGGGAAAACGTGGCGCACGATGAGCACGGCCAGGATCGCCCCAACCGTTGGCGTGAGCAGCCGGGTCATGCGGAATTGGCCGCTCAAGGGCCCAAGCGAGCTCCAACTGATGAGGTCGATAGAGATATGGAACAAGACCACCAAAAGGCCGGAGAAGATTCCAATCAGCAGCGCGAGGATGAGAAAGAGCTGCGTTTCGCTCAGCGCGGGATGGGCAAAGTGCGGAGGCCAGGCGGTGCGCGGCAGCACCCGGAGCCGCCGTTTGGAGGCCACTGGCGGGTGGGCCGAAGCGCTCACGATCCGATCCTCTGGAGGACAATCTCCACGGCTTGGTCTTGCACTGCCGGACCGCCGCACAACTGCGCGCGCACTTTCCAAAGCTGCTGCGCGACGTCTTCGCGCTGCAGCGTCACGTCTCCCTTCGGCAGACGCTGAACCGAGAGAAGCTGGGTGGCCGAGGCGATCGTCGGCACAATTGTCGCGGGTATCTGGCGGCCTTCGGCGCACTCTTCTATCTCGCTGAGCACCCGGTTCAAAAGGTTCTTGCTGCGCCGCCGCCGCTCGGCGCCGCTGATCCGCGGAAGCGCCGGATCGAGGTCGACGACGGTGTTGGTCAAGTTCAAAGCTTGCAAGCTCTCGGCGTCTTTGGGATCGAGGCGCACCGCGCGCTCGAAGTTCCGCCGCGCATGGTCGTAGTTGCCCGAATCGAAAGCGATCTGTCCCAGGCCGCGGTAAGCATTGGAGTCGTGGGGCGAGGCGTGACGAAGCGCCTGAAATACCCGCAAAGCTTCCGAAGCGGCTCCGTTCTTCAGTAACAGGAACCCGATTTTGGATCGTTCCTCCGGATCCTTCGGCGCGCTGGCATATAACTGCATCAACTCCGCGATTTCCGAGTTGTGATCGCCTAATTGCCCGAGCAGCGACACCAGTTCCCAGCGGGCTTTCCGGCGCTGGGGAAGTTCTGGCTTGGGCCAGTATTCGTAAACCGCCCGCTGGTAATATTGGAGCGCCTCCAGCGGATGCTTTTGACGCCGGTCGACGCGCGCCAGCATCAGGTTAATCAAACCGTTGGTCGGGTACTCCTCTGCGAGCTGCACCAGGCGGCTGTGCGCTTCGTTGAGGTTGCCGACAGCAAGAAGCGCCTGCGAAAGCGACAAGCGGTACTGCAAGTTATCGGGCAGATAAAGCAGTGCCTTGCGAAAGTCGCTGACCGCCATATCCGGATGGCCATGCGAGAAGTTCCATTGGCCCCACATGTAGTGGTGCTCGCCGAGAGAGGCGCGTTTGCCTCTGTAAGCCGAGCTGACGAATCCGGCGCCGACAAAGGAGCAGACCAGCAACAGCAATACCGCTAGAAACGCGGTGGCTGTGGGATGGATGGAAACAAAGCGCTTCAGCAAATCCAATAAATAAGACACCCCACAGCTTCATTCTAGCCGCGATGGCCATGGTGGGGCAGACGATCGTTTTTTTGTCGTCTGCCATCTGCTCACCCCAGCAGCGCTTCAAAACCATCAAGCGGCTGCGCATTCACGACGTCGTCGCACTCCAGCCACCCGCGGCGCGCGGTGGCCACACCGAAGCGCATGTTTTGCAGGTGGGCGGGACGGTGCGCGTCAGTGGAAATGGTAAAGCGGCAGCCTTTGCGCTTAGCCAGGCGCACCAGATCGCCAGGCAGATCGAGCCGTTCCGGACTGGCGTTGATCTCCAGCCAAATGCCGCGCGTGGCGGCTTTCGCGGCAACGGCTCCAAAATCGAAGGCGTACGCATCCCGGTGCAGCAGCAGGCGCCCGGTAGCGTGGCCGAGCACGCGGATGGCGGGCGATTCAAGCGCACGCAGCAGGCGGTCCGTCATTTCCGCCGCTTCCAGACTCATGTAGCTATGCACGCTGCCGATGACCAGATCGAGTTCGGCGAGCGCATCTTCGGCCAGATCCATCGAACCGTCGCGAAGAATGTCGCACTCTAAACCGGAGAACACGCGCAGCGGCAACCCCTCGCGGTTCATTTCACGCACCTCGCGGGCAAAGGCCACAGCGCGATGTTCGTCGAGTCCGTTTGCCATGGCGAGAGCCTTGGAATGGTCCGTGATCGCGATGTATTCGTAGCCGATCGCGGCGGCGGCCTCGGCCATCTCGCGCACCGTCGCCCGGCCGTCGCTGGCGGTAGTGTGCATATGCAGATCGCCACGCAAATCGCCTCGGTCCAGCAGTTTCGGCAGCGCGCCGGATTGCGCCGCTTCGAGCTCTCCTGAGTTTTCGCGCAACTCCGGCGGAATCCAGGCGTAACCGAGGCGCTGGTAAATCTCCTCTTCTTCGGCTCCGGCAACGCGGCAGTTATCTTCCAGCCGGAACAGGCCGTATTCGTTCAGCGTGAGCCCTTGCTTAAGCGCATTAGTGCGCAGCACAACATTGTGCTCCTTGCTGCCGGTGAAGTATTGCAGAGCGGCCCCGAAGCTTTCGGCGGGCAGCGCCCGTACATCCACTTGCAGGCGTTCCAGCCCGAATTGGACACTGGCCTTGTTCGCGCCCTGCCCTAACACTTGCTGGGTCTTCACGTGGCCGGCGATGCGCGCCAGAGCGGCGTCCGAGCCATCTCCCGCGACTAAGATGTCCAGATCGCCTACAGTTTCGCGGCCGCGCCGCACACTTCCCGCCGCCTGCACACGCTCGACCCCGGGAAGCGCCGCGAACTCGGCGGTCAGTTCCTCGGCGATGCGGCTTGCGAAACTCAACAAAAACCGGCCGGCGCTGCGGCGGTAGATTTCGATGGAGCGCAAAACTTTTTCTTCGAGCTTGGCGCCCATGCGCGGCAGAGTGCGCAGTTTCTGCTCGCGGCAGATGCGTTCGAGATCGTCCACGGTTCGGACGTTGTGATGCTCGTAAAGCAGGGCGATGCTCTTCGGCCCCAGCCCCTGGATCTTCAGCAGCTCCAATGCCGACGCCGGATAAAGCGCCAGCATTTCGTCGCGGCGCTCAAAGGAGCCGCGCTCGCAGATCTCGGCCAGCACCGAAGCCAGTCCTTTGCCGATGCCGGGGACGTCGGTTACTTTGCGTCCCGCGTCGCAAACGATATCCGCGATCCGCTCCGGATAACCGGCAATCGTCGAGGCCGCATTGCGGTAGCTGCGGATGCGGAATGAGTCCTGGCCGGCCACCTCCATCAGGTCGGCCGTTTCCGCGAGCAGCGCGGCAATCTCTCTATTTTCCATATTTACGGCGTCGGACCGGACCCGGCGCGCGGACCGCATCCATGCCGGTCGGCTCGACGTGCACCAGAACGTCGGCCACCCAGGGCACGCGCTCTTTGATGGCGTTCTTCACGCGGGTGGCGATCTGATGCGATTCGCGCACGGTCATCTCCGGTTGCACTTCCAAATGAAGATCCACGTGATATTTCAATCCGGTGCGCCGCGCCCGGCATTTCTCGATCCCGAGAGCGCCGGGGATCGCCAGAGCCACTTGGCTGATCTCGCCCATCTTTCCCGGCTCCGGCATGGTATCGAGCAGTTGATCGACCGTGTTCCACACCACTCGAATGGAAAGAAAGAAGATGATGCCGCCGATGATGGTCGCGCCTACGTGATCGGCGCCGGCAAACCGCGACGGCGAGGCCATGGCAAGCCCGACCGCGACGATGGCTACAAACGTGGAGAGCAGATCGGTTAAGTCGTGAAGACCGTCGGCGCGGAGCGAGGTGCTGCGAATGCGCCGGGCGGTGCGAAATTTCAGGCCGGCGAGGGTGGTTTTAATCATGATCGCCGCAATGAGCGGGTAAACCGTGAACAGCGGAAAGGCCGCCTGGCGGGCGGGCGCGGTGACGCTGTGCCAGATAATCGCCGTGCCGATGAGCAGCAAAATAGCGCCCACGGCCAAGCCTGCCAGAGTTTCGTAGCGGCCGTGGCCGTAGGGATGTTCGTAATCGGGCGGTTTGCTGGCCAGCCAAAAGCCCACGTAGACGACAGCCGAAGAAAGTACGTCCCCGGCGGCCTCCACGCCATCGGAGGCCACAGCGTTCGAGCCGACGTACAAGCCCACCCAGATCTTCGCGATGGCAAGCGCCACACTGCCCGTAATGCCCACCAGCGCCATGCGGCGGCCTATACTCTCTTCCGAATTGATTTCCTGAATACGCCGCCCGGCGGCCATACGCTTCGAGCATATCGCGCATCGCCAGCCGACGCCGCTTTGCCTCGCCGAAACAGAACCCCGACTGTGAAGGAGGGGTCGCTGACGCTCCAACTTCCGTTGCTCCCACGAAACCAGCTATTTAGAAAATTGATCCAGGTAGTATAGATATGGTTGAATGGCGCTCACCGCGGCGCCGGCCGCTGGTGGAAAAGCGAGCAAATCCGGGGAAATTCGGGTGCACCGGGCCAAGCCGCCGCGCCGCTGGCACAGCAGCGATTTAGGGATGGAAATGGAAAAGCTGGCGCAGAACATTCAGGAGGCGTTCCTCAACAACGCCCGTAAAGAAAAAAGCTTTCTGACGATTTACCTGATGAGCGGCGTCAAGCTGTCCGGGCGGATCAAGAGCTTCGATAAATATTCGGTCATTCTCGAAACCAATAACCAGGAACAACTGATTTTCAAACACGCCATCTCGACCGTGGTGCTTTCCAAACCGGTGCATGGCGCCGTTCACCCGGTCGGAGCCGCGGCCCCCGCCATGCCGGTTCCGGTGCCCGAGCACCCGGATCACGGTTGACCGTGCGCAATCCGCAAGAACGCACGCTGGCGGTGGGCTTGCAGTTGACCGGGCGCGCGCATGAAAAGGCGGCGGATGCGGAGGAGTCGCTCTCCGAACTCGTCCTGCTTGCCGAAAGCGCGGGCGCAGAGGTGATCGAGAAGAGTTTACAGGCGCGCCCGGCTCCCGACCCCGCCACCCTGGTCGGTTCCGGCAAAGTCGCCGAAATCCGGCAGCGGATCGAAGCCGATGAAATCCAGACCGTCGTTTTCGATCGTGACCTGTCGCCGACGCAACTGCGCAATCTGGAGCGGCGCCTGCCGGTCAAAATCCTGGACCGCACGCAGCTCATTCTGGACATCTTTGCCCGCCGCGCCCGCACCGCTGAGGGGCAATTGCAAGTGGAACTGGCGCAACTGAACTATCTACTGCCGCGGCTGGCGGGCCGGGGCACGCAAATGTCGCGCCTCGGCGGCGGCATCGGTACCCGCGGGCCGGGCGAAACGCAGCTGGAAACCGACCGCCGTCGCATCGGGCGGCGCATCGCCAAACTGAAAGCTGAAATCGGACATGTACGCGCGACGCGCGGCGTCCAGCGCTCCCACCGCCAGGCTATCCCGCTCTCAACAGTCGGTCTCGCCGGTTATACAAACGCTGGAAAATCGACGCTCTTCAACCGGCTCACCGGCGCCGGCGTCTTGGCCGATGCACGTATGTTCGCCACGCTCGACCCGACGGTTCGTCAGATGCGCCTGCCTTCCGGTCGCCGCGTCCTGCTAAGCGATACTGTCGGTTTCATCCGCAACTTGCCGACGACTCTCATCGATGCCTTCCGCGCCACCCTCGAAGAGGTCACGACCGCCGCGCTCTTGCTCCACGTGGTGGATGTGACTTCGCCCGCGGCGGCCGAACATGCGGCGCATGTGCGCAAGGTACTCGCGGAAATCGGCGCCGAGCGCACGCCGCAGATCCTCGTGCTGAACAAGAGCGATCTGTTGCCCGAGCCAGACCGGTTGCAAAGCCCCGAGCTGCTCGCGCATCGGCTGCTTGGCCAGAAAGCGGCGCCAGCCGTCCTGATCTCCGCGCAAACCGGCGCCGGGATTCCGGCGCTGCTCGAAGCGATCGACAGCCAACTGAAGCAGGATCCGGTGGCGCGGCAGCATTTCCGCCTTCCGCCTGGTGAAGGCCGCGCGCTGCACTTACTCTACGACCGCGCCGCGATTCTCTCCAAACACTACAAAGACGGCTATTGCGAAGTCGTCGCCGACGCTCCGCTCTCTATTCGCAACAGTCTCGCGGAGTTTGCCGTGCAGAACCCCGAGTGCTAACGAGGGGACACTGGCTTATCCCGTTCCCGGCCCGGGTGGTAGTACTCAAAGGCAAAAACAGTAAGAATCGCTTGTTGAATTGCCTTGCCTTTTAACTTATGCTGACCGAAGTCACGTCGCTCAAACGATGATCGGCTTCCCCAATATACCCTCGCCGCACCGAGCCCGCACCCGGCAAACAGATCAACCTTCAAGCTGCATTGAGTTGGTGAAAAAGTGGACCTGTCCCCCGATTCCCTGTCCCCCGACTCCCTACCGCCCATGGAAGCGCCGATGACATGGGCTCCACCAACACCCGCGGCGCCCAGCACCGCGCAGGGATCGCGCGCCATGAGGCGAATCGAGTACGGTCGCCGCGGAACATCGCTCCGCCCCATGCCGCGATTATCGAAAAAGGTAGCGCGGTATTCATTTTTGTAGAACCGGCAGCATGCGAAACCACATTTCATGGGTGAAGCCCAGACCCTGAATGAGAAGGATCGGAGGACCGCTGCCGAGCTGGTCCCAGTACAGGTTTGCGCCTTCGTTCAGAACGTATGGCATCGGCGGACTCCTCCTCGTGACCGCTGCTACTTTCTTTTGTCGCAGGGGGCGCCGCATGGTTTCGTCCTTTCTCCCGGGCATGCGACACCCTCGTCCGCGGTGGGCTGCTCAGCGAGGAGCTGAGCGCCGGTAGAAACCGGTGTGATAGCATTCGATTCGGCGCGCACGCCAAACCGAGAATTCCTATGCCAATTGCCGTTAACCAGGGGGCGGCTATCCCGAATTATCCCGCCCAGGCTCCGAGTCAAGCGATAAAGACAGCCGCTCAAACCGTGATCGCGCAACTTCAGTATGGCGACATATGGCGCGGCGCGGGGACTTTGCATAACAATGGAGCGGTTCGTTTGGACATGCAAGGTCAAATCGCGGCTGTCGGCGGGGCGCCTGCTCAGCAGAATATTCAGGTGCAACTCAACGGGGTGCGCGGACGAAGTACGGTCGCCCATGCAAACGTATCCCATAGCGTGGTGACAGACGATCCGGCGAACCAGCGGGGCGTGGCGCGAAAGGTCATTTCGGCTCTCAACCAGAGTTTGGATTCCGCGCGCAGTTACACCGTGACGGGCTCCATCCCATAGCAATCGGTGCCGGTTCGCGGGGCGGCAGGAGCGCCGCGGGTCAGTATCACTGGGCAGCGAAGCGATGTTTGGCCGCGGCAAGCTGCGCTGGAGTGAATGTGGAAAGCGGAGGAATGGACAACTGCATACCGGGCGAGATCCTGGGACATAGCAACACTTACGCGAGAGGCTGAAGCCGGCAACTGCGCAGCTCAGGCCACCCTAGGAATCGCTTATCTTTTCGGTCGCGACTCGATTGAAATTAATTATGCAGCGGCACTTCGGTTTCTCTCCGCTGCAGCGAATAGGGGCGCTTCGCGCGCGATCACGAATCTCGCATACATGTACGAGGAAGGCTTGGGCGTTCCTCGGGATGTCGTGAAGGCCATAGATCTGTATGGGAGGGTTGCGCACGTGGAGTTTTTCGCTGCGATTGCGCTCGGCCGACTCTATTCGAGAGGCTTAGCCGTTTCAGCAGATCATGATCAGGCTGTCAGGTGGTATACCGTTGCGGCCGGATTTCAGAAACGAATCGCTGATTGTGACGAGCTAACCGAGGCCGGGAGATATATCTCAGGGAAATGAAGGGAATGTGGACGTCCATGATAGGTAAAGTCAAGGGGAAACGGAGGTTTCCCTCCACTATTCTTGCCGTATAGCGGGGAGCGGGGCGAAATTGGCGTTCAGTGCGAGCGGAAGCAGGGGGCGATCTTGCACACGAGGCAAGTCGTGAGACACCCATTTGCAGCGTCGTCAAAGCGCGCCGATGTTTGAGTTTGCACGAAAGTTCGCCAGCCAAGAAACAGAGGCAAGCGGCATGCTTCCCCGAGAGTAGCTGCCGAGTCCATATTGGGGGAGCTGGGGGGGGAGCTGGGGACACTTTTTCACCAGTTTCAGCGAGGAAGCGAACAAGTGGGCTGTGTCGAGATTCCCCAAGGCCGCATCGGCCCGGGCTCCCGTCTGGAAACGGCTTTATACGCGAGTACTTAGTACTTTCCCGGTTCCCGCAAGCTTGCCAAAGCTCCTGCTTTGCTGCGAAGATAATCTGCGACCCGTAACTTTACTGAGATGAGCCCTCGCCGAAAGCAGTTGCATATTGCTTCCTGGCTCGTTCCGCATTTGTGCTTATTCCTGGTTCTCGCCGGCACGGCCTTCTCCGCCTCGCAATCGCCCGACTATTCCAAAGAAGCGGCAGTCATTCAAGAATTCAGCCGGGACATTACCTTCGCCGCCGATGGAACCTCGGTCCGCGATCAGAGCGCGGTCGTCCGTATTCAATCCGATGCCGGTGCTAGCCAATACGGCATCCTGTCGTTCTATTATGACCAAGATACTCAAAAGGTTGACATCGTTTATGTGCGCGTTCGCAAGCCCGACGGAAGCGTGGTGACCACTCCGCCCGCTAGCGTTCAGGACCTATCTTCCGAAATAGAGCGCCTCGCGCCCACCTATAGCGATTTGCGCGAAAAACAAGTCCCTGTGAGAGGACTGAGCCCGGGAGACGTGCTCGAATACCGCGTGCGGATTACACAGACCAAGCCGAATATCCCCGGCCGGTTTTGGGACGCGGAGAACTTTCTTTCCGGGGCAGTTGTCCTGCAGGAGACGCTGCGAATCAGCGTTCCTGCCGGCAAATACGTGAAGGTAGTGAGCGCGTCTGTTAAGCCCCAGATCCACGAACAGGGCGGCCGAAAAATTTATTTGTGGAAAACGGCGCAGCTCAAGCCCACAGCGGACAAGCGGAAGGCAAAGAGCGAGCCGACGGTCCCGGATGTTCAAGTGACTACGTTCAAGTCGTGGGATGAGGTCGGACGCTGGTACGGCCACCTCGTCACCGAGCGCGCCATCGTGACGCCTGCCGTCCAAGCGAAGGAGGCAGAATTAACAAAAGGTCTGGCCACCGTAAGCGAGAAGCGCAAAGCGATCTACGATTACGTATCCACCAAGTTTCGCTACATTTCTCTTTCGTTTGGCATTGGGCGCTATCAGCCCCACTTCGCCCAGGACGTGCTCGCAAACGAATACGGCGATTGTAAAGACAAACACACTCTATTCGTAGCGCTATTAAAGGCAGCGGGCATAGAGGCTTGGCCGGCATTGATCGGTGCTGGCCTGAAAGTCGATCCCGATGTGCCTTCGCCTGCGCAATTCAATCACGTCATCACCGTGCTTCCGGATCCCAAGGGGTTGATCTGGCTGGATACGACACCGGAGGTTGCGCCGTTTGGGTTACTGCGGGCTGGCTTGCGCGGCAAGAAAGCTCTAGTCATCCCAAATGACGGGGCCGCATATCTCACGACGACGCCGGCCGATCCGCCGTTCGCCACTTCGGAAGTCATTGCCGCAAACGGCTCGCTGGCTGCCGATGGCACATTGAAAGCGCATTTCGATGTCACGCTACGAGGAGATGCCGAGCTCCTATTCAGAACCATCTTCCGTCGGATACCTAATTCAAAGTGGCAGCCCTTTATTCAGAGGATCATGGATTCAACCAACCTGAGCGATGGCAGCGTTTCCAACGTTTCCGTCGCGAATCCGGAAGATCTTGATCCCCCGCTGCACTACTCCTACGATTACGTCCGCAAGAACTATATAGATGAGGCAAAGCATCGCTTCATTCTGCCGCTATTCCCCTATCATTTCACCGAGAGCGACAAAAAGCCGAAGAAGCCGGTTCCCCTGCCTGCTCCCGGCCAGGTTATTTACCGCGCAACCGTGCAACTGCCGGAGGGTTTCTCTGTAAAGCTCCCGCCGGCAGTTGACCTGCACACGGAATTCGCCAGCTACCACGCATCTTATAAAGTCGCGGGCGATGTGCTCTCGGCCGAGCGCCGGCTTTCGATTGCGAAATCGAAGGTTCCTCTGAGCACTTGGGATCAGTATCACAAGTTCGTAAAGCAGATATCGGACGACGAAGATGAATATGTAGCTTTCTCCACTCCGCCGAAGCCGGCGGCTGCAAAAATCTCCGCTCAGGCTAAGGCGCCGGCGGGAAACCCTCAGGCTGCTGCACTCATGGAAAAAGCCATCGCATCGATCAAGGCGAAGGATATGAACGCCGCCCGCGACGAACTCGACGAAGCGGCGCGCTTGAATCCCAAACAACCCGGCCTCTGGTGGACGCGATCCTCGCTGCTGTTTCGCGAGGGCGATCTATCCGGGGCCCTCGATGCCCTTCAGAAGGAAGTCGATCTTCACCCGAAAGAGGTTCGCGCCAGCATGGCGCTGGGCCGGGTACAAGCATATTACGGGCACCGGGGCGAAGCAATTGAAACCCTGCGCGCGGCTGTGAAACTTGCCCCTGACGACATTCCAGTAGTTTCCGCTCTCTCGTCCCTCCTGCTTGCCAACAAGCGCTACAAGGAAGTGATTGAGCTTGTGCGCTCCCCGCTTGCAAAAACTCCTGGCAATCGGTCCCTGCAATTCGCGCTTACCGAGGCCCTGCTCCGCGACGGCCAGAAAAAGGAAGGATTGGCTGATGTGCAAAAGCTCGCGACGAAGTTCACCGACAGCATGAGCCTCAATAACGCGGCGTTTTTGCTGGCGGATACCTCCACCGATCTGCCGCTCGCCTGCCAATACGCTGAAAAAGCTGTCTCGCAACTTGAAAGTGCGTCGAAGCAAATCACCCTCTCGTCATTCAAAAATGCCGATCTGGGGCGCGTAACCCTCCTAGCGGCCGCCTGGGACACGCTGGGATGGGCGTACTTCCAATCAGGTAATACACAAGCAGCAGAAGCGTACATCAAAGCTTCCTGGCTGCTCTCCCAGAACGGCACAGTTGCAGACCACCTGGGCCAGCTTTATGCCAGGCAGGGCAAGAAGACTCAGGCTATTCATGTTTGGCAGCTCGCCTTGGCCGCCAACGGCCGCCTCAAAGATGTCCGGAAGCGCCTTGAGAACTTGGGTGTTTCCACAGGCCCGACCCCGGTCGAGCTTCTTCGCCAAGCGAGCCAGGGACATCCGGCGACAGGGCCTTCCAAAGAACGTGCCGAACTATCCCAACTCAGGACTACGAAAATCCGCGGCATTCCCAAGCAGCAGGCAAGCGCCGAATTTTTCCTGCTCTTCTCGGCGTCCAAGGTCGAGGATGCACAATTCATCAGCGGCTCCCCTGCCCTCAAATCCGCAATCGCAGCGCTGCTTAAAGCTCACTACAACATGCCGTTTCCCGATAAGGGCCCCGAAAGAATCGTCCGGCGCGGCATTCTGTCCTGCTCCACCTACGCATCGCCCAGTTGCGAGTTCGTGTTTCTCCTCCCGTCCACGGCGGGAAAGTAGAGAGTTGACTTAGCCAGAACGCTTAGCTAGAATGATGTCATGCAAGTCAATATGTTGGATGCCAAGACCAGGCTGTCCCAACTCGTCGAGGCTGCTGAGCGCGGGGAAGAGATCCTCATTGCCCGAAGAGGTATTCCGGTTGTGCAGATCGTACCGCTGCACAACCGCAAACTCAACTTTGGATTTCTGAAAGATCAAGTGCCGCCGATCGCGGACGACATGCTCTTTTCGATGAGCGAAGAGGAAGCCGAGCGGCTCATCGAGGGCCTGGATTGACAGATACAGTTCGCGATCTCCTCCTGGACACACATGTCGTGATTTGGATGGCGATCAGTCCAAGGCAGATCCCCGCTCGCCTGCTCCACGCGATCGAGCAAGCCGAACGAAGACTTGTCAGCCATGTGACCGCTCTGGAGATCCAGCTCAAGAATCTGAAAAATCCGGCGGCGTTTCCGTTTTCGCTGCGGCATCTCGAAGCATCGATGAAAGAGTTTTCCTGCACGGAGTTACCGCTGTCTTACTCCGACATCGCAGCGCTCTCCCAAATGGAGTTTCTGCACTCGGACCCATTTGACCGCCTGCTGATGGCTCAATCGAGAGCTCGCAATTTTTGCCTCGCTACAACCGACAAAGCGATTCACCGCACCTTCGAGCGCCATCAAGGCTTCCCGCTTTTTCCGCAATGCCCCTCAGGGGAAATGTGGACGTCCACATCCTCCGCGGCATTTGCCGTACAGAACCCCGAGTGTTAACGAGAGGACACACTGACGGGCAGACAAGACCCCGGAATCGCCCACGTGGTACGACTCAAGGGCAAAAACAGTACCACTCTTTCGTTGCACTGGCTTTCCTTTTCACTTATGCTGATCAAAGTCACGCCGGTCAAACGATGATTGGCTTACAAACATGTCCTCGCCGCACTGAGCCCTGCACCCGGCGAACAGATCAGCCTTCAAGCTGCATTGAGTTGATGAACAAGTGTCCCCCGAGTCCCATAGGCGCTATCGGCGCAGTATCGGTAAGGCTATTGCCTGGGCCTTCATCGTGTGCGGTGCGGGCTTTATCGAATCATGGGGTGGCTGGCCCGAATCTCCAGACGAATTCCTGGAGCAACGGCCACAAAGTTTCCGGGAAGTGGGACGTGGGATACTCTGCCCGGTACCCGAGTTCCGGTGTCCGCTAACGGGAGTTACACTTTTTGTGTGTCATGCCTCTTCTAATGAAGCAAGTGCTCCTCGTAACCATCGTTGTTCTGACCATTCTGGTCGTCGGAATAAACGCTGTTTACATGCTAGTATCTCCGAAGGCGTGGTTCAGACTCCCCACCTGGATTCGGAAGCAAGGTACGCTCACGCGGGAAGACTCAACCCACGGCTGGGGAGCTGTTAACGTACGCATAGCTGGAGCTGTTATATTGGCCGGAATAGTCTGGATCTTGGTGTCATTTGTTTCCACCAAATGGATTGGATGAGATCCTGAGATCCGGCACCCGGACGCCACTGCTCCCGAATTGAAAGCTAGTCGAGATATTAGTCCCAAGGCCAATGGCCACCACCAGCCAACCCACCCGCAAGATTCTCTCCTTGAGTCCCACTTCTCCAAATTCTTCTTTCACCTGTAAATCCAGCACCTTACATCGCCTGTAGCTCTCCTTCCGCACGCCCGCCCCGCACACTTGGCACTGTAGAGCAGGCGTTTTCGCCTGCCACCGTACACCATCTGGAGACAACCATGGCAACCGCCAAACAAATCGCGGCCAACCGCCGCAACTCTCAAAAATCCTGTGGCCCCAAGTCCGTCGAGACCAAGGCCAAAGTCGCCCAG
>DASVGP010000260.1:0-32936 GCA_036379475.1 Bryobacteraceae bacterium | reverse complement strand
CCTTGGCAAGAGAGATTGCCCGATGAGAAGCCTGGCGCGTCTGGCCGGGCTGGCAGTTTGCCTTAGTTTTTTTTGCGCCTCTGTTTTGATGGGCGCTCCGACGAGTATCACTACGTCCGACGTTGGGAAGACGGTTCCCTCGAAAAAGCACAAAAAGCTGAAGCGGCGGCGAAGGCGGCACATCGTCGCGCATAGGCGCCGGCGCCATAGGCGTGTGGTCCATACGACGACGCGGGCCGGGGTGATTCATACCGTCCGGCATCGCCGCCACTGGCGTCATCGCCGTTATCGAAGAAGCCCGTGGGATACCCCGACTTATGCCGATTCGACGCTCGGCGATCGGACTGAGGGCGAAGACCTCGAGGTCAGGAAGGCGGCCGTCGAGGCCTTAGGCCGGCATAACGGCGCCATCGTGGCCGTTGATCCCGAAACTGGCCGCATCCTGAGTATCGTGAATCAAAAATTGGCACTGACGGGCGCCTATGAACCGTGTTCGACGGTGAAGCTGGTCATCTCACTCGCGGCTTTGAGTGAAGGCATCGTCAACCCGCTCGCCGAAGTGCGCATCGGCCGCCGCTCTTACATTGATATGACCCAGGCGCTGGCGCATTCGAACAATTTCTATTTTGCCAAGCTGGGCGAGAAACTGGGTTTCGCGCGCGTAGTGGAATACGCCAAAATGTTTGGCCTGGGTCAGAGAGCCGGCTTCGATATTCCCGGCGAGAGTCCCGGTTCGGTGGCCAACGAGCCGCCCCGCCTTGGTGTGGGCAGAATGACCAGCTTTGGCACCGGAATCCGCTGGACGCCGTTGCAACTGGCCAGTGTCGTGAGCGCGATCGCCAACGGCGGTACCTTGTATTACCTGCAATCCCCGCAAACCCAGGAAGAAGTGGAGAAGTTTATCCCTCGCATCAAGCGCCAACTCAACATTGACGACCTGATTCCCGAAATTAAGCCCGGCCTGATGGGTGCGGTCGAATACGGCACCGCGCGGCGTGCGGTTTATGATCCTAGCCAGCCGATTTTCGGAAAAACCGGCACCTGCACCGATACCACGAACCCCGGAGTGCATCTCGGCTGGTTCGGTTCTTTCACCGGGGTGGGAAACAAGAAACTGGTGGTCGTGGTGTTATTGACTGGCGGCTACGGTGTCAGCGGGCCGATCGCGTCGGGGATCGGCGGAAGGGTTTACCATTATCTCGAAGCGGAACACTATTTTGGCCCTCAGCCCACGACTGTGCCGACAACCCTGATCTCCATGAGGAACCCGGCCGATGGCGGTCCGGCCGGGCAGTGATAGCGTGACCTAAAGGGAGCCCATCCGATCACGACGTGATCCTTCCCCATTCATTTACGGCCGCGATCCTGTTATTGGTTGCCTCCTTCGTGTGCCTGGGATCGTGGGCGGCGCTTTTCAAGTGGACGGGGAAAGCCTGGCGCTTCGAGTTGTTCTATTACGATTTCGGCGTGGGTGCCATTCTACTGGCGGTCGTGGCTGCGTACACATTGGGCACGTTAGGCTCCGATCTTTCCTTCAGCGATCGCATGATGGTCGCCGGGCACACTGCACAAGCCATGCTGGTAGCGGCGGGCTTCCTTTTCAACTTGGGAAATATGCTGCTGCTGGCCTGCGTATCGCTCACTGGTATGGCGGTGGCGTTTCCCTTGAGCATCGGCGTGGCGCTGTTGGTTTCTTCTTTTTGGAACTTCCACGCGGAGAATTTCTTCTTGCTGGTTGCTGCAATCATTCTGCTGCTGGCCAGTGCCATCGTGAGCAGCGCGGCTGCCCGGTTGCGGGCGGCCGCCCGGTTACGTGCGCGGCTGGCGGCGAAACCCCGCCCCAAGACTGATTCAAAGCGCAACCCCCAGCCCTTGAAGGCCAGACGAACCAGTAAGGGTATCTTTACCGGCGTGCTCGGCGGCATTCTCATGGGTTTGGTTCCTCCCCTGGCGCACCGGGGCATGGGCGGCGAATTTGGGCTTGGCGGTTATGCGGCGATGCTCATGTTCGCGATCGGGATCATCGTCTCGACCATCTTCTTCAATTTTTACTTCGTGAACATCTCCATTGAAGGCGGTCCGATCGGGTTCAAGGCTTACTTTCGCGGCACCCCCGGCCAGCATTTCCTCGGTTTCGCGAGCGGCGCGCTGCTGGTGCTCGGCTTGCTGTGTGCGCTGCTTGCCCGCTCGGTGCCGCGCACTGCCGGAGTCGATCCTGCGCTGCTCACAGCGATCCCGGTCGCTTCCGTCTTCCTGGCCGTGTTTTGGGGCCTCGCAGCCTGGAAGGAATTCGCCAAGCCTTCCTCTGGCGCGCGGCCCGCACTGGCGATCGCCCTTCTCCTCTTTGCCGGTGGCTTAGCTCTCTTCAGCATCTCCGTGTAGCACACGGTGGGGCAGACTATCGTTGTTTGTGGTCTGCCAGCCCTCAGCAGCGGCATCCGACAGGCGACAAAAAGATCGCCTGTCCCACTACGTGGCCGTTCCCGCTCCACGGCTCATCGGCTTATCCGATTTCGCAAAGTCGGCATGTGCCTCTTCCGCCGCGGCGATATGCTCGGCTCCGGTTTCCTTCAAAACCGCTCTTGCCTTCTGCTGCCACGGCTCATCGTCGCAATGGACCGAAAGCAGAATACCGCCTTTTTTAATGCGGCCTGAGTAGCGCTTGGCTTCGTATTCCGGCACCCCCATGTTGGTCAGCGCGCCTACGACTCCGCCGACAAACCCGCCGGAGCCGACGCCGGTCAGCGCACCGATCACCGGCCCTGCTGCAATCAGCGGCGCGAATCCGGGAATCGCGATGATCCCTACCCCAATCAGCCCGCCAATGATTCCTCCGAGTATTCCGCCCGCGATCACGCCGAGGGTGGTGCCTTCCGGCATTTTCGTGTGCTTCTCATGGGCGAAATCCTTGGTGCCGACGTTGTCCTGCAGCAGCACGGAGACGTCTTCGTGCCGGAACCCGGCCGCCACCAGCCGGTCCACCGCGTTCTCCGCGTTTTCCCGGCTCGGATAGATACCAAAGACCGCTATATTCTTCGCCATAGCCGCCCTTCTCCCTTTCCTCCGCAGATGAGACTCCGGCCACCAGCCCGCGTTACCGTCTTGCTGAGCCGGAAGCGTAAGCGCCCCAGCATTGGTTGGACTGGCGCTCTATTGCCCGGCTACCGGGCCAATTGTATACGTCGCCCCGGTCGTAAATGTAAACGAGTTCTTCCTGAACCCCGGCGGCGGGTTGTTCAGAAAATTGTCCAAAATCCCTACCGTAATCCCAAACCTCTTATAGAGCGGAAGCGTCACGGCAATATTCGCCACCGCCGAGTACGCGTTGGTGTTATTCCAAGCGGGCAAGAACGCAACGTCTTGCTGCAACGTAAGCCCGTGTACGAACTTGCCGCTAAAGGACTCCGAAAACGTGGAGCCGATCAGGTTTTGGTTCGCTTGCGCGGTCTGGAATTGCTGCCGCATGTACGTCATCGCGCCTTTGACATCCAGTTCCTCCGAGTCGCTCTTAATAGCGGTCCAGCCCACGCCGCCGCCGTAGGTCTGCTGCAGGTCGAGGCCCTGGGCGAAGTTGTGATCGAAAGCGGCATCGCCAAACCCGAACAGGCTGGGCGTGAAATATTCGTCGTGCTGCGCCTCGCCGTGCAGGATCGAGGTCTCAACCGAAGGCTGGCCGGGCTGCGTCAGGATCCCGTAGGCCGAGTTAAACGTAACCTTCGTCCGCCGGATCGGGTTCAGCCAGCTCTCGAGGGGCATCGCCCGCACCAGGGAAATGTTGCTGGTATAAGTGCGCTCGTTTTGCGTTGCCACCACGAGCGATGCGCCCGCGGTGGCCGCTCCCTTCCAATCCGAGAAAAAGCTGGGATGCTCGTGCATCGCGCGCTCGAATTCCTCGCTCGTGACCAGATTCTGCAGATTGCTCACCGGAACCGAAATCGGCGGGGCCGAAGGCGCGGGCCGAACCTGCACTTGGCCGTTGGCGGCCGTAACTGTGCCCTGCGGCACATTCGGAAACGGCTCACCCCAGTGCAGCTTGACTCCTTTCTTCACCACGGCCGCAGACTCCCCGTAGCGCAACTCCTTGATTTTGTCCCATTTTGCCGTGACTTTCCCCGCCATTTCGCTCTTAAACGTGACCTCCTTCGCCGTGGCCTCGACGACCTGGCCGATCAGTTTTTCGCCGTTGACGAAGATCAGGACGTCGTGTTGGGCCGAAACAGATTGCGCCGCCAGGGCATCTATCCCACAGAAAGCTAGCAATAGGAGTATAGCTAGACGAAATTGATTAGATTTAAGGAGCATTTAGACCGCAAACTAGCACTATAAACCCCCGCCCTCAGGTGTTCAGTACTATCCGAGGCTTAATCCTAAGCTGTTGCAGCAAAGCAGTTTAGCGGTGCGAACACTGCCGGGAGCCCCGGCCTTAGTACTTTCGTCACCATTGTACCCTTCCCTTACTTACCGTACAGGCATATAATTCTTGTATCGAAACACCTGCTTTCCCCGGTGTTTTGACAAGCTTAGGAGGGTTTTTCAATTTGATGAAAAAAACAATGATGTTTTTGGCGGCGGGGCTGCTGGTCGCGCTGTCGCCTGTGTATGGAAATGAGATTAGTCCGGGTGGAACGGTTGCAGCAGATCTGTTCAGCAATGCAAGCAACTATACATTGCTTGATTCGACATCCGGGTCGGGAACGGCCACCAATGACGGAAGCGCGCTAACCGTCTCGTACAGCGCCTATGTAGCCGCCGATCAGAACAACCATTATTGTCCGGGGTGTCTGGATTTCGCATTCCGAGTTACGAACATTGGTCCAGGCGATGCTATCGAGAGCATCTCGACGGCCTCGTTCGCCGGATTCCTGACGGACGTCGGCTATTATGACGTCCTATCCGGCGTGAATCCGGAGGGCGTCTCCCGTAATTTGAGCGGTTCAGTGCTCCATTTCGATTTCTCGGGAGCGGGTGAGATCGCGAATGGGTCCAGTTCGCGTTATCTCGTGGTTGAGACGAATGCTACGAGCTACGGTCTCGGATCCATCACCGTTCAGGACGGCGCGACGGTAGACCTCGCTGGTTTCGCTCCCGTTCCCGAACCCATGACCATCGGCTTGCTCGGCGGCGGTCTCCTGCTGTTGGGTTTGTTCGGCTATCGCCGGCGTAAGACTGTAAAACTGTAAGATTTCGTTCGAGCTAGTTCGATTTTGAGGCTTCGGCGGCAACGCCGAAGTCTTTTTCTTTTGGGATCCACCTCGTCAGGCATTACCCCGGCATAGGGAATGGGGATAAGGTAGGGAATATCCGGGGATTAGTACGATTGAGGACTATTTATTGAAAATTAGCCAAGAAGTCTAATTCGGGAAAATCCTAAGTTATTGTATTCGCACCAGTTACTTAGATGCTATAGTACTGGCGGTTCTGAATTTGGTACCTTATTATCCCCTTTACCCCTTTTTTTGGCTTGCCGCACCCGCCTATAATCGCTGTATCGGAGCACCCGATGTACTGGGTCTTTCGACAAGCTTAGGAGGGTCCTAGTTTTAATGAAAAAGACAATGATGTTTTTGGCGGCGGGGCTGCTACTCGCCCTACCGTCCGCTTATGCAAACCAAATCAATCCGGGCGATCAAAACATTGCCCCGGACGTGTTTAGCAATACGAGCAACTACAACATAGTTGCTTCGATCTCCGGTAGCGGGTCCAACTCTACCGCGGGAGGCAGCTTAAATATCTCGTACAACGAATATGTTGCGGCCGACCAAAATAACGTGTTCTGTCCCGGCTGCCTGGATTTCGCTTTCCAGGTGACGAACACGGGTCCGGGGGACCACATCGAGAGTCTCTCGACGGCTTCGTTCGCCGGATTTCTGACGGATGCCGGTTATTTTAGCGGGATAGCTGGGGTGGATCCAAACTCCGTTTCTCGTGACTCGCAGCCCGGTTCGGTCATCCATTTCGATTTCACGGGAAATGGCGACATCCTCGCCGGACAAAGTTCCGCTTACCTTGTCGTTGAAACCGATGCTACAAGCTGGACTGCTGGTTCCATAACCGCTCAGGACGGAGCAACCGTAGACGTCGCGGGTTTCGCTCCCGTCCCCGAACCCATGACCATGGGCTTACTCGGTGGCGGTCTCCTGCTGCTTGGCTTGCTCGGCTATCGCCGGCGCAAGGCGGTGAAGCTGTAAATCGTATTTTCCAAGATAGTTCGGTTCGAGGCTTCGGCTGCCATGCCGGAGCCTTTTCTTTTTTCGCCGCGATACGCTCGAAAGGATGTCTGAGCGCCCTGGCGAATTCCCCTTCACTCGCGGCATTTACCCCGAGATGTACCGCCGCCGCCTTTGGACCATGCGCCAGTACGCCGGCTTCGGCACAGCGGAAGAAAGCAACCGCCGCTACAAGTTTCTCCTTTCCCAAGGCATCACCGGGCTCTCGGTCGCCTTCGATCTGCCCACCCAGATGGGGATGGATTCCGACCATCCGCTCGCCGCCGGCGAGGTCGGCCGCGTCGGGGTCGCCATCGACGCGCTTCCCGATATGCAGGCTTTGTTCGACGGCATCGCGCTCGATCGCGTCAGCACCTCGATGACGATCAACGCCACGGCCGCCAGCCTGCTCTGCCTCTACGCATTGGTCGCCGAGAGCCAGGGCGCGGATCGCAAGAAACTCTCCGGCACAGTCCAGAACGACATTTTGAAAGAGTACATCGCGCGCGGCACGTTCATCTATCCGCCTCGCCCCGCCATGCGCATCGTCACCGATCTGTTCGCCTGGGCCGGCGCCGAGATGCCCGAGTGGAACACCATCTCGATCAGCGGCTATCACATCCGCGAAGCCGGTTCTACCGCGATTCAGGAAGTGGCGTTCACGCTGGCCAACGCCATCGCTTATGTCGAAGCCGCCGTCGCTGCCGGTCTCACAGTCGATTCCTTCGCACCGCGCCTGAGTTTCTTCTTCAACGCGCACAATAATTTTCTGGAAGAGATCGCCAAATACCGCGCCGCGCGCCGCCTCTACGCCAAAATCATGCGCGAGCGCTTCGGCGCCGGCCGCCGCTCCTGCATGATGCGCTTTCATGCGCAAACCGCAGGCTCGACCCTCACCGCGCAGCAGCCCGAAGTCAACGCCGTGCGCGTCGCCGTGCAAGCCATGGCGGCGGTGCTCGGCGGCACGCAATCGCTGCACACCAACGCGCAGGACGAAGCGCTTTCTCTGCCTTCGGAAGCATCCGCCCAACTCGCGCTGCGCACCCAGCAGGTCATTGCTTACGAAAGCGGCATTCCGGCCGTGGCCGATCCCTTCGGCGGTAGCGAGTACATCGAAAAACTCACCGACGAGATCGAAACCGCCGCGCGCGATTCGATCGCGCGCATCGACGCGCTTGGCGGAGCTATTGCCGCCATTGAAAGCGGTTATCTGCAGCGAGAGATCCAAAACTCCGCTTACGAGTATCAGAAAGCCGTCGAAGATGGCCGGCAGATCGTGGTTGGCGTGAACCGCTTTCAAAGTGGCGAGATGCAAGTCCCGCCGCCGTTCCGGGTCGATCCCGAACTCGAGCGCAAGCAGATCGAACGCCTGCGCGCTGTCCGCGCGTCACGCTCCCCCGAAGCCGTTTCGACCGCTCTCGCCGCACTCGAAACCGCCGCCCGCGGCACCGAAAATCTTCTGCCGCATATCTTGCAATGCTGCCGCGTGCTCGCCACCGTCGGCGAAATCTCCGGCACTCTGAAAAAAATCTTTGGCGAGTATCGGGAATCCTGCTAGCAGCATCTAAGCTGGCATGAGCCAAATTCACGCCTTGGCCGCCAAACAAGCCGGCGGCAAACTCGAACCGTTTTCCTACGACCCCGGGCCTCTCGGCGACGAACAGGTCGAAATCGAAGTGCAATATTGCGGTATCTGTCATTCGGATTATTCGATGCTGCATAACGAATTTGGCATCTCTCAGTTTCCGCTTGTGCCCGGCCACGAAGCGGTAGGCAAAATCGTTGCCGCCGGAGATAAGACAAAATTCGTGAAGGTCGGGCAGACCGTTGGGCTCGGCTGGTATTCGGGAAGCTGTCTCCATTGCCGCCCCTGCCTCGCCGGAAATCAAAACATGTGCGAGAGCCTGGAGCAGACTATTGTGGCGCGCTACGGAGCATTCGCCACGCGCGTGCGCTGCCATTGGTGCTGGGCATTTCCGCCTGAAGGCATCGATCCGGCGAAGGCCGGACCGCTCTTCTGTGGCGGCATCACCGTTTTCAACCCGCTGGTTCAATTCAACGTGAAGCCAACCGATCGCGTGGGCGTGATCGGTGTGGGCGGCCTCGGCCATCTTGCGATTCAATTCCTGAATAAGTGGGGCTGCCACGTCACCGCGTTCACCACTTCGGCATCGAAGGCGGAGGAGGCGAAGAATATGGGCGCCCACGCGGTGATCAATACGCGTTCGCCCGATGAACTAAGTAAGGCCGCCGGTTCTTTCGATTTCATTCTGTCCACTGCGGCGGCTTCAGAAATGAATTGGGATTCCTACGTCGCCGCCCTGGCACCGAAAGGCCGTCTCAATATCGTTGGTATCGTTCCGCAGATTACCGTGGCTCTGTTCCCGCTGCTGGCGGCGCAGCGCTCCATTTCCGCAAGCCCCTCCGGAACGCCGACCACTGTCCTGTCGATGCTCGACTTCTGCGCCCGGCACAACATCGCTCCGGTTACTGAAGAATTTCCGATGAGCAAAGCAAATGAAGCACTCGCGCACCTCGAAGCGGGAAAAGCTCGGTATCGGATTGTGCTCAAGAACGATTTGAGTTAATGCGGCTAAATGCCCTTTTGAATAAGGCCTTTGTCGATCTCGGTGACACCACTCCCAGCTCGACCCTAGTGACCGGTGCTGAATCCGGCCTTCCGTTCGGTGTCGTGGACATTCTTCTCTCTACAATAAGACTTGCAGTCCATTCATGTTATAGGCGCCGGTCTGGCCGGATGCGAGGCATCTTTTCAGGCTGCTTCCGCGGGCGCGCGCGTCGTGCTCTACGAGATGCGCCCGCACAAGCGCACGCCTGCGCACAAGACTGATCGCTTCGGCGAACTCGTCTGCAGCAATTCGCTCAAAAGCGAACAAGTCCACTCCGCACCCTGGCTGCTCAAACAGGAAATGCGCCGCCTCGATTCGCTGCTCATGCAAGCCGCCGAGCGTGCCCGCGTTCCCGGCGGTCACGCGCTTACAGTCGATCGCGAAATTTTTTCCGATGAAATCACCCAAGCCATCGAAGCGCATCCCGCGATCGAGATCCGCCGCGAAGAAGTCACCGAAATTCCGCGCGTTGGCATTACGATCATCGCTACCGGCCCGCTCACGAGCGATGCACTCGCCGCCGACATCGGCCGCCTCACCGGCTCCGATCGCCTCTACTTCTACGACAGCATCAGCCCCATCGTCGCCGCGGATTCCGTCGATGTATCCATCGCTTTCCGCGCCTCGCGCTACGGCAAATCGCTCGATGGCAGCGACGATTATCTCAACTGCCCGTTTACGAAGGAGCAATACGAAGTATTCATCGATGCGCTGCTCGCGGCGGAATCCTATGAGCCGCACATCGAAGACGACAAGACTCCCTATTTCGAAGCCTGTCTTCCCATAGAAGAGATTGCGCGCCGCGGCCGCGATACGCTCCGCTTCGGTCCCATGAAGCCCGCCGGATTGCCCGATCCGCGCACAGGCCGCTGGCCATACGCTGTGGTTCAGCTTCGCCAGGAAGACCTGCGCGCCGCCAGCTACAATCTGGTCGGATTCCAGAATCATATGCGCTTCGGCGACCAAGCGCGGGTTTTCCGCCTCATTCCCGGTCTCGAAAATGCCGAGTTCCTGCGCTTCGGTCAGATGCACCGCAACACTTACATCAACTCACCAGCGCTGCTGCACCCGACGCTTCAACTAAAGACCAATGAAAACATTTTCTTTGCCGGGCAGATTTCCGGCGTTGAGGGCTATGTCGAATCGATCGCGACTGGCCTGATGGCGGGGCGCAATGCCGCCCGCACCGCCGCCCGCGACGAGCCGCAAACATATCCCCGCGAGTCCGCGCTCGGCAGCTTGTGTCATTACATCGCCCATGCCGACCCGCGCCGCTTTCAGCCCGCCAACATTACGTTCGATCTTCTGCCGCCGCTCGACGAATCTGCCCGGCGCGGTCTCCGCCACGACAAGAAAGCGCGCCATGCCGAAGTCTGCCGGCGTGCGGCGGAGTCTTTCGAAGCTTTTCTCTATGCCTGCGATACGCGAATCGGCTGCGAAGTATCTGGCTGAGCTGTCGCGGCGCGGCGCCTCCGCGCACACGCTGCGCAATTACGGCTCGGATCTGGAGCAGTTTGCAAATTACTTCGAGCCGCCCGGCGCCGATGCGCTGGCGATCGAGCAATTGGATCTTCCGCTCATGCGCGAGTGGCTGGCGAGCCTTTACGACCGGAAACTCGCCGATCTATCGGTGCGGCGCAATCTGGCCGCCGTGCGCAGCATGTTCAAGTTTTTACGGCAGGAAGGCATTCTCGAAACCAACGTCGCCGCCCGCCTGCGCACCCCCAAGGCCAAACAGCGTTTGCCGGAAGTGATGAGCGCCGAAAAAACCAATCGTCTGATCGATGCGGTGGAAGCAGGCGAGCCGGTCGAAAAACCCTCGCGCGAACGCGATCTCGCGATTCTCGAACTGCTTTACGGCTGCGGCATCCGTGTCGGCGAACTCGTGGGCATCGATCTGAACGATATGGACCTCGGCGAAGGCTGGCTGCGGGTGCGCGGCAAAGGCAACAAAGAGCGCCAGGTGCCCATTGGAGAGCGCGCCGCTGCCGCGGTCGAACAATATCTCGCCGTGCGCCATGCGCCGCCCGAGGAACCGGCGCTGTTTCTCAATTCGCGCAAGAAACGTCTAAGCGACCGCCAGGTCCGCCGTCTGGTGAAATTCTATGCGCTCGCCGCGACCGGCGATTCCAGCGTGCACCCGCACAGCTTTCGCCACGCTTATGCAACCCATCTGCTGAACGACGGCGCCGATCTGCGCTCGATTCAAGAGCTGCTCGGCCACGCCCGGCTTTCGACTACGCAAAAATATACCCAAGTCTCGTTGCAGGATCTGCAAGCCGTCTATGACCGCGCGCACCCGAAAGCATAGCCTCATCGCGGCCGGGCTCGTTTTGCTGGCCGTCGCGTGTTCACTCTTTCTCGCGAAAGACGTCGATCTGCGTGTTTACTGGTTCGGTGTCACAGGCTTTTTCAGCGGCACGAAACCCGCTTACGGACCGCACAGCGGAATCGGCTTTCCCATGGGCTATCGCTATCCGCCTGCGACTTACTTACTCCTCTATCCATTAAAGTTCGCTTCCTTGCACGTTGCGGGTTTCTGGTGGATGCTCGCGGCCTGGGCGAACGCGGCCTGGGTAGTTTGGCTCGCCTTCCGCGTGCGCGGCCTGCGCTTTAACACCCAAGCGGCGGTCGCCTGCTGCGCTTTCCTGCTCGCCTATGTTTATCTCGCGATACATTACGGAAATGTCCAGCCGTTCGTGATCGCGTGGATGTTCGCCGCTCTCATCCTGGCCGAATCGCATCCGCGCTGGGCCGGGCTGCTGCTCGCGCTTTCGGTCACCTTCAAAATCTGGCCGATCCTTTTCCTGCCGCTGCTCCTCCACCGGCAGCGCATCCGCTCGGCCGGCTGGTTTGCAGGCTGGCTTGCCGCGCTTTGGGCCTTCCCACTTCTTATCTTCGGTCCCTCCGGTTACGGGACGCTTTTGCATGACTGGTACCTCGCCGTCCGCCGCGTCGGCGACACTTACTCCGAACTCTATTACTTTCCGGGCCAATCTTTGCGCGGCATCTTTCTGCGTTATTTCACGCCGGTGAATCCGCCGCTAAGTTACTTCACGCATATTAACTTTCTATCAGTCTCACCCAAAACCGCGATTCAAATCTGGATGGGAGTCAACACGGCTGCCTATGCGGCCTTCGCTATCGGCGCACTGCGTGCGCGCGCTCGCCAGCTCTGGGCCTGGGACGGCTTGGCCTTCGTGGTCTACTCGCTCCTCGAACCCTTCGCCGTGAAAAGCGGCCTCATCTCCCTCGCCCCGGCCGCTCTCACCGCCGCCTGCTTATTCACCTTGTCCAGCCGCAGAAAATCCACGGCGATTCGCTGGGCAAACTGCCTGTTCCTCGCCGCCTGCGCCATCTCTTTCGGCCAAGCCCTGCTGCAATACCTCCCCTGGCAGCGCCTCCTGCTCAGCTATGGCGCAGACTTCTGGGGCAACATCTTATTAGTCATCGCCTTTCTGCTCTGGATTCGCGAACGCATCCCGGAGAAGCTGGGCGTCTCGCCCGCTGTGGCGGAAGCCGGAGAGTTATTGCCCAGTCCCGCTAACCTCGAGATTGAGGCGAACGGATGAACCCCGACCGTCAGGGAGGGGCCGCACGCTCCCCCTCACTCACGTTCGCGGTTCTGATTCTGTCACGCGACCATTACCCGCATGAGAAAATACTATTTTGCGGATTGTTTCTGACGGCATCTACTACGCGTGTGGCCTGACTGTGGCCGGGCTGGCGCTTTCCTATTTTCTGACGCCTTGGGCCGGCGCGCCTCTGTACGTTGCGGCGGCGTTCTGCCTTTATTTTTTTCGCGATCCGGAACGCGCCGCGCCGGAGGGAAACGTGATGGTGTCGCCGGCCGACGGCAAAGTAGTCGCGGTGAAAATGGGAGCAGGCGAGACGCGCATCAGTATTTTTCTGAACATCTTCAATGTGCATGTGAATCGCACCCCGATTCCGGGCCAAGTGACCGAAGTGGTGTACCGAAAGGGAAAGTTTCTGGTGGCGAGCCATGAAGCGGCCTCGAGCGAAAACGAGCAGAACACGCTGGTCGTGGAAGGCAACGGCTCGCGCGTGGTGTGCCGGCAGATCGCCGGATTGATTGCACGGCGGATTGTTTGCTATAAGCGGCCGGGTGACCGCGTGGCCGCGGCGGAACGGATTGGGTATATCAAATTCGGGTCGCGCGTGGACGTTTTCTTCGGGCCCGAATGGGTTCCGGCGGTGAAGGTCGGCGACCATGTGGCGGGTGGCCGAAGCATTCTGGCGCAAGCGGCCGATTCACAGCGCGAAGACGGGGAGGTACTCTGAACGGCGAGGTAAAGGCGGCGCCAGAGCGGGTTCGCAAGAGGCCGCGGCGGGCGGCGTATGCACTCCCGACGCTGTTTACTTCCGGAAATATTTTTCTCGGATTTGTGGCCATCCTCCAGGCCTTCCAAGGCGCGCTGCAGGCGGGCGGCGGCGATTACGGCGCCAACGCGCATTTCGTGATCGCGGCCAAGGCGCTGGGATACGCGGCATTTTTGGACGCGCTCGATGGAGGCATTGCCCGGCTCACCAACACGGCAAGCGCCTTCGGACGCGAGCTCGATTCGCTCGCCGATGCGATCACATTCGGCCTCGCGCCTGCGGTACTGGCGCTGACCTGGGGCATGCTGTTTGCCTCTACTCCGGATTACACGCTGCCGGGGCATCTCACCCGCGTCGGCTATGTGGTCGCGTTCTTCTATCTTTTATGCGGTACGGTGCGCCTCGCGCGCTTCAATGTGCAGACGAATCCCGCGGCGAAGGGTGCGCTGCGCCTGGAGCGGAAATATTTCGCCGGAATGCCGATCCCGGCCGCCGCGTTATTCATCGGCGCCGTGGTCTACATGATGGACGGCTCGCCGGTACGTTCTTTTCCTCTGGCGATCGTGTGGATGTGCGGGGTGGGAATCGTCTCGCTGCTGATGGTGAGCACCTGGCGATATCCCAGTTTCAAGCACATCGGCATCTCGAAACCGCACACGCCCCTGATCGTCGTTGTGATCGGCGGAGTGGCGTTCCTCATCTGGAACTGGGCGCAGCCGATGCTGTTGGCGATGGCCTGTGCGTACGTGGCTAGCGGCATTTGCATCCGCATCGGAAGTTTCATTCGCAGACACAGGAAACCGCGGGAAGCGGCGCGTCTGCCGGAGCATCAGGTTGGCTAAAGAAGAATCGAATATAAAAACAGCGAAGGCGGCCCTGATCGGCGCGGACACCCTGCTTGGCCGTGAGGTGCAGGAGGTGCTCGAAAGCCGCAAAAGCGGGGTCTCCATCTCCGCTTTTGGCGCCAACGGCGAAGGCAATTTCGGCGAGCAGGAGGGCGAGGCGGTTTATTTCGAGCCGCTCGAAACGCGCACAGTCGAAGACTGTGATGTGCTGATCGTGGCAGGCTCGGAAGCCGGCGCTCTCAAGGCCTACGAGATCGCCAAGGCCGGCGGCGGGCGGCATTCCGTGATCGACTGCACGGGATATCTGGACCAGGCGCCGGAAGCGCGCATCTCCGCGCCCATCGTCGAAACCCCGGGGCCGGACACGAGCTGGTTACTCGTGATGGCGCATCCGGCCGCGAGCGCGCTGGCCTTGGTGCTGACCCGGCTCTCCCGCCACCGGCAGATGCGCCGGGCGATCGCGCATGTCTTCGAGCCGGCCAGCGAGCGCGGCAAACGCGGCCTTACCGAACTGCACCAGCAGGTTTCCGCTCTGCTTTCCTTCAAGCCTCTGGAGACCAGCATCTTCGACGCGCAGCTCGGCTTCAATCTGCTCGCGCAATACGGCGAAGATGCACCGGAAAAGCTTGCGGCGTTCGAGCAGCGCATCGAGCGGCATACGGCGGCGCTGTTGAGTCGGCTGAGCAACGGAGTGCCGGTGCCGATGCCGTCGTTGCGCCTGATTCAAGCGCCGGTGTTCCATGGATACAGCATTTCGCTCTGGGCCGAGTTCGAGGCCGAGGTGCGGCCGGCCGATCTTGAGCAGGCTCTGGCTTCGGCGCAGATCGAAATTCGAGCCGCCGATGAGGAAGCGCCGCACAGTGCCGGCGCGGTGAGCCAAAGCGGCCTGATCGCGGGCGACATCCGCGCCGATCCCAACCATTCGCGCGCCGGCTGGTTCTGGATCGTCGGCGACAACTTGCGCCTGACTGCCGACGCCGCTGCGGATTCCATTGCGGGGTTGAAGCGAAGATGAAATTCGCCGCTTGGGTGTCAATGGCAGCCGCATTCCTGCTGGTTTCCTGCGGCTATCACGTGGGCGGAAAAGCCGTCTTGATCCCCAAAGGCATTCAAACCATCGCCATTCCGGCGTTTCAGAACGCCACGAATCGCTACAAGCTGTCCGACGCGCTCCCCGAGGCGATTGGCCGCCAATTTCTGGCGCGAACGCACTACCGGATTGTGAATAATCCGGCCGATGCCGATGCGGTGCTGCACGGGACCATCAACAATATCGTCGAGGCGCCGGCCATTTTCGATCCCGCTTCGGGAAGTCCGAGCAGCGCACAGGTTCTGGTGTTTGTGACCATGAAGCTGGTGCAACGAGGGACCGGGCGCGTGCTGTATTCGACCAAGAATGCTGTCTATCACGAGAATTACGCCTATGCCAACGACCCGCATCAGTACTTCGACGAAAGCGGCCCGGCTCTGATGCGGCTGGATCGCCATCTGGCGCGTGATCTGGTCAGCAGCATTCTTGAGGATTTTTGAGCGTGACTCCCGAGCAATTCCTCGCCCGGATCGCAAAACAACCGCCTGCCCCGGTTTACCTGTTTCTTGGCCCCGAGGCCTACCGGCGCCGCATGTGCAAACAAGCGCTGATTGAGCGCGTTCTGGGAGCGGATGGGCAAGCCGGTCTGACGCAAACCGACCTGGAGAACGCAACTTTCGCGGAAGTGTTGGACGACGCGCGATCACTTTCTCTGTTTGCAACCGAGCGGCTGATCTGGGTTGCGAGCGCAGAACTAGCGCTGCCGCGCAGGATGACCGAAAGCGATGCAGGCGGCGCAGAAGCATCCGGCACGGCCCTGGCTGCCTATCTGAAGCAGCCGACGCCCGGTACGGTCCTGGTTTTCGATTGCAGCCGCTACGATTTTGGCGGCGACGATCGCGCCAAGCTCGAACGCGTGGAGAAGTTTTATGCGGCGATTCCGGCGGTCGTCGAATTCCGCCGCTTGACGCCGGAAACCAGCCGCTTCCTTTGCCAGGATCTGGCGAAGAAAAGCGGACTCAAGCTGTGCGGCCGGGAACTCGCGGCGCTGCTCGATGCCGCCGCCGGAGATGCCAGCCGCCTGGCGCTCGAGATCGAAAAGCTATCTCTGTTTGTCGGAAGCGAGCGCAGCGTCACGATGGACGACCTGCGTGCGCTGGTGCCGAATGCCGCAGAGAGTACGATTTTCGAGCTGGTGCAGGCTCTGGGAAAGCGCAATCGCACGGCGGCGCTGCGCTCGGTGGGCGTGCTGGTTCGCGAAGGCGAATACCTGCCGCTGGCGCTGTCTTTTTTGAGCACGCAGTTTCGCCTTGCGCTCGCGGCCAAGGAAGCGAACATCGCATCCGCGCAGCAAGCGCAGAATTTTTTCACGAAGGCAGGCGTCCGCATCTGGCGCGAGCGCGCCGAACAAGTCGCTGCCACCGCGGCGGCTTTTACGCAAGAAGATCTCGCCCAGGCATTAGCTCTGATCTACGAAACCGACAAGCGTTTTCGCGAAGGCTACCGCGACGACCGCACAACCATGGAGCGGCTGGTGCTGGCGCTGACGGGTAAAGCGGCTACTTAGGCGGCTGGCGATATTTCGATTTCCCTAGCTACGCTGGTGGGCTGCGGAACGGAATCGCCAAACTCTCGCAGGGTCTTCAAATGCCCTTCAATGGCCTCGCGAATATTGACTTCGGTCTGTTCAAGCGTTTTTCCGGTGGTCATGCAGCCTGGAAGATCGGGAACGTAAGCTGCCCAGTTGTTCTCCGCTCGCTCAAATAAAACCGCGTATTTGACTTTCATTTCTTGTTCTCCAAGCCCGCCGCTTTCAAAATTGATTTCAGAGTCCCGGCCGGTATGTCGTCGCCCGGATGCCCCGAAATCGTGACGACGTTGGGCTTTGAGGAATGTTTGTAGTGGCGGTGACTGCCGGTCGTTCGAACGTGTCTCCAACCATCAGCCTCGACAAGCCGCATCAGATCTCGAACCTTCATTTCAGTCTAACCGTTATAGTTGGCCAGGTACGCCCATCCGGCTCAGCTCCAGTAATTCCTATCCAGATTCCGGAATTGCACGGCTTCGGCTAAATGTTTCGACGAGACGGGGGGGGCGCCGGCAAGGTCCGCGATCGTGCGCGCGACGCGTAACAGGCGATCGTGCGAGCGGGCCGAAAGATTCATGCGCCGCACCGCCATCTCCAGCGTGCGCTCGCCGGCATCGTCGAGCGCGCACAGGATGCGCAACTGTGCTGTCGGAATCTGCGAATTGTAAAAGCCGCGCCCGCGCTGGACGGCGCGCGCCTGCTCGACGCGCTCGCGGATCTGGGCCGAGCTTTGTCCGTCGCCCTTGCCCCGCAACTCTTTGTAAGGCACGGCCGGCACTTCGATGTGCAGGTCGATGCGGTCCAGCAGCGGGCCGCTAATCTTGGCCAGGTAGCGCTGAATGATGCCCGGTGTGCAGCGGCACTCGCGCGTGCTGTCGCCGTAAAAGCCGCACGGGCAAGGGTTCATCGCGCCCACCAGCATGATGCGGGCGGGGAAGGTAAGCGTGCCGTTGCTGCGCGCCAGCGTTACCGAGCCTTCTTCGAGAGGCTGGCGCAATTGCTCCAAAACGCCGCGCGGGAATTCGGGTAATTCGTCCAGGAACAAAACGCCCTGATGTGCGAGACTCACCTCGCCGGGCCGCGGGCTTCCGCTGCCTCCGCCAATCAGCCCGGCGTCGGAGATCGTATGGTGCGGCGCGCGAAAAGGCCGCTGGTGCAGCAGCCCGGCGCCGGCCGGCAGCACGCCCGCCACGCTGTGCACTTGCGTGGCCTCCAAGGCCTCGCGGAAGGTCAGCTTCGGCAGGATGCCTGCGAAGCGCTTCGCCAGCATCGTCTTGCCCGAGCCGGGAGGTCCGATCATGAGCACGTTGTGGCTGCCCGCCGCGGCCACTTCCAGCGCGCGCTTCGCCAGCGTCTGGCCGCGCACATCGCTGAAATCGGGCACGTCGCCGCCGGAAAGATTAAGCTCCGGAATCGCTGCCTCGACGGGCACAAATCGGGCCGGTTCATTCAAAAACTCCACCACTTCGGCCAGATGCTTGAGCCCGAAGACCCGGACGCCTTCGGCTACCGCTGCTTCGGCCGCGTTGTCCGCCGGCAGCAGCAAATTGCGAATGCCGAGGCGCGCCGCGCAGACCGCGATCGACAGAGCGCCGCGAATCGGCCGCAGGCTGCCGTCGAGCGACAGTTCGCCCACGATCAGATGGTCTTCGGCAGTGCCGAGCGCTCCCATCGCGCCCAGGATCGCGGTAGCCATCGGGAGATCGAAACCCGCGCCCTCTTTGCGGATATTGGCGGGCGCAAGATTGACTGTGACTGACTTGCTCGGATAGCCGAACCCGGAGTTCAGCAGCGCCGATTTAATGCGCTCGCGGCTCTCCTTGACGGCGGCATCCGGCATGCCGACGGTGACGAAATCGCGAGTGGTTCCCGCCGGATACATGTCCACTTCGACATCGATCGGGTGCGCATCGATGCCTTGAATCGCCGCGCTCAGCGTGCGGAAGAGAGCCACGAGATCCTAGTACCGCAAACCGGGGTGGATTCTCAGACAGATTCCAGAGGGAAGAGAGCGCCGCGGCACCGAGATGGTCAAACCGAAGCCGCCCGCCTTGAAATGGGATATGCTCTTGAAAGGTGCAGGCGAATGAATCACGAGAATACCGAAGAAGCAGATCTAGAGCAGCTCCGTACCGTTACCGACGATGAAATCGTAACCGAACGGAAATTGCCGAGGCGATCGTTCCTGAGCGCGGCCGGTGTGCTCCTGGCTGGCGCTACGGCAATCGTTTCAGGCGCACGAGCAGCAGGTCTTTCCCCCACGGCTCAAGGCGATCCCGATAAGAAGCCTTCCGACCCCGATAAGAAGCCCGCCGATCCGGACAAGAAGAAGCCGTCGGATCCAGACAAGAAGAAGCCGGGCGATCCGGACAAAAAGCCCGCGGATCCGGACAAGAAACGCCCCGGTCCCGACAAGAAGCCTTCAGATCCGGACCGCAGTCGCCATTGAAGCCGTCGCTTCACGAACCATCCGAGGCTTCTTCGAAACACGAGCCCTCGCTCAAGTGGTTGATCAGCCCGGTAACCGAGGACGAATACTTTAAACAATACTGGGAAGCAAAGCCGCTGGTCGTCAAACGGAATCAGCCGGGCTACTTCAGCTCGCTGTTGTCTTTAGAAGAGGCCGATCGCGTCATAACAACTCTGGATCGCCGCTATCCGGACGTCTGCCTAAAGAATGCGACCCGCCCCGTCGCTCCTGCCGAGTACACGCTGCCCGGCGGTATCCTCGATGTCGCTAAGGTCTGCCAATTATTCCAAGAGGGCTCGACGATTACGCTCGCGTACCTCGACACCACCGTCCCGGCTCTTACTCGCTTTTGCCGCGCTCTCGAAACAAAATTCAGTTGTCCATTTCAAACCAACGTTTATCTAACTCCCGCCGGAGCGCAAGGCGCACAGCGTCACTATGATACGCATGACGTCTTTGTACTCCAGGTTGCGGGCTCGAAAAAATGGACGATCTTTGGAACGCCAATCGAAGCGCCGCTCGCAGGCCAGGATTATGATGCTGAGTTACATAAATTAGGCGAGCCTACGCTTGAATTCGAACTGAACGCTGGAGATGTTGCCTATATTCCTCGAGGGATCGGGCACGAGGCTCGCTGTACCGATAGCATTTCTCTGCATATTACGGCAGGCGTTCTACGCTATACCTGGGCCGACTTGCTTCTGGAAGTAATCTCACGGGCCAGCTTGAACGACCCCGCGTTTCGCAAAGCCCTCCCACCCGGGTTCACGCAGCCGAACTTTGAAAAAGCGCGCATATATGAGACGTTGCTCAGCTTATTGCGCTGCGCTGGAACGGAATCGAATTTCGAAGCAGCGCTCGACAGCGTCGTTGAAACATTCCTTGGTGCTTGCCCGCCATCGCTCGAAGGACAAATGACGCAAATTGCGGCGCTCGACAGCCTGCGCATCGATAGCATCGTTGGCGTGCGTCAAGGCGTCGTGTTTCGACTCCAAACAGACGGCGAATCCGATTCCGTGGAGTGCTGTGGCCGGAAGATCGCGTTTCCGCCGCAAGCCCGTGAGGCGGTCCGGTTTGCGCTGCGCCATTCCAAGTTTGCCGTCGGAAATCTCCCAGGCAATCTGGACAATGCCGGCAAGCTTGTCCTGGTTCGCCGGCTCATTCGCGAAGGCCTGCTGGTGGCCCTCTGAGTGAACCGTAACTCTTAGGAGCACCGGGATCGGTGGCGGGGAAATCGGGATGGGGACGTGCCCGCCTGGATGTCGGCGAAATCTCCTGGGCGCCGCGTGAGGCAAGTCGTCGGATTCATTTGCCGCTTCGGGCTCCAAATGTCCGATTTGGGATCGCGGCCCAAGGAACTCGAGTGGAAGCTGGAGGGCGGAAGAGCAGCCATACAGCCAGCCCGAATGGAAAGAAGAACACGACCGCAATGAGAACGAGTAAAGGAGACTTGCCTCTACGTCTAGCATCTGAAATCGCCCAGAGAACGTAAGCCGTGGCGGCGAGAAGCAGAACAACGAGAACGAGGGTGCCTGCCAGTTCGCGCATATTAAGTGGAATTTTACCTCCCGAGCGATCCCGCGGAAGGTCATCATCATTCCCGATTCCAATTGCCGTGCCGGATAATGGTTTGGACGGAAGCTAAATAAACCGATTCGAGACCTGCGGTCGCTCTCCAACATCTCCCAAAATCTCATCCAGCTTTCCAATCTGCCTCAGGATTTCCGCAAGCTGGCAGTATACGGCGGCAGCCGATAGCGATTGATCGGGCATTTTCCCCACTGATGATGCCGCGCGAGCCAATCTGACAAGCACATCCGGGATATGCTTTTCCGGGATTCCTGTTACCTTCTCTCCTCGATAGTTGCTCGCGATGCACTGAATGGCTTTCGGCAGCCGTTTCAGATCTACGTGACCGTCAGCCAGTCGAAACGGTAACTTCCAAGTTCCGGGATCGTTGGCATTGCCCACATACCCAAAACAGCGCGCCGGAATCTTGTATTTCGGATGCAATAGTTCGTCGTCGCCGCAGTCTCGCGGCTCAAATGGTTCAACATCGGCGTCGGGGAGATCGCCTAATGTCGCGTTGTATCCTTCAGGAACGGGCCGATAAATGCCATGTACACTGAGCCACCAGAGATTCTCAGGCGCTTGTGCACCGGCAAGAGAACCGAAGAACCGGCCTTTTAGGCCACCGCCCTCGATATCCGCAGCATAGAGCATCACGCCATCACTCACGCCGGCGCATCTGACCCTTTGCTCGGCAGCGTATCTCTGGGCCTGTGCCAGCGCTGCTTCCACTGCCCGTCCGTTCCAGGCGAGAGCGCCTGGTCGCTTTGCCTCCACAATTAGGTATTTGATTCCGAATGTTGTGAGCAGGATGTCGGCATAACCGACTTGGTTGTTGAAATCGCTTAACGGCCAGTCGAGCACTCGTGTAAACAGATCTTCCAATATGTTTTCGGCGACCTTTTCTGCCGCTGTTCCGTTTCTCTCCTGCTGCGCGAGCCGTTCGTTTCTTCTTTCGAGGAAGTCGGGCCAGTGCTGCTGTATCCGGCCAATGCACCTGTGATAGGAAGCGAGTTCGCTCACGGATTCGGTCATATTCGTTCTAAGCGGCTCATCGGCAGGGGGAGCAAAAATCCCGGCAAGATGATATCACTTATGAAATGGCCGCTCTCCTCGTTCAGAGAATAGCCTTGGTCGGGCGTGCGAGCGCACACTGGAAACATCCTGGCATTGCATGCGCCAGGCGATGAGCTATAGCGGACGAAATATGATGCAATGTGTCAGCCTCCGGTGCACTGCTCTAATTGGAAATGGCGTGCACGTCCTCGAATTACCGGGGATATAATCGTTCGAACAGATCATCCAGCCTTAAAGTTGGTTTGCGCTTTCCATATGGCGTGCGACGAATTTCTCGATGGCATTGTTAATGTCTATACTTGGGTGCGTGAGTGGAATTACGAGGCACGAAGCAGTAACCGGCAGCAAGACGGGGCGCCCGCCAATTTCAAAGATCTTCTCAAGGGAAGTAATTTTTTTCATCTCGGTTCGGACGGCTTGGATGGATTCCTCGCGCTCAAGGAGAGCAACAAACGCCGGCCCTGACCAGCGAAATAGCCGGTCCGCCGCAGATAGGTTCTCGCGAAGTTGCTCCAGGACCAATTTGAGTACCAGGTCGCCGACAGCGTAACCAAACCGGGAATTGATGGAGTGGATTCTATCCACGACCAGGATCGCCGCATATCTCTGTTCGGGCGCCGTAAGAGCCTCGTCAAGAGCCGCTCTTGCTGCTGGTTGTGTCGGCAATCCGGTGACAAGATCCAGCTGGTCGGTGGACGCGACGGTCGCTCGGATACAGGTTTGCGCACGCTCCACCTGCTCTCGTATCTGGGACGCGTTCGCCTCCGTTTCTGTTTTTTGCCGCGCAGCCTCGTCCCGTACGTTCTCCAGACACGCGCGTAGACGGAGCTTCAGATCCTGGACGTCCTCAATCACCGTCGCCCTGGTGAGTTCTTTTTCAATTTCCAGCAGGTACTCAGTCGAGTGTTCGCTTGCTGCGCCGATCGAGACCAACGTTTGAGTGAGCATGGATATCATGTTTTGGAGAAGCGCCCCTTGCTGGCGGATGAAGCGTGTCGTTCGGTACGAATAATCGCCAAGTGCCTGGTTAGCAGCGCCGGCTGCAACAAGCAGTTCTTTAGCACGGGCGTTCTGCGTGGCTTGGGCTTGAATACGCTCGAAGTCTTGCCTGAATTTTTGGTAGTCTTCGGGGTCCCCTTCAACGGCATGCGCCGCCATCCCATACATCAGAAGCGATATGATTCTGCGGAACGTAGATTCCGTGTCAGACTTTGCAAAGTATTGCCTGACCGCGGGGAGTAGTGTCAACCCAAGCTTTTGCACCGCCTTATTTATCGGATGCTTACCACCAGAGCTTTAGCACGTCCGATCGAGGCAGTAAACTCCCCCGGGAAATGGGGATGGTTCTGCCCTTTCTTCGCGGCAAATCGGGGGCGTCCCACAAACGGGTTTCGCTTTCCACTCCCGCTCTGCGGTATGGCTAACGGCATGGACCGTTGCTTTGCTCCCGCTCCTCACCCTTGGGGCTGCGCTCGGTTGCGCCGTGCTTTGGCTGATGGCTTCCCCGGCCTTTGCACAGGAGCATCATGGCAAACAGGCCGCCTCACATGCCTCCGCGAAAGCGCGAGGCGGTCGAATCGACCCGCAACTTTCCCGATTTCCCCTAAGTTTTCCGAGCTTTTCCTGGACCCCGGATGCGGGAATAATGGAAACAAATTACATCGCCTGAGCGGTAGAAGGAGCGTATCGGCCATGACAAAAACATGGAAACCCAACGGGAATCCAATCAAGATAGGTGTGTGCTGTGTGTGTTTCCTGGTTCTGCCAGGCGTTGGTTTGGCGACGGATCTGTACGTCGGCAATTTCTTTGGTAATGACTCGGATGTCTTGAAGTTCAACGGAACCAACGGAGCTTTTACGAGCGTTTTTGTCCCATTCTCGGTGGACTCCTTCCCTCTCGGCGGAGCATTTGGAGCGGACGGGAACTTTTACGTCAGCAATTCCAATACGGACGCCGTTTTGCGGGTAAACGGCACGACGGGCGCCTTCCTCAATACGTTCGCGAGTGGCGTCGAGGATCCCGCCGGGCTGAAATTTGGGCCAAACGGGAATCTTTATGTCGCGAATTCCGCCAGCCCAGGTTCCGTTACCGAGCTGAACCGTACAACCGGTGCCTCGATTGCCGTGCTGACCGGCGGCAGCCTCTCGGACCCGGAGGGAATCACCTTTGGACCTGACGGCAACCTCTATGTGGCGAATGGCAATAGTGTTGTCCGGTTCAACGGAACGACTGGTGCATTCCTGGATGTTTTTGTTGCTTCCGGTAGCGGCGGCCTCTCGGGCGGGCGCGATGTGACTTTTGGGCGGGATGGCAATCTGTACGCCACCAGCAGCGGCAGTACCGGTGGTGTGCTGGAGTACAACGGCACAACGGGAGCGTTCCTCAGCGCGTTTGTGGGGCCGGCCAGCGATCTCTCACTTCCGCGCGGGCTGGTATTCGGCCCGGACGGGAATCTGTATGTCGCGAACTTCGGTGGGGGAGATGTGCTCCGATTCAACGGCGCCACGGGCGCGTTCATCGACACGTTTATAGCCGCCGGCAGCGGGCCACCTTCCGGCAGCGGAACCCTCGGCGGACCGACGTTCCTCTTATTTAATGAGGAGGTCACCGCTATACCCGAAGCAGGCACGTTCGGCTTCATCGGCTTGGGCGCTGTAGCGATTCTGGTTTGGAAGCGGAAACAGTATCGCGGCGACTCGTTACGGTAGCAGCATCAAGCGCGGCAGGCATCTAGATAAGTTTCGGGTTTAAGGCACCGAGGGGAAATCGTAAAGGATCGGGAAGATAGCTGCCGGTTTCGGCCGAGCGAATTCAGAATGAACACTTACAAGATTACCGGCGGTGGAGGCACTCAGCTCCATGTAGTCGAGACTGGCAAGCGAACAGGACACCCGATCCTATTCATTCATGGGATTTCGCAGTGCTGGCTCACGTGGGGCCGGCAGCTCAATTCTGAACTGGCGGAGGAGCACCGGCTTGTCGCCATGGATATACGGGGGCATGGTCTCTCGGATAAGCCGCGCGAGGGCTACACTGACTCGCATCTGTGGGCTGATGACATCAATGCAGTAATACAGCAGCTACGCCTCGATCGTCCGCTCCTCTGTGGGTGGTCCTACGGCCCGCTCGTGATCCTTGATTACCTCCGGCATTACGGCGAAGAGGCCATCAGCGGGCTCAACTTTATAGGCGGAGTGACTAAGCTCGGCAGCGACGAGGCGCTGCCGGTGCTTACTCCTGAATTTATCAGCCTCGTGCCAGGCTTCTTTGCAACGGGTGTTGAAGAGAGCGTCCACAGCCTTGAATCGCTGCTGCGACTCTGTTTCCCCCACGGACTCTCGGCTGAAGAGATGTTCTTAATGCTGGGGTTCAACGCTTCGGTTCCGCCTTACGTTCGCCAAGCGCTTTTGTCTCGGTCACTCGATAACGATGATCTCCTGCCCAAGATCCGCAAGCCTGTACTGATCACCCACGGCGCTGACGATGCGGTAGTCAGGCCGTCAGCAGTCGATCGGCACAAGGCTCGCATTGCTCACGCACAGATTGACATGCCGAAAACGGGACATGCGCCCTTCTGGGATCATGCAGCGGCGTTTAACCGGCGCATACGGGCATTTGTAAGCGCGGCTTAAAAAACCGACGCCATTTCCGAATTTCTGAGAAGACCCCGGCGGCAACCGGTTTTCGTCCATTCGGAGATCTGGGACAGTAACACCGCAATTCCCGGTCTCGGTTTCACAAAAACTAATCGGGAGTTATGGTGAGTGAAGTGCCCCGAACCCTTATCGACTTGCGATTTCGCTTTCCCACTTTCGCTCTGCGGTATGGTTAACGGCATGGACCGTTGCTTTGCTCCCGCTGCTCACCCTTGGACCGCACTCGGCTGCGCCCTGCTCTGGCTGATGGCTTCCCCGGCCTTCGCACAGGAACAGCATGGCAGACAGGCCGCCTCGCAGAGCTCCGCGAAAGCACCTGAAAACTCTGCCAAGCCCGCTGCGAAAAAGTCCGGTGCTAAATTTCCGCCGCTCCCGGCCAACAAGAGCATCGAGCGGTCGATCGTCCTCAACGGCAACACTCTGCACTACAAGGTCACCGTCGGCACCATCAATATCCGCGATGAAAAAGGCGCCATTGCCGGAAAGGTTGTCTACACCGCCTATACCATCGCGGGCAAAGACCGCCCGGTTACTTTCGCCTTCAACGGCGGCCCCGGCGCATCGTCCGTCTTCCTCAACTTCGGCGCCATTGGCCCCCGGCATCTCAATGGCATCGGCAATAAAAACGACAGCGCCTCCGGCCGCATCGTCATGAGCGACAATCAGGGCACTTGGCTCAGCTTCTCCGATCTTGTGTTCATCGATCCCATCGGCACCGGCTTTAGCCGTTCGCTCGTGGATGAGAACGAAACCAAAAAGCTCTTCTACAGCACGGTTCCGGACATTCATTACCTTTCTACCGCCATCTATAAGTGGCTTGTCCAGAACGGCCGCATGCTCTCGCCCAAGTACGTCATAGGCGAAAGCTACGGCGGCTTTCGCGGCCCGCGCATTACTTACTATCTACAGTCGCAGCTCGGGGTTGGCGTGAACGGCCTCATCCTCGTCTCGCCTTATCTCAATCCCGCAGACGAAAATCACGGTTACATTTACTCGCCCGTGCCTTGGATGGTCACTTTGCCACCTATCGTCGCCGCACATCTCGAGCGCGAAGGCAAGCTCACCCCCCAGGCCATGCAGTCCGTGATCGCTTATGACGAGGGCCCTTACGCTACGGCGCTGATCAAAGGAACTTCCGATCCCGCGCTGCAGCAGGCCATGATCCAGAAGGTGACGCAGATGACCGGTCTCGACCCCACCTATGTCAAAGAATCCGGCGGCCGCTTCAACACCCAGTCGTACCTGCGCGAAATCTGGCGCGAAAACGGAAAGATCGGCTCCATTTACGACTCCAATGTAACTATGTTGGATCCATTCCCCTGGTCGCCCGACCGGATGGCCACCGATCCGATACTCGCCGCGATCATCGCGCCTACCACTGAGGCTATGGTGAACTTCGTCACCAACGTAGTTGGCTGGAAGACCAACGCGCCGTACCACACGCTCTCCTACGAAGTGAACAGGCAGTGGAGCCGCGATGCCAATCTGCGCCAGGGTTCGGTCAAGCAGCTCCGCCAGGCGGTGGCTGCCGACCCCGGCCTCAAGGTGTTCATCGGTCATGGATGGAACGATCTCTCCTGCCCGTTCATGGGGTCGGTCCTCAGCGTGAATGAAATGCCTCAGGACCTTCGCGAGCGCATCACCATTCATGAGTTCCCGGGTGGCCACATGTTCTACACACGCAAGCCCAGCCGTATCGCACTGCGCAAGGACGTGATGCAGTACTTCAGCCTGCAGTAGTCTCATTATTCGCGAACAGGCGCGCAAGCGGGGACGGTCCCGCAACCCGCTTAATTACTTTGTCCTTCGGAGCGGCGATCTGTCGTGGTTTCATCCCGGCCAGTCTTATGTTTGTTTTCGTCACACGGCTTTCTTATGAGTGCTAACTCTCTTCGCGGGCAGCGGTTATTCAAGAGAATGAACGTGGATCAGTCGCGGGCGAAGCTGGCGACCAGGCTGGCCTTCATTGCGGCAGGATTTGGTGTTGCCTGCTGGGCCCCTCTCGTTCCTTATGCAAAAGCTCGCTGCCAAGTCGGCGACGGGACGATGGGCTTGATCCTGCTTCTCCTCGGGGCGGGCTCTATCATCGCTATGCCGCTCGCTGCTAACCTCAGCGCCCGCTTCGGCAGTAGAGCAATCGTGCTTTCGGGCGGCGCAGGAGTGGCGATCGTCTTGCCTCTCTTGAGCGAGGCAGCGTCGCCGACCTCGCTGGGAGCGGCCCTATTCGTCTTCGGGGCCGCGTTGGGATCGTTGGACCTTGCAATGAACTTGCACGCGGTTGACGTTGAGCGCGCTTCCGAAAAGCCATTGATGTCCGGATTTCATGCGCTCTTCAGCATCGGGGGATTTCTCGGATCGGGATTCATGACGGCTCTACTGTCTCGACATATAGCCCTCAGTATGAGTACGATTCTAAGTTCCACGATCGTTATCTTGCTGATTGCGCTCGCTCTGCCGCGCATGCTGTCGAATCGAGAAGCGACTTCGCAACCCCTTTTTGCCGTTCCCAAGGGCGTTGTTCTCGTTATAGCTTTACTGGCCGCAATCTCATTCCTGGTCGAGGGTGCTCTTCTCGACTGGAGCGCCCTATTGCTCGTTGGCGAGCGCCTCCTTTCTCCAGCTCACGGCGGGTTGGGATATATGCTCTTCTCTGTCGCGATGACGTTCGGCCGGCTGATCGGAGACCGCGTCGTGACACGGTTTGGGAATCTTGTCGTGCTTGCGTTCAGCGGGCTGGTGGCGTTTCTCGGGTTCTGTGTCCTTCTTCTTTCACCGGTCGCCTCGATCGCGCTCGCAAGCTTCATTCTTGTAGGGCTCGGAGCCGCAAACATAGTGCCCATCCTATTCAGGCTCGCAGGCAAGCAGCACGCGATGCCTAAGGCGCTCGCTCTTGCGGCTCTCACCACCGCGGGATATTCGGGCATGCTGGCCGGACCTGCCGCAATTGGTTTCTTGTCCAAAGAAATTGGCTTGCACAATGCGTTTTGGTTTCTCGCCGCGCTGCTTATATTTGTACCGGCTCTTAGCAGGTATGTGGTCTCTGAAGGTTGAACTAAACAAGCGGACAGGCTCTGTCCCAAGCGGTTTTTGCGCATGGACAGAGCAGCCTGTCCCCCCTTTTGCCCGTGGGTTCGCTATAGCAACTTCGGAAACATGACACTAAACAAGCGGTGAGGCGACTTGATATTATTGACCGGCAACCTATTTTGCAAGCGGAAATTCTGAGAGAGGATACTCATGGACGATAAGAATGGCAGCGAGAAAGCGGCGCTCGGCCGGCGCAATTTCTTTAAAGCCGCAGGTGCCGGCCTGAGCGCGGCGGGAGTGATGTTGACTGCGCAGCAAGAGGCGCAGGCGCAGCACCCGGAGGCAACGAACGAAAAATTCAACCTGGAGAGGATTGCCTCCAATACGTATGGCGTGCGCGATCTTTTCAAAAGGCGCCACCGCCGCCATCCCGAACCCACGCACCACAGAGTAGAACGCCGCCCACCGTTTGTGCCTGCCGATGTGAAGAACGACCCGAATGCGGCTCCAGCGATCGCGGAGGCAAAGGTGGCAGCCGAGGCGCGGGCAAAAGAGCTGACTCCGGCTCAGCAGAGAGCAAAATACGGCGAAATCACGATGCTGGATTTCCCGCAGTTCACGAGAGATACATTTCCCGGTGTCACGCATATGGATTTGTACTCGGGACTCTTTGGAGATGTGGACGATGAAAGCATGTACTTCCCAAAGGGAGGATTCGATCCTCTGAGTCCCTCGGGACGGAAGTGGCTGGACAAACTGGCGTCCGTCTGTGCGAAGAAGGGCATGAAAGTCCAGCACATCTCGAATAACGCTCCGACCCATCTGGCGGACTACGGATCGCCCGACAAGGACGAGGCGCGCAAGGCGGGAGTGGCGATGGGGAAACGGTGGATCAAAGGACTCTCCGTGTTGGGAATGAAGTCGATGCGGATGAACTCGCCGCGGGCGCTGGGGCCACCGATCCGGCCGAACGCGATTCCGCACGGTCCGGGCGACTACTATCCGCGGAACATCGATATCGTACCCATGCTTACGGCGGCGATCGAGTCGTATAAGGAGATGGCGGATTACGGCGGAAAGTATGGAGTACGCGTGACGCTGGAAAATCATTGGGGACTGGCTGCGGACCCGATGAACATCCGGACGATCGTGGACGAAGTGAACCATCCGTATTGCGAAGCTTCGCCCGACATGGGCAACTGGGAGCAGGAATACATGCTGTTCAACGGGCTGAAGGCGCTGGCGCCCTACGCCCATACGAACGTGCATGCGAAATATTGGGACCGCTGGGATACCAATGACGTGACGCGCTCGACGAGGATCCTGCTGGCGCACGGATACAAGGGAACCTTTGCGACGGAATATGAGCGAGGGCCCTGGGATCAAGTTGAAGGATGCCGCTACCTGATGAAACACGTGCTGGCCGCGCTGGCAATGCCGACGGCAGCCTGACGGCTTGCGGTTTCGGCCGCACGAATTCAGAATTCTCGCGTTGGCTGTCAATTGATAAAGTGAAGGGCAGAATTTGCGCGAGCTCACTCAGAACAAACTCGATCGCTCGCTGATCGCTCGCAGGGATTTCCTCCGCGGAACGGGTTTCACGGCGGGCGCGCTCGCCTGCGCTTCGCTTGCAGGCGCCCGGAAACGCGGAAGCGCCGCGCTCATACTCGATCCAAATGACTCGATCAGTTCCGGCGCGCCGGTCCGATGGGCGGCGGAACGGGTAGAGGCGGCCCTGCGCAGCGCAGGCTTCGATGTTCAGCGCCGCAGCCGGCCTCGGGCGAATGAGCTCTCGATCGTCGCCGCCGGCCCTTCTTCGCATTTGACAGCCTCGAGGTTGCGGCGCGCAGGCCTCTCTGTTCCGGACGCAGCCGAGAGCCTGGCGCTGTTTGAAGATGGAGCAGGGGGCGATCGCATCATCGTCGCCAGCGGCGCCGATGCGCGCGGACTGGCCTATGCGTTGTGCGAGGTCGCCGATCGGATCCGGCACGGATCATCGCTGCAAATCGAGCATCCCATTGCGGAGAGCCCGGCGAATCCGGTGCGCAGCGTGATGCGGCAGTTCACCAGCTCGCTGCTGGACAAACCCTGGTTCTACAACCGCGACGAATGGCAGCGCTACCTGGACCTGCTCGCGAGCGAGCGATGGAATCGTTTGGATCTGGCCTTCGGTTTGGGCTACGATTCGCTGCGCCGCGTCGACGATTCCTATTTCTTGTTCTTCTATCCGTTTGTAGTCTCGGTGCCGGGCTATAACGTGCGCGCAACCAATGTTTCCGATGACGAGCGGGACCGCAATCTCGCCACGCTGCAATTCATCAGTGAGCAAACGGTGGCCCGCGGCATGGATTTCGAGTTGGGAATCTGGATGCACGGTTATCAGTGGGGCGGCGGGCACGCTAAAAATATCATCGAAGGACTGACTCCGGAAACGCACGCACGCTACTGCCGCGATGCGCTCACGTTAGTTCTTCAAAAATGCCCCGCGATTTCTGCGGTCGGGCTGCGCATCCATGGCGAAAGCGGAGTCCCGGAAGGCAATTACGGTTTCTGGGCAGCGGTGTTCGACGGCGCGAAACGCTGCGGGCGAAGAGTGGAGCTCGACCTGCATGCTAAAGGCATTGACGCAAAGATGATCGACACAGCGCTGGCAACCGGCCTGCCGGTCAACCTATCGGCGAAATTTTCCGCCGAACATTTGGGCATGCCCTATCAGCAGACCGCCATCCGTGAAATGGAAATGCCGGTCGCGGGCCGCATGGGCAAAGGCTTGATGAAGCTCAGCGAGGGATCGCGCATCTTCACACGGTACAGCTACGCCGATCTGCTTCGCGAGAATCGTAAGTACACGATTCGTTACCGCGTATTCTCCGGCACGCAGAAAATCTTGCTGTGGGACGATCCGGTCTCCAGCGCCGCTTATTCCCGCGCCTTTCAATTCTGCGGCTCGGCCGGCGCCGACGTGATGGAGCCGTTAACCTGCCGGGGACGGCGCGGATCGGCGGTAGCCGGGCGCCGCGACGGCTACGTGGAAGCGAGCCTGGAGACACGCTGGGGCTGGCAGAAATATGCAGGCTGGTATCGGACATTGGGCCGGCTGATGTACAACCCGAAGACAGATCCTGCTGTCTGCCTCCGGGCGTTTTCTGCTGAGGCGAGGCCGGCGGCGTTGCAGGGCGCAATTGCGAGCGCCAGCCGCATTCTTCCAATCGTGACCACCGCTTATCTGCCGTCGGCCGCCTGCGATGCCTATTGGCCCGAGATTTATTGGAATCAGCCGCTCGCAGCGGAGCCAGATCCGAATCCATACGGCGATACCCTGAAGCCGAAGGTTTTCCAGAACGCGAGCCCGCTCGATCCGCAATTGTTCTCCAGCATGCGCGAGTTCGCAGAGGAACTGCTGAGCGGCAGAAGGAGTGGGAAGTATTCGCATGCCGAGGTGGCGGATTGGCTCGACAACTGGTCTGACAAATCGCTAAAGAGCCTTCGCAGCGCCGGTCGTTTGCGCTCGGCTGCATCAAAGCGCCTCGCGATCGACGTGCGGATGCAAGCGGCGCTGGGGCTTTTCTTTGCAGCGAAGTTCCGCGCCGGAATCCTCTATGCGATTTACGAGCAAACGCAGGACCGCCGCGCATTACACCAGACGATCAAACAGTACCGGCGCGCGCGTGCGAGTTGGGCGCAAGCTGTCCGCACGAGCAAGGGCGTCTATGCGCGAGACCTGTCCGTAAGCGATCGGTTCGATGAACGCGGGCAATGGGCGGACCGCTTGGCCGGGATCGACGCGGATATCGCCGATCTGGGAAAAAAGTCCGCCAACTCCCGGGATCCGCGCGCGCCCGCCGCGATTGCCCAGGTGCTCCAGCCGGTCCGGCGGGATCCACCTCCGTGCCGCCATACCGCGCCCGCCTCCTTTCGCCCGAACGAGGCGCTTCGAATTCATCTCGGCGCGGCTCCCGGCAGCGAGTTCTCATCCATTCATCTGCTTTTCCGCCATGTCAATCAGGCGGAGCGCTATCAAAAGGTACAGATGCGGCGCCAAGCCGACGGGTATTCGGCGGAGATTCCAGCCGTGTACACGAACTCGCCGTATGCGTTGCAGTATTACTTCGAATTGCGAAGCTCGGCCAAGCGCGCATGGTTGTATCCCGGTTTTGCTCCCGACCCGATCAACGTACCGTATTTTGTAGTCCGGCAGGCTTAGCGGAGTCGAACAGCACTCGGAAGCTTAGGGAAGTATTCAGACACCATAGTTCGTTCGCCACTTTTCAAATTTTTCCTTTGCCTTTTAGATCCAGCGCTTTACACCCGCCGCTCCCTCTCATTCCGCGCCCCCGCTCCGCACACTCGACAGCGTAGAGCAGGCGTTTTCGCCTGCCACCGTACACCATCTGGAGACAACCATGGCAACCGCCAAACAAATCGCGGCCAACCGCCGCAACTCTCAAAAATCCTGTGGCCCCAAGTCCGTCGAGACCAAGGCCAAAGTCGCCCAG
>DASVGP010000259.1:0-15082 GCA_036379475.1 Bryobacteraceae bacterium | reverse complement strand
TCGATCATCGACATGCGCAAGATTTTTACGGAGTGAAGCCGGCGGGCCCGCTGAGAGGGCAAGAAAAAGGAAACAACTGTTGGCGCGCCCGGAGAGGCTCGAACTCCCGACCTATTGATTCGAAGTCAATCGCTCTATCCGGCTGAGCTACGGGCGCGCATTGTATTCTCAATAGCGTAGCATGCCTGTTGACGAATTGACTACAACAAATGTAGCCATTTACTTCACCGTGTGTAACTTATTCAACGTCACGCGTTCGGCTGATTGGATCGCGACGTCCTACTTCAACCAAAGCTCTCCGAGTACATTCGAGAGCAGTAGTTCTGAAAGGTCTAATTAATGGGTAGCGCATAGCCTAAGCGGCCCCCTGTGGCCACCGCATATGCAAGAAAGAAGTTGACCGCAAGAACGAATAGCACCCAACCGATTATGCGCAATCGCCGACGTGGCTTCTTGGTGACTGCATATAACACAAGATGATAGTCAGAAACCCTTCGGACGCTGAGCATACTCGTTTCTCCTAAGCTACCTCGCAATTCTATCAGTATTCTCAACCCCCGAAACGACCCAAGTCTGTAAAAAGTACTATTCCCCTCAATCTTTGTCCTAGTACCCTTTCTCATCGGCCGCACGCCGGTGAGCACGGTAGTCAACGACATCTAGCGCGGCCTGACCGGCGTGCAGGGCATCGCCGCGGTACTTGCCGGCAGCGGCGTGCCCGATGCCGCCGCCGCTGCCGAGACCGAGTTGACCAAAGCCATGACGGCGCTCTCCGCGGCGCAGAGGCAAACCGGAATCCACCGCAGGAGAGGGATAGATTCGAAGTCAATCGCTCTATCCGGCTGAGCCATGGGCGCGCTCACGGAGCGTCCCTCTTATACGGATGAGAGAATCCAACCAGGGGCTCACGCCATGGAGACAGAGATCAAAATCCGGATCGCGGATCGCGATTTAGCACCCGGCCGTCTACGCGAGGCGGGATTGCGTGTTTCCCAGGAGCGCCGGTTCGAAAGCAATACCGTCTACGACACGAAGGACCGCGCGCTGAAGCAAAGCGGCACGCTGCTGCGGCTGCGGAAGGCCGGCGCGAAGTGTACCATCACCTGGAAAGGGCCGAGCCAAAACGGACGCTATAAAATCCGGCCCGAACTCGAGACCGTGATCGCGTCGTATGAAGTTTTGGATCGCATTTTGCTCCAGCTTGGGTTCGAGCCCTCGTTCCGGTACGAGAAGTACCGGACCGAGTTTGCAGACGGCGGCGCGGGTGTCGTCACGCTGGATGAAACGCCTATCGGAGATTTTGTCGAACTAGAGGGCCCAGGCGAATGGATCGATGGAACGGCGGCCCGTCTTGGCTTCGCTCCCTCCGATTACATACTGGATAGTTATGCGAAGCTTTACCTGGCCGATTGCGAGCGGCGCGGCGTGCAACCGAAGAATATGATTTTTGCCTCCCAGCGGGAGGGCGAAGGTAGATAAATGGCCGAGATACTGAGCGCGGGCGCGGCTATGGTCCAGCATGCGGGCGGCGCCTTCGAGCGCGTGCGGAAGGAAATCGGCAAAGCGATTGTCGGACAGCACGATGTTCTCGAAAATGTGCTGATCTGCCTGGTGGCCGGCGGGCATGCGCTCCTCGAAGGCGTTCCGGGCTTGGGGAAAACGACGCTGGTTAAGACGCTGGCGCGCGTTCTGGACCTGCGGTATTCGCGCATCCAGTTCACGCCCGATCTCATGCCCGCCGATATCGCCGGCAGCATGGTGATGGATCTCGAAGACGGGCGCAAGGCGCTTCGCTTCCTACCGGGTCCGATCTTTGCCAACCTTGTTTTGGCCGACGAGATCAACCGCGCCACTCCGAAGACGCAATCCGCGCTGCTCGAAGCCATGCAGGAACGAACCGTCACCAACGGGACCACGACGTATCCGATAGATGCGCCGTTCATGGTCATGGCGACGCAAAATCCCATCGAAATGGAAGGCACCTATCCGCTTCCGGAGGCTCAGCTCGACCGCTTTCTCATGAAGATTCTGGTCGCGTATCCTTCGCGCGAGGAGTTAAGCCGGATCGTCGATCTCGGCAGTAAACCGGAGGAAGCGGCACCGGGAATCGTGATGGACCGCGACCAGATCGCGGAGCTTTCCATGCTGGCGAAACAAGTCATTATCGCGCCGCATGTGCAGGATTTTGCCATCGAACTGGTCGTGGCGACGCAGCCGGGCTCGTCCCAAGCCGCGGAGGCGGCCCGGCGCTATATCCGTTACGGCAGCTCGCCGCGCGGCGCTCAGGCTCTGGTCGAATGCGGACGCGTACGGGCGCTGATGCGGGGCCGGCTGCATGTGAGCATCGAAGATATCGTTGCTGTGGCGCATCCCATTCTGCGGCACCGGCTCATCCTGAATTTCGACGCGCACGCGGACGGGCAAACCCCGGATACCATTTTGGAAACGCTGCTCGCCCGATCCGGCACGTGACGGACGTATGGGCGGTAATCGACAGGTTGCGAACCGGCCGCTGCTCGATCCCGCTTTCCTCGCGAAGCTGGAGAAGTTAACGCTGGAGTGGCGAGACCGTTTCACGGGACCGGGCGGCGGCTCGAAGACTTCGCATCACCGCGGTGCCGGCCAGGAATTCTTCGAACACCGGCATTTTCGCTCCGGTGACGATTTCCGCACGGTGGACTGGCGCGCTTACATGCGCTTCGAGACGCTGTTTCTCAAAACGTTCCAGTTAGAGCCGCGCGTTCCCATGCGTTTGCTTCTGGATGTGAGCGCATCCATGAACACGGATGGGGCAGACGAGCCGGCTAAGTTCGACTACGCGCGCGTGCTTGCGGCGGCGCTGACTTACATCGCACTTATACAACTCGACAGCATTCTGTTGCAGCCGTTTTCCGATCGCCTGCACCGCCCCGAGATCGCCAGCGGAGGGCGGCAGCATTTCGCCAGTGCAGAAAGATATTTGCGCGAGCTGCGCGCGTCCGGCAGAACCGATTTCCTCCCGGTCGCACGCGAGTTTTTGCAGCGTTATCCGCGGCGCGGATTGGTCATAATCATCTCGGATTTTTTCGAAGACTCCGGCAGGCTCAGCCCGTTGCAGGAGATCGCAATGTCCGGCCATGAGCTGATGCTGGTTCAGCTCTGGAGCGAAGAAGACCGGCAGCCGCCGGGCGAGGGTGACCTTGAATTGACCGACGCCGAATCGGGCATGACTCTGATGCTCGCGCTGGACGAAGCCGCACGGCAAGCCTATACGAATGCTTTCGACCGTCATGCCAGCCAGGTGCGGGAACTCGCTGCGCGTCACGAGGGCCGATACACGGCTGTTTCCACGGGCATGCCGGTCGAAGAGGTGATCTTTGGTCCGTTGGCGTTGGGGCGCAAGCCGTAATGGTCGAATTTCTTGTGCTTGCGGGCGCGCTCGGCGCCTTCATTACGGCGCTCTACCTGGCCGATCGGAAACGCCAGAAACGAGTGGTTTCCACGCTGCGGTTCTGGCAAACGCTTCCGGCAGTTCCCAGGCGGCGCAAATTTGCGCGCGTGCGGGAGCCATGGTCGCTTGCGCTGCAGTTGGCGAGCCTGGTGCTCCTCTTGCTCGCCATCGCGCATCTCGAATGGGGGACGCGGCCCGGCGGGCGCGATTACGTTCTGATTCTGGATACCTCGGCTTGGACGGGAGAGGCGAGCGCCGGCCAGACGCTGCTCGCTCGGGAAAAGGAGATTGCGAGCAAATATCTTGGCCGGCTTTCGTCGAGCGATCGCGTTTTATTGGTACGGGCAGATGCGCTCGTTTCGCAGGCAACGCCGTTTACCTCCAACCGGACGAAACTGGACCAGGCGATCCGGACCAGCGTCACCACCCCGCGCGCGCTCAACCTGAATCGCGCGCTCGCGTTTGCTCACTCGGCCGAAAACGAAAGCCGCAATCCCGGCGGTATGGTCTACGTCGGGCCTGGCATGATCTCGGGCGGACAGGTGAATGCAGGCCGCATGCGAGATCTCCGCGTCATCGAGTTACACCCCTCTCGCGAGAATTGCGGGATCCGCCGCATCGCCGCCCAGCGAAATCCTGCGCCAAATTGGCAGGTAAGCGTTAGTGTAAAGAATTACGATGCCAAGCCGCACACGGTAGTGGTCCGCGCCGCATTTGCCGGCCGTCCGCTTCCCGCGCGCTCGGTTTCTCTCGGCGCGGGCGAAGAGCGGCAAGCCGAATTCGCGCTGAAGTCGAATGCCGGCGGCCGCTTTAGCGCCCAAATCGAACCGCACGACAGGCTCTCCATCGACGATCGTGCCGCACTCGAATTGCCCGCCTCTCCGAACATTCGCGTCGCGATCTTTACCGACCGGCCGCAGGTACTTCAACCGCTGTTCCAGGGGGCCGGGTTAGCGCCTGTCTTTTACAGCCCTTCCGCTTATCGGGCCGATCTGCCGGCGGACGTCATGATTTTCGACCGCTTCGGTCCCTCCCGAGATGCTGCTGTGCCCGCGCTCTGGATCGACCCTCCGCTCGACCAATCGCCGCTGCCGGTGAGAGCGGAGGAACCGCCCAGCGAAATCACGAAGTGGCGCTCGTCGCCTGCGCTCACCGCCGTATTAAGCGAAAACCTGGCGCTCCCGCAGTCCAAAATTTTCCAGATCTTTCCAGGCGATTTGGCGGTGGCCAGCACGCCTGAAGGACCCGTGGTGGTTGCGCGGCCGGCTGCTTCCGGCAGGCCGAAGTGCGCGGTGATTGGTTTTGATCCGTTCGCTAAACCTCTGCGCTTTCAGGTCGCAACGCCGCTGCTCGTTGCCAATCTCCTCCATTGGCTCGCGCCGGCTGCTTTCGGCAACACCTGGGATGTGGAAGCGGCGCCGTATGGTTCGGCAAGCGTTGCCGCCGCCCGGCACGTTGTGCATGCAGATCTGCCTGCGGTTGCGCAGCATGCCTGGAAGCCGCCCGCGGGCACTCGAACCGGATTGCCGCCGAGACATCTCCTGCCGCGCGCTCCTGACACGGTTTGGAAATGGTTTGCCGTCTCGGCCGCGATTTTGCTGGTGCTCGAATGGTTCCTCTTTGGACGAAAGAAGCGGGCATATGGCCGCCTCGCCGTGAAGATAGCCAGTTTTGCCGCCATTGCCTGGGCGCTGGAGATGCCCGCCATCCAAGCCCGTGCGCATCGGGTGGCGGCTGCGGTTCTGGTGGATGAATCCGCGAGCATCCGGCCCGCAGAACGGGCCCGCGCCTCGTCGCTCGCTGCGGCGATTAGAGATGACCGGGCGGGGAATTGGGTACAAGTCATTCCGTTCGCCTCCGGTTCTGCCGCCGATGAAACGGATCTGGAGCGGGCTTTGTTGAAGGGCGCGGCTTCGCTGCCGGACGGCTATGTTCCGCGGCTGATCTTAGTAAGTGACGGAAACGAAAACGAAGGTAGCGCCGCGCGCGCCATTGCCGAACTGAAACCCTTGCATGTTAGCGTCGATACGGTTCCTCTAACTCCTCAATCCGAAAAGACATTGCGTATCCTGTCGGCGAACATGCCGCAGCAGGCTTATACAGGCGCTCGGATTCCCATCGAAGTACACGTAGAGGCGCCTCAAAGCGGCCCAGGGACCGTGGAACTTCGGGCCGACGGCAAGCTGCTCGGCGAGCATGCCATCCGTTTGAGGGCGGGCTCGAACGAGATTCATCTTCAGGCCAGGATTCATTCAACGGGCGTTGCCGAGGTCTGCGTTCGCATCTCGGAAGGCAGCCGGCAAGCCTTGTTCGCCCGCGCACTTTCGCTTCGCCGCGGCCATGTTCTCTATATCTCCGGAGACCAACCGGGAAGCGGCGAGAATCTGCTCTCGACGCTCGAAGCCTCGGGGCTGGAAGTCACGCAAAAAGCAGTGCCTCTCGCTGACGCGCTCAGCCGCCTGCAACTCATCGTGCTGAACAACGTCAGCCTCAATTTTTTCACGCCGGACGAAAAACAGGAAATAGCAAACTACGTCGAAGGCGGCGGCGGCTTGCTGGTCATCGGCGGCGGCCGCGAGGTCTATCGCGCAGACGCGGAGCAAGATCCACTCGGGCGCGTGCTGCCTGCCACAGTCGCACCTCCCCGAGGCAAGGGCGGCACCGCGGTCGCTCTCATCATCGACAAATCTTCGTCGATGGAAGGGCGCAAAATGCGCCTCGCCCGGCTGTCCGCTATCGGCGTGGTTGATCATTTGCGGCCAACGGATCTCATTGGCGTGCTGATGTTCGACAATTCTTACCGTTGGGCCGTTTCCATGCGCCGCGCGGCCGATAAGCCGCGCATCGATCGTTCCATTGCCGGAATTACCCCGGATGGCGGCACTCAGATTGCTCCCGCACTTGGCGAAGCCTATCGCAAGGTGCTGGCCGTGAAGGCCGCCTATAAACACATCGTCTTACTGACCGACGGGATTGCGGAGGCGGGCGACAGCTTCCAACTGGCCCATGATGCGCTGCTCCATCATATTACTATCTCCACCGTAGGCTTAGGGCTGGATGTCAATCGGGAGTATCTCGATAAAGTGGCGCGTATCTCGGGCGGCCATAGTTATTTTCTGACCCAGCCGAAAGGACTGAAGCAGATCGTGCTGAGAGACGTAAAAAAGTTTACCGGATCGAGCGCCGTCGAAGAGCCGCTGAAGCCGATCGTGGACCGCCAGGCACAGATTCTGGATGGCGTCGGGATGGATTCCGCCCCGGCGCTCAAGGGATACACGCGGTTCGTCGCTAAGCCGGAAGCCGAAACCATTCTTTCCATCGATCCGGTGAGGAAGGATCCGCTCTATGTGGAATGGCAGTACGGCTTGGGGCGCGCGGCGGTTTTTGCCTCCGATGCAAAGAGCCGCTGGGCGGATTCGTGGATCGGCTGGGCGGGGTTCGATAAGTTCTGGATCAACGTTAGCCGCGAGTTACTCAAGCAGCCGCGTAACACCACACAAACTGTTTACGATTCCGCGGATGACGATATAGCGGTCCGTTATCGCATGCCGCAGGATGTAAGTGAGCCTGCAATTCCGCCCGAAATGTTCGCCATTGGGAGCGCGGGTTTCGAAAAGCCCGTCCCCCTGGAAAGGGCCGCGCCGCGCCTTTATTATGGGCGTGTCCATGTTGGGAAGGCAACCGGATTGATTCGCATACGTCCGGTTGCGGATTCCGCCGCGTTCCCCGAGACCGGGGTCTACCGCGGGGATTTGGAATCGCGCGCATATGGCGCGAACGAGCGCCTGCTGCGGCGGATTGCCGCACAAACCGGCGGCGATTATGCTCCAGCGCCTAATTCCGTCTTCGATTCGCATGGCCGGTTCGTCTACCGGAAGGTGGAGCTTTGGCCTGGACTGCTGGCGCTCGCCATCGCGCTGGGCATCGCGGAATTGATTGCGCGCAAATGGGGCGGTCTCCGGCAGGGCTTTCGCAAAGCGTAACGTTTGAACGGCTCAAAAGCTTAACCATGTAGCCGGGCATAAAGATCCGCAATCTCTTCCACACTGAGCTGTTCCGCGCGTAACCTGGATTCGGGCAGATGGTCCACGGCTTGCCCGTAGAACGGGCGCAGGTTGTTGCGCAAGGTTTTCCTCTTCTGGGCAAAGCATCGGGACGCGAATTTCAATAGATCGGCGAGACCGGAAGGCAGATGCGGCTTTCGCGTCAGACGCACGCCGGCGGAATCGACTTTGGGCGGCGGAGAGAAGGCCGAAGGCGGCGCTTTCACGACGATTTCGGCTTCTGCCACGAGTTGCGTCGCCACCGTGAGATAGCCGTAATCCCGTGTATTCGGCTGGGCCACAAGCCGCGCCGCCACTTCGGCCTGCATGAGGAACACGGCTATCGGAAAACGTTCGTCGAGCGCGAGAAAACGTTCCACAATCGGCGAAGTGATGTAATACGGCAGATTTCCAGCCACCGCCGCCGGTCCCCATCGCGCCCAGTCCATCGCCAGCACGTCGGCTGTATGGACGTGAAGTTTCGGCTCGCTCGCAAATTTGTGCCGCAGCATGTCTGCCAGCGCGGCATCGATCTCGACGGCATGCAGTTCCTCGGTTCGCGGCAGAAGATGGCGTGTGAGCGCACCGCGGCCGGGGCCGATTTCGACCACGCGCGGCACATGATCGCCGCAGGCAGCTACGGCCAGGCGTTCGAGAATCGAGTCGCGAATGAGGAAATGCTGCCCCAGCTTTTGCGGCAATAGAATACCGGGTTCTGTACTATTAGACAACATATGCGTCTACAAGGAAAAACAGCTCTGATTACTGGTTCGGACCAGGGAATTGGCCGCGGAATCGCTATCCGCTACGCCGAGGAAGGCGCCAACGTCGCCGTTAACTATCGCCGCAATCGCGCGGGTGGCGAACAGACCAAGGCCGATGTCGAAAAGCTGGGCCGCCGCGCGGCCGTCATTCAAGCCGATATCAGTAAAGCTAGCGAGACCCAGCGTCTGTTCGAGGAAGCGGTGCGCCAGGTGGGCCCCATCGATATTCTGGTCAACAACGCCGGGGTCGAGATTCGCGCCGACATTTTCGATATCAAAGAAGAGGACTATCGGACCGTCGTCGATACCAACATGACCGGGCCGCTGTTCCTTACCCAAGCCTTCGCTCGCTATGCACGCGAGCACAAGCGCGGCGGGAAGGTGATCAACATCAGCTCGGTCCACGAAGAGTTGCCGTTTCCGAATTTCACGCCCTATTGCATGGCGAAATCGGGCATGAAGATGATGATGCGCAATCTGGCGCTGGAGCTGGCGCCGCTCGGCATTACAGTGAACAACATTGCTCCAGGCGCCATCGAAACGCCGATCAATACAAAGCTGCTGAACGATCCCAAACTGCTCTCGGAGCTGCTGGCGAACATTCCGCTGGGCAGGCTGGGACAGCCGAACGATGTCTCCGGACTGTGCGCGTTTCTTGCTTCTTCCGATGCCGATTACGTCACTGGTTCGACTTTCTTCGTCGATGGTGGCTTGACCTGGAACTACAGCGAGCAGTGAGCAGGAGAGCCTTCGAGCGGCGGTTCGATTTCGGCCGCGAACGCAAACGGTTTTTCAAGCGACAAGCAGCGCGAATAGAAACGCCGGTCCGGGATCAAATCGCGATTTATTTCGGCAAACAGCGTTTGTTCGGAAGCATCGAACAGAGGCTCCCAATCTAAATCGGAAACGCCGCTCAGGAAGGGCGAATAGACGACGCGCTTGCCGCGGCGAAGCGCATGCGCGCCGGCCCAGGCGCCGAGCAACGTCACCGGCACCCGCGGGATCGAGCCGAGCAGATCCGCCAAAAATGCGGCGTCGATGACGGCAAATTGTGTGGAGACTGCGCTGACCGAGCGCTGTTTCCACATTTGTGTGAAATAGCCCGGATCGAGGATGGATCTCCCGCGGTTGGGGCAGCCGCACACCCCGCCAAAACCGAAATAGCGGCCTGCTTCCACCACAATGCCTTGGCGGTTGTGGATCCGTCCTCCCACCATCACCGTGCCGGGATGCAGTTCGAACAGACCGAGCGCTTCCCACATCCAGCCCGGATCTTCGATGGTTACATCTTCGCCGAGCAAATGAATCCAGCCGCCCTGGACAGCCGCTTCGCGGGCCAGAGGCAAAAGCTCGCGCGCATCCGATCTCTCGCTGGTGCGAACGGCAACCGTGGTTACCGGCGGAGCCAAACCCGCCCTCCTCGAAAAATGCCAATGGGCCGCGCCGCCGAGCAGCGGGTTCGGCTCGATGTCGAACTTCTCCGTCAAGCTTCGGGCATCTAGAAAGCGCTGCAGGACCGCCTTTTGCGATGCCTCGACGTAAGGTTTGGTGGCGGCGTCGTCGGCAGTGGAATGGGCGTGTACGCGCCAACTGTAGAGCACTTCGGGAATATGGATCGCGCACTGGCCATCCAGCATGACGCGCATGAACAGGTCCCAATCCGGGCTGCCCTCGGTGGCCGGATCGCCGTAGGCTCCCAGGCGTAGCGCCAGCTTGCGATCGACGACGCCCAGATGTGCGGTATAGGCCGAATTTGCCAATAGCACCGGGTCCCAGTCCGGCTTCAGATACGGTTGATAAAAACGTGTGCCGACGATCTTGTCTTCGTCGCTATAAAGCGCGGCCGGAAATCCGGTGCGTTGAATCCATGCCGAGAGCACTCGCAGCGCATCGGGATAGAGATAGTCATCGGCATCCACCGGCGCGATATAGCGGTTCGTAGCGTGCTCCAGGCAGTGGCGCAAACCGCTGGCGATGCCGGTATTTTGCTCCAGCCGGTGAACTTTAATCCACGGAGAGCGGCGCAGCCGATCGAGATCGCCGCGAAGAGTCCGATTGGAGCAGCCATTGTCGAGCAGAACCCATTCGCAAGCGCCCTCCGGATTCTGCTTTACGATGGAATCGGCCAGCGTTTGCAAATAGCGGATCGGGCTGCCATCCCAAACCGCCGTGATAATGGAGACCAGCCCGGGTGCGATGCCATCGGGATACAGCCGCCTGCGTTCGGTCAGCCGCCGTGCCATCCAGTCGCGATACAAGCTCGCCTCGCGATTCGGCAGCAGAGTATCGGCCTGCCGCCTCACCGCGCCTTTGATAAAAGCCGGAAGCTTCCGGCGCAGCGCCCGCCAAGCCACTTGCACTATATTAATTTAAGATCATCGGCTTCTCGCTCAAGTGCAAGGCTGCAGCGTCTGTAAGAATCAATAGAAAATGAACCAGCGGGAAATACTTGACGCGGAAATCCATCTCTCGCCCGAAAAACTACGGTCGCTCGAAAGCGAGTTGCAGCTTCTTCGAACCCAGCTCGAAAAAATGCTGGAGTTATTCGAGGAGCATCAGGTAGAAATTACAGCCCAGCAGTCTTCCATCGCGCGTCTGGATCAGACCATTCATGCTCTCTTGAGCGGCCGCACTTGGCGAATGATCAGCATGCCCGGGCGCATCGCGCGAAAATTTCTGGTTCCGGATCTGAAGAAGACGCTGCGCAACGTGCAAGAACAGATGCCTTCCAAGAACTGCTATCTGGTCTGCGACGAGCCGGCGCCGAAAGATCCGCGCGTGCGCAGCGGCAGCATCGTCGTCAGCGGCTGGTGCCTCGCCGAAGGCGGCGTCGATTGCGTGCAAGTAGAAGTTACCGGTCTGCCTGTCATCGAAACCACGCCGGGATTGCCGCGGCCGGACGTCAAGCTGGCGCTGCCCGATCTGGATAAGACCGGCCGCGCGGGATTTTCCACCGAGTTCGATTCCACTCCGCTCGCTAATGGCCGGCATACGATTTCGGTCCGGCTGATCTCGAAAGGCAATGTAGTTCTCAAGCGCAAGACGTTTGTCCGTATCGACCACAGCAAAGGTTATGCGAACGATTACCAGCGCTGGATCGCCGAGTTCGAGCGCGGCCAGGAACAGTTCATCGACATTAAACTCCACACGCTGAAATACCGCCCTCTGATTAGTGTCATCGTGCCGGCATTCAATACGAATCCCGCCGATCTGACTGCGGCCATCGAATCCGTTCGCGCGCAGTCCTATCCGAATTGGGAACTCTGCATCGCCGACGATGGGTCATCGAACCCGGAGACTCGCGGCGTCATCGAAAAATTCGCTGCAGAGGACAATCGCATCAAAACCGTTTTCCGCCGGCAGAGTGGGGGGATTTCGGCAGCCTCGAACAGCGCGCTCGAACTGGCGGAAGGCGAATACATCGGCTTTCTCGATCACGACGACACGCTCTCCCCTCATGCTCTTGCCTGGGTAGCCGAGGCGCTGAACCGCAATCCCGATATCGATCTGGCCTATAGCGACGAAGACAAGCTGGATGTGCGTGGCCGCCGCTACGAGCCGTTTTTCAAACCCGACTGGTCTCCCGACCTGCTGCGCTCGACCAACTATATTTGCCATTTCCTCGTGCTGCGTAAGAAGCTGCTGGACCAGATCGGCGGATTCCGCTCCGAATTCGACGGCAGCCAGGATTACGATTTGATTCTGCGCGCGACCGAGCAAGCTTCAGTGATCGAACACATTCCGAAAGTGCTTTATCACTGGCGCGCCATTCCCGGCTCGACCGCCGCTTCTCTCGAAAACAAGAGCTATGCCATCGATGCGGCCAAGCGGGCGCTCGAAAAACATTGCGAGCGCACCGCGCCCGGAGCAACCGTAGAGCCGGAACCGATTCGCGGCTGGTGGCACGTCCGTTATCCCATTCCGCAAGCAACACGCGTCAGCATTATCATTCCCTCGGGCGGAAAGGAAGGGGCGTTGCGCACGAACCTGGACAGCCTTTTCGCCAAAACGACTTACCGCGATTACGAAGTCGTGGTGAGCGACAACTCGAAAGGCAAGGCGATCGAAGAGCTGGTGCGCAGTTATACCGATGCCGGCAAGCCGGTGCGCTACATCGATTGGCGCAACCAGCCCTTCAACTTTTCCGCGATCAACAACGCCGCCGCCAAGCAGTGCGAATCGCCGGTCCTGCTGTTTTTGAACGACGATACGAGCGTGATCGAGCCAGCCTGGCTGGAGGCCATGACGGAGCTGGCAATGCGGCCCGAGGTGGGCGCGGTGGGCGCGAAGCTGCTTTATCCAGACGGCAGAATTCAGCATGCGGGAGTGGTCATGGGCATGTACGACAACTGCGGCCATGCCTTCACCGGCCTGGACGGGCGCGTACCTCATTATTTCGGCTTCAGCGACATCATTCGCAACGTGAGCGGAGTCACCGGCGCTTGTCTGATGGCGCGTTCGGAAGTGTTCTGGCGCGCCGGCGGATTCGACGAAGGCACCTTCGCGATCGCCTTTAACGACGTCGATCTTTGCCTGAAGATCGCCGCGCTCGGTTATCGCGTGCTCTTCACACCGCACGCGCTGCTGACCCATTTCGAGTCGCTATCGAAGAGCTCGCGAGACCTGGTTCCCGACTCCGACGAAGTGCTTTCGATGCGGACTAAATGGGGCGCTGCGATTCAATCCGACCCCTATTACAGCCCCAACCTGACGCGCAACAAGGCGGATTATTCGCCGAGAACAAGAGAAGCCTGAGCCGCCGGATTGTGCGCTCGAAGCATCAGGAGTTGGCTTTCACGCCGAAAATCTTTTCCGCATACACCCGGCTCCTGCGCAGGTCTTCTTCGAGCGGCCGTGTGATTACAGTGTTCGGACGGTAAGCCAATTCCACAATAATCAGCGGATGAAGATCCGCCTCCTTCAAGTACGCGGCCACCTTGCGGTAATCGATGTCGCTGTCTTCGACGTCTTCGAGCCAGACCTTGTTTTTCGCGCTGCGCACGTGAATTTCCCGCAGCCTGTCGCCCACGTTCCGCAAAAACGGCACCGGCTTAAATCCCGATTCGTATGCCCAATCGACATCTACGCAAATGTGCACATATTGGGGATCGGTATGCCGCAGAATGTGATGCCACTCCCGAGCGTGGTTCGCAAGCTGGGGCGTATGGTGATGTACGCGCAGCCCAAAGCCGTGCCGCGCCAGAGTGCGCCCCATGCGGTTTAGCGATTCGGCTTGCACCGCCAGTTCCGCATCGGTCTTCGGTACGCCGCCGGGTTTCGGATCGGGGTTGGTGACCACAGCCTTGCATCCGAACGGATGACAGAGAGCCGCGAATTCCAGCGCGCTTCGAATGGTCTTGTCCGCGCCCGCTTTCTCGTGCAGCACGCCGCCCACATACACCGAGAGCATGCGCAGATGCTGCGCGCGAAGAATGGATAATGTTTTTCCGCGCCCGTCCGGCGGAAAGAACGGCGGTGCGAGTTCGATGTTTTTGAATCCGGCATCTCGTGCCATCGACAGCACTTGATCCATGATCGATTCCAGAGGCTTGTGCAGCCTTTGGGCGTACTGCTCAAAGATATAGCCCTCTACCGCCATCTTCGATTGATGAGGCGATTTCCGCGGCGCCGCCGAAGCCAATCCCGCCGCACTCGCTGCTAGCAGCGGCGCGCCGATGAGTGGCGCGGCCAACGAGGCTAAGAATTGTCTGCGGCTCGTTTGTGAAATCAATATCGATCTCCTTAGTCTATAAACAATATCAAGTGTTTTATGGAGGAGATTCACCTATGATCTCGCCTAAGGTGTGGTGCAGTGGAATTGCAGCGGCCTTGGCATTCGCGCTGGCGCCCAACGCGTTCCCGTCGGCTCCGAAAATCCCTTGCGATCCCGGCAACGGCGGGCTGAAACTACCGCCGGGTTTTTGCGCCGCCGTGGTTGCCGATGGTATCGGACACGCGCGCCATTTGGCCGTTGCTCCGAACGGCGACTTGTACGTCGCGCTGGAAAGCCGGGGCGATAATCCTGGTGGGATGGTCGCTCTTGGCGATCCCAACAGCCAGGGTCATTACAGAAAAGAGGTGAAGATGAACACCGGCAGCACCACGGGAATTGAGCTTCACAACGGCTATCTCTACGTGGCGCGCCCGACTTCGGTCGTACGATTCAAGATGAAACCCGGGCAATTGAAGCCGGTTGGCCCTGCCGAAACGGTTGTGAAGGATCTCCCGGTGCAGCATGAGCATCGCGATAAGGGGATCGCCTTTGACGGGAAGGGCAATCTTTACATCAACGTCGGCGCTCCTTCTAACGCCTGCCAGGTCGATGACCGCCAGAAGGGATCGCCCGGACAGGATCCGTGTCCGCTCTTGAAACGCCACGGCGGCATTTGGAAATTCAAGGCAAATCAATTGAACCAGACGCAGACGGACGGGACCCGCTACGCGACCGGCCTACGCCAGATGCCTGCGATTACCTGGCACGATGGAGCTCTGTATGTCGTCATGAACAATCGCGATCAGTTGGATACGCTATGGCCGCGCAAATTCACCGCCAAGGAAAACGCCTACCGTCCCGCCGAGCCGATGTATCGAATCAAACCGGGTGCCGATTACGGCTGGCCCTATTGCTTCTACGATTATGAACAAAAGAAGCTCTTTCTCAATCCCGAGTACGGCGGCGACGGCAAGAAGCAGGGACGCTGCACGCAATACACTCTTCCCATCGCGAGTTATCCCGCACACTCTGCTCCCCTGGACGTCATGTTTTACACCGGCAAGCAATTCCCGGCGCATTATAGGAATGGCGCTTTCATTGCGTTCCACGGCTCCTGGAATCGCGCGCCTCT
>DASVGP010000258.1:0-56113 GCA_036379475.1 Bryobacteraceae bacterium | reverse complement strand
AGGTCTTAGCATACATCGCCGCGGCAAAAGGTTTCAAGAAAAATGTTGGTTCTTTAGTACTAGAAGTACTATGCGACTCGGCTAAGCGCTACACTGCTTAGCTTGGCTGCTCTCTACCTGGTGGCAACTCCCATCGGCAATATGGAAGACATCACGCTGCGCGCGCTGCGTATTCTGCGCGAGGAAGTTGTCTTAATCGCGTGCGAGGACACTCGGCATACACAGAAGCTGCTCGACCGTTACGAGATTCGTAAGCCACTCGTCAGCTATCACGAGCACAACGAGCAGACGCGCGCGCGCGAATTAATCGAAATGCTCGAGCGCGGCGAATCGGTGGCGCTGGTCAGCGATGCCGGAACGCCGCTGGTCTCCGATCCTGGCTATCGCATCGCAGCCGGGGCGATCCAAAAAGGTATCGAGGTCGTTCCGGTGCCCGGCGCTTCGGCGGTATTAGCCGCGCTTGCCGCCGCGGGCTTGCCCACGGATCGATTCCGCTTCATCGGGTTTCTTCCCGCCAAAGCCGGCGCGCGACGCAAAGCTATCGAAGAGATCGCATTCGAGCGTGCCACGGTCGTCGCTTACGAAGCTCCGCATCGCGTGCTGGCCACTCTTGCCGATGTGGCCGAATTACTCGGCGAGCGCCCGATCGTGCTGGCGCGCGAGATGACCAAAGTGCACGAAGAGTTCTTGCGCGGAACCGCGAAGGAAATCCGGCAAACCCTGGAGGCAAGAGGCTCGGTCAAAGGCGAAATCACGCTCGTCATCGGCCGCGGCGAAGAGACTGTAGCGCTCGAAAATCCGCTCGCCGAAGTAGAGCGGCTCGAGAGCGAGGGCCTCGACCGCATGTCGGCGGTTAAAGCCGTTGCAAAGCGCCTTGGGCTGCCGAAGCGTGAGGTGTACAAACTGGCCGCCCGCGAGGACAACAATCGGCCGCACAAACGTCCGGGCTGATTCCGAGACTCCCGGCCGCTCGGCGAGGGGCGTCCGCGATGCGCTCCTCGATCAACTCGCCAATCATCCGAATAAACTCCGGATGCGTGCCCACCGTTTGCGCCCGGACCAGTTTCATTCCGAGATCTGCTGCCAGTTCGGCCGCTTCAATGTCGAGATCGTACAGCACCTCGAGATGATCCGAAACAAAACCGAGCGGCGTCAGCAGAACGCTCGAAACTTCGCGCGCATGCAGCGCTCGCAAGTGCTCCAAAATATCCGGTCCGAGCCATGGCTGCGAAGGCGGACCGCTGCGGCTTTGAAAGGCCAGTTCGCACTCGGCGAAACCAGCGGCTGCGGCCACCAGCCGCGTGGTCTCGCGCAACTGCATTTCGTAATCGCTCGTCTCGGCCATGGACAAGGGAATGCTGTGCGCGGTAGCGGCCAACCGGACTCCTTTGCGCTGCTCCAGAGAAAATGCGCCGAGCGCCTCGCTCACACGTTCTGCCGCGGCCTCTATGAACCGCGGATGGTTGTAAAACAACCGCAGCTTATCGATCGCGGGCGCGCCTTCCACTTCCCTCCGCGCAGCTTCGATATTTTCCCGATATTGGCGGCAGCCGGAATACGAGCTATACGCGGAAGTCACGAACGCCAGCGCGCGTTTTACTCCGTCATCGCGCATCTTGCGCAAGGTGTCCGCCAGCAGCGGATGCCAATTGCGATTACCCCAATACACCGGAAGCTTATGACCGCGAAGCGCCAGTTCAGTTTCGAGCGCCGCGACTAAACTCCGGCATTGCTCGTTGATTGGGCTTTTGCCGCCGAAATGGTTGTAGTGCCGGGCGACTTCGAGCAGCCGCTCGCGCGGAACGTTGCGCCCGCGCGTGACGTTTTCAAGAAACGGTAAAACGTCCTGGCGTGCTTCCGGGCCGCCAAAAGAAACCACAATGATCGCGTCGTAGCTCACACCGGCAACCCCGAAACCCGATGCAGCTTCAACATATTGGTGGTCCCACGCTGATTCACAGGCTGGCCGGCGACAAACACGATCTTGTCGCCGGGACGGACGCGCCGCGTGGAGATGAGAATGCGCTCCATCTGCTGCAGCATCTCGTCTGTGGAATGAATGGCGGGCGAGATGATGGCATCGACGCCGTACATGACGGAAAGCTGCCGCGCCACCACTTCGCTGGAAGTAAAGGCATAGATCGGCACCGGCGGCCGGTAGCGCGCAAGCTGGCGCGCGGAACTGCCGCTGGTAGTTCCCACGGCGAGCGCTACCACATCGGCCGATCTCGCCGAATGATAGGCGGCATCCGCAATGATTTCCGGAATCGTCATTTCGCTGTCGAGCCACACGTCGGGAAATCCCTGGGTGCGTAGAGCATCTTCGGTCTCCTCGGCGATGCGTGCCATCACGGCTACCGACTCGACCGGGTGCTTCCCGGTGGAGGTTTCGGCGGAAAGCATCACGGCGCTGGTGCCATCGTAAATCGCGTTGGCGACGTCGCTGACTTCGGCGCGCGTGGGCATGGCGTTTTCGATCATCGATTCCAGCATCTGGGTCGCGGTGATGACGTATTTACCCTTGGCCCGCGAGCGTTCGATGATGCCTTTCTGAATCGCGGGAACTTTTTCGATCGCCATCTCCACGCCCAGATCGCCGCGCGCCACCATCACGCCTTCGCACTCTTCCAGAATCGAATCGAAATTCTGCCAGGCTTCCGGTTTTTCGATTTTCGCGATAATCGGCTGACGCGCATCCACTTCTTCGAGCAGATGCCGCAAGCGCAGCACATCTCGCGCCTGCCGCACGAAGGAAAGCGCAAAGAAATCCACCTTCTGCTCCACCCCAAAATGCGCGTCGGCGATATCTTTCTTCGACAGCGACGGCGCGCTCACGCACACGCCGGGGAGGTTGATGCCTTTGCGGTCGGCGATCCTGCCGCCGGTCACCACGACGCAGCGAGCGGCGATTCCATCGGTTTCGGCAACGCGCAGCCGCACTGTGCCATCCGCGAGCAGCACCGGATCGCCCGGCCTCACATCGCGTGCAAATTCGGAATAGTTGGTGGAAGCGATATGCTCTTCGCCCTCCACCTGCTCGGTCGTTATCGTGAATTCGGCGCCTTCGCGCAGCAGATGGGGACCGTTCTTAAAACAGCCCAGCCGGATTTTTGGGCCCTGCAGATCGAGCAAAATGCCCGCATAAGATCTGAATTCGGCCGCCAGCGCGCGCACCGCCTGAATGCGGCGAGCATGATCCTGCTGCGTACCGTGAGAGGCGTTGAGACGGAAAACATCGACTCCTGCCTCGAACAAATTGCGTAGGACATGTTCCGAATCGGTCGCCGGACCTAAGGTGGCTACTATTTTTGTGGCTCGCATGAAATAAAGGGCGCCGCTGCGCCACGCGCCCGGCGGCTCTTAGCTTGGAGGAAGCTTTACTCTCATCATTATGCCGCTTGGTCAAACAGAACCTCGAGTGTGAGCGAGGGTTCGGCCGGCCGCTCCCTAACGGTCGGGGTTCTGTTGCACTGCGTAAGCGTCCGCTGTCGATGTCGCGCACCCGTATTGTTTTTGGCATAATAGTGGTCGCTCTGGCGTTTTTCTTCTTAATCGGCGGATGAACTTCCTCTCGCCGTCACGACATTCGCGGCTGAACGAAGCCGTGGGCATTTTGTTGCTGCTGCTCGGCCTCGCCGTTGCGCTGAGTCTGCTTTCCTATTCGCCGGCGGATCCCTCCTGGGATACTGCGAGCGGCGTTCCGCGCGCGCACAACCTGCTTGGCCTTTTCGGGGCGAGATGGGCGGATCTGCTGCTGCAGGTCTTCGGCGTCGCGGTGTTTCTGCTGCCGGTTCACCTTTTCGCGCTGGGCTGGAAATGGGTGCGGTCATCGCCGATCGAAAGCCCCTGGTTTCGCGTCATCGGCGCTTGCGCACTCTGGTTTTGCATTTCGGCGGCGTGCGGGCTGCTGCCGCATTCGCTGCGGATTGCCGGTGCGGTTCGTCCCAGCGGCTTGGTCGGTATGGTCATCGCCGACTGGCTGCGCAGCCACTTCAATCTCACCGGCGCGGCGCTGATCACCGCCGCCGCGGGCGTCATTGCCGTCTATTTTGCGACCGCTTTCGAAGTTTCCACGCTCATGCGCTGGCTGAGCCGTCCGCTGGCAAAATGCAATGCACTTCGCGCGCGCTGGCGCGCCTGGCGCGAAGCCGGCCGCAACCGCGCCATCGAACGAGCCAAGGAAAGAGCAGCGCAGCGGAGAGCGCTTCTGCCCGACGCGAATGCCGTCAAGCCGCGCCGCATCCGCCAGAACGCGGAGCCGGCGCCGTCCGCTTCCGAAGCGCCGCCTTTCGATCCCGCTCCCGAATCTGCCGAAAGCGAAGAAGACATTCCCATCCGCACCCTGGCATATCAGCCGGTCATCCGCAAAGAGCCGGAACCCGAACCCGATCCGGGACCCGAGTTTGAGGAACACATCTCGCCGGAAAGCGTAGCGCCGAAGCACAAGAAGCTGTACAAGCTGCCCGCGACGGAACTGCTGCACGAAGTGCCGGCCGGCTCTGCCTACGACGGCCAGGAATTGAAAGAAATCGCGAGCCGCATCAAATCCAAGCTTGAAGAGTTCAACGTACGCGGCTCGGTGACACAGATCAACCCCGGTCCGGTGGTCACCACATTCGAATACAAACCGGAAGCGGGCATCAAGTACAGCCGCATCACCACGCTTACCGAGGACCTTTGCCTCGGCCTGCAGGCAGAATCGATTCTGATCGAGCGCCTGCCCGGAAAGCCGACGGTGGGCATCGAAGTGCCCAACACCCGGCGCGAGTTGATTAGTCTGCGCGAAATTCTGGAATCGGACGAATTTCGCGATTCGCCTTCGCGGCTGACGCTCGCTCTCGGAAAGGACATCAACGGCCGCATCAAGGTCGCCGCGCTCGAATCCATGCCGCATCTGCTGATTGCGGGTTCGACCGGCTCGGGCAAAAGCGTGATGCTGAATGCCATGATCATGTCCTTCCTTTATAAAGCCACGCCCGACGAAGTGCGCATGATCATGATCGATCCCAAGCGCGTGGAGCTGGGAATTTACGAAGGCATTCCGCACCTGCTCACGCCGGTTATCACGGAGCCTAAAAAAGCGACGAACGCGCTACGCAACGCGGTGCTCGAAATGGAGCGGCGGCTGAAACTGCTGGCCGCGCAAGGGGTGCGCAACATCGATCAGTACAACCGTAAGATGGCGCAGTTGCGTGCCGAACCGCGCGGCTTGTTCGACGATCCCGAGCAGGACGAAGCGCTCCAGCCGCTACCCTATGTGCTGATTCTGATCGACGAACTCGCCGATCTCATGATGCTCGAACGGGCCAACGTGGAAGAATGCATCACGCGCCTGGCACAGATGGCGCGCGCCGTCGGCATGCACCTGATTCTGGCGACGCAGCGGCCGAGCGTGGACGTGATTACCGGTCTGATCAAGGCGAACTTTCCTTCGCGCATCAGCTTTCGTGTCGCGACGCGCGTGGATTCTCGAACCGTTCTCGACAGCATGGGTGCCGAACATTTACTAGGCAAAGGCGACATGCTGTTTCTTCCTCCCGGATCGTCGCGCCTCACGCGCGTGCACGGCGCGTTCTGCAGCGAGGCGGAAGCCAATCGTCTAGTCGAGTTTTGGAAAGAGCAGGCGCGTCCGGATTACGATCAAAGCTTTCTGCTCACTCCGCCTTCGGAAGAAGACGGGGACGAAGGCGCCGAGGCGCTCGATGGAGAGCAAGATGCTTTGTACGAAGAAGCAGTGCGCGTAGTGCTGGAGATGGGCAAGGCATCCACATCCACCTTGCAGCGTCGTTTGCGGCTCGGTTACGGACGCGCGGCTCGTATTCTCGATATGATGCAGCGCGAAGGGATTATCGGACCGCCGGATGGCAGCAAGCCGCGCGATGTGCTCAAGCGGCCCGACTGGCTGCGCGAGATCGAAGATCAACTGCGATGATTACCTGCCGCCGGATCTTCTGACGAGACAAATCCCCTCGCATGCAGTCTATTGGAGATGGAGACAAGTCTCATCCGAAACGTGCTGGCCAACAGGCGCTGTCCGAAATGCCATTCGAAAGAGATTATGCGCTCCCATCGCAAGAACCCGCTGGAGTGGGCGCTGAGCCCGATCGTTCTGCCCTGGCGATGTGGCTGCTGTTATGCGCGCTTTTATCGTCCGCGCTGGATGAAAGCGCCGTGCGCCGCGCCCGTACACCGTTTCCACGGCAGCGCGAGCGGATTCTTTTAAATTAACGCTGGCTCACGGCTTTGCCGTCGGAAACACGCGCGCGCACAATGCGCAGCACGATCTCTTCGGCTTGATCGGGCGAAAGGCCGGTCGTATCCACAAGTTCGGCATCGGGAGCTTGCAACAGCGGCGAATCGGTGCGCATACGATCGCGCCGGTCTCGCACATCGATTTCGCCGGCGGCGGTGCGCGCCTCGGCGACATGGCCTTCTTGTTCCCATTCGCAAGCCCGCCGGCGCGCCCGCTCTTTGGGATCGGCATCCAGAAAAATCTTCACCTGCGCCTCGGGAAAGACCACCGAGCCAATGTCGCGGCCCTCCATCACGATGCTGCGATCGGGCGCAATGGCGCGCTGGGCGGCGACCAGGGCCCGCCTCACGCCCTGAACCACGGAAACTCTGGAAGCCGCTTCGGAAATGCCGGGCTCGCGGATCGCTTCGGTGATGTCGTCGCCATTGAGCAGCACGCGGCCGCCCTCGGCGGTCCACTCGATCTGGGCCGCTTTCGCAAGCTGCTCCAGACGGTACATGTCAGTCAAACTCACGCCCAGCCGCAGCGCCCACAGCGCCACCGCGCGATACATGGCGCCGCTGTTCACGTACACATAGCCCAATTTTTCAGCGACGCGCCGCGCCAGCGTGCTTTTGCCCGCGCCGGCGGGTCCGTCGATCGCGATCACGATTCGCTTTTCAGCCATTTTTCCATCGGTCAATTCAAAAGTATGGCATGGCGAACGTTTGTTTGCTATGGCTTCATCGTATTGGGGAATACAAAGTAATAAAGCAAGCCGATGCCGATCAGACAAGCCACCAAAACTAAAGTCCATCCCATGTTGTGCCGGATGACTTCGCCTTCGTTGCGGACATATCCGGTGGTCGCGACTCCAACGCTGGCCGTTTGCGGAGCGATCGGCTTGCCCACCTCCGCGCCCACCGAATTCAGCGAAGGAGCCAGCAGCGCCGGAAAACCAAGCAGGTTTCCAACCATCGCCTGAAAAGCTCCGAACATCGCGTTGGTCGAAGTATTGCTTCCCGAAAGCGCCACGCCGATCCATCCCAAAATGGGCGCCACTAGGATAAACCAGAAGCCCAGCTTGGAAAATGTATAAGCGAGCGAAGCCGCCATTCCGGAGTAATTAAAGACATAAGCCAGCGCAAAGATGAAAACGCCGACCAGGAACGCTCCCCACATTTGCTCCAGCGTCTTGCGAAAAACCGTGCCCAGTATTGCTTTGCCAGGGCGCAGCATCAAGGCGATAGCGATCCAGGAGACCATGATTGACGTGCCGCCGATGAAGGGCTTGAAAGCGAATGACGCGCTCATCAGTTTGTGATTTAGCGAAGAGATGGCCGGGATATGAAAGCTCTTCCAGGCGATGCCGGGAAGCGATGACCAGGGGCCAGTCCACAGAACCACAACGATCACCAACACAAAGAACGGCGCCCAGGCGGCCAGCACACGGCTCCGGCTGAGCCCATGTCCCTGGGTTCGATCGGACGCAACCGGAACGCCGCCGTAGCCCAGCGTTTCCGCGGGTCTCCAGAAGCGCAGCAACACCAGCAACGCAACGAAGCAAACGATCGAGCCGCTAATGTCCGGCAGATAAGGCCCCAGGTATTGCGAAACCGGAAACTGCCCGGCGATGTAGGCGAGCGAGCCTACCAGCGCCAGCGGCCAAGCGCCGCGTAATCCGCGCTTCCCGGTGACCAGATAGATCAACACCCATGGCGGAACCAGCGCCAGCAGCGCAACGATCTTTCCGATGGATGCCGACAAGGCCATCAAAGGCAGGCCGGTTACCGCGGCCAGGGCGATGATGGGAACACCTAGTCCGCCGAAGGAGACCGGAGCATTATTGGCGATCGCAGCCACTCGAATCGCATCCAGATCGCGGATTCCCAGGGCGATCAGCATGGGCGCGACCATTGCCCAGGGATAACCAAAGCCAACCAATCCTTCGAGTAGTGCGCCAAAAGCCCAGGCCAGCAGAATTGTCTGCACGCGCACGTCCGCGGTAGCTTTCTCCGTGAGCCACTTTTGAAAGTCGGCGAAGACGCCGGTGACGGTCAGCGTATTAAAGATGATCACACCCCAGAAGGTGATCCAATCCACCGACCAGACTCCCGTCGCGCTGCCGAGCAAACCGGCTTTGAAAGCATTGGCGGCAGGCACGTGCCAGACCAGTATCGCGAGCCCTAAGGTCACGAGCGCTCCGATCAATGTGGCCAGCCACGCGGTCACGCGCAAGATCGCCAGCAACACCAAAAGCAGAATGACGGGGACCAGAGCGACCAGCGCGGTCAACCCTACGCTGTGCAGTGGGTCGAGGATCTGTTCAAACACGGCGATCCTGCACCGGTGCCGCTTGCTCGCGGCCGGTCATGGCCTGCATCCCGGCCGAAATGGCTTCTTGCGCGCGAAGACCGTCGCGATGGGTGGCGGGGAAAGCTGCGCCGGCGCGGCAGCATTCGATAAATGCCGCGAGCTCGGCTTTATAAGCCGCCCCGAAACGATCGACAAACTCGGGCAGCGGCCGCTCGTAATTCCGCATCGGAAATATGCGTCGCGCGAGCGGTTCCGTACTGCCGCGGCGGCCATAAGCCTCGACCGTAATCTCGAAAGGCTTCTGGTCGAAGCGGCTCACCTGAATCTGTCCTCTTTCTCCGAAGATCAAGGTCTCGGTTCGGTAGCCGGAGACGTGATTCCGGCTGACTTGTATCTGGGCAAGCAGATCGCTCTCGAACCAAAGATACAGAACCGCGTCGTCAAAATCCTCCTTTGCGGTAGTGAGCGCGTGACCGTAAACCCGCGAACCCACCGCAAGCGCTTCGGTGGGCATGCGGCCCGTCAGCCAAAGCACTTCGTCCGCGTTATGCACTGCCATGTCGGGAAGAATGCCTCCGCTGTTATAGCCGTTCGGGGCTGGATTGGAATCTTCAAGCGCCGAGTAGATCTTGAAAACCCGGCCGATAAGCCCGTTGTCCATCAACTCTTTCGCATAGAGCATCGGCTCGTCGAACCGGCGTTGAAACGCGAGCATCAGAGCGTTCGGATGATCCCTGTCCAATTCGGCGGCGAATGCGCGATCCGCTTCAAGCGTCCCGGTCAGCGGTTTCTCCAACAGAACCCGGTGCCCGGCCGCGATCAAAGTAGCCGCATGCTCGCGGTGGTTTTCTGTCGGCGTGGCGATCACAACCGCATCGCAAACGCGCGCTCGGGACAGTTCTTCGACGGAAGAGAAGATCGGAATCCGGCAACCGAGTTCCGCGCTAAGGCGCCGGCCGCGCTCCGTATCGATATCCGCCAAGGCGGCAAATTCGCAACTTCGCGTATCGCGGGCCAGTTCGTAAAGATGAAGCGCGTGTACGGGCCCGATTCGCCCCAGGCCGGCAACCGCAACTCTTAGACATTCACTCATACGATCCGATCCATGGTAAACCCGCTAACAGGTTCAGCCCCGCTTCGGCCGGCGCACCGTTCTCACTTTCCCGGCTTTTCCACCTCCGCAGAAGAACCGATCGCCGCCATCGGACTCGAGCCCGGAAACACAGGCCCCTGTTGGCATGTCGAGCGTCTCGAAAACCTCTCCCGTTTGAGGATCGACTCGCCTTATGTCGCTTTCGTCACCCTCCCAGGTGCCATGCCACAGCTCTCCGTCAGCCCAGGTAACCCCGGTGACAAAGCGGTTGGACTCGATGGTGCGAAGAATCGCGCCTGTTTCTGGATCGACTTGATAGATCTTTCGATCTCGATACTGTCCGACCCAAAGCCTCCCTTCGGCCCACGCGAGTCCCGAGCAACCGCCGCCGGGCGCCGGAATCGTGGCGAGGACACGGCCGGTGCTTGGATCGATCTTCTGGATTCGATCCGCGGCGAGCTGAAATAGATGCTTGCCGTCGAAAGCGGTTCCCGCGCTCGCGGCGACGTCGATCGAGCGAAGCACCTCCCCGGTTGCAGGATCCAAGGCGTTCAGACGGTCTCCGGCAGCGAACCAGATGTTCTGACCGTCATACGTGACTCCGTTCACGCTGCCGGCATCCGCAAACGGTCCATACTCACAAGCGATCTCGGCGGCTAATCGGCTCATGCGTCCATCTTAGTCAGCCTGCAGAGTCGAAAGGAGTAACAAAGTCGTCGTGAATCCCGGCACGGGAGGAGTCATCCAGCGCTTCGCTCTCCCGCGGCCGAACGACTGCACCTTGCCCGCCGCCGCGAGCGAGTCGAGCGCTCGCTGCACAGTACGCTGGCTCTTTCCCAGCGCAAGCGCGAGAGCCGAGCTCGGCCACGACTCACCGTCGGCGAGGAAGGCAAGCAGCGCGGCATACTCCTCATCGACAGGCCGCGTCAGCACGACAACCTCACGCGCGCGGTGCGGCACAAGCGCGAAACCTCGCTTCGTCGCGCTGATTCGCGCCAGCGTCCGAATCGCCCTGCGAAGCCGCCCGATTTCCACTCGCAACCGCGCGCGGTGTGATTCATCGGCGAGCTTCGCTCCGAATGCTCGAGCAAGCAGCACGTCTCTCGGCACATCTCCGGGCCACGCTTCCCCCAGCGCTCGCGCAAGCGCGAACAATACCGGGCGCCTGGCGAGCGGTACAACCATTCGTGGGTCGCGTACGGTGTAACGGCACCCATCCACAACGAGCGCTTTCGATGCCAGCAATGCTTCGATCTCTTCGAGCAGGAGAAACCGCTCTCCGCCGTTCGCAATCTGGCGCGCCGCCGGCGTATTCAGAACGAGGGAGGCGCTTTCGACCTCCGCAGCCAGCGCGGGAATATGAGCTTGGCGTGCGGCGCGCTCTGCCCGAACGAGCGCAGCGCGCGCCTCTTTCGTCCGGAGGCGCCGCATCGCAATCCCCGCACCAACAAGCTCGTGCGCGGTCCTCAGCGCGGGCGGAAAGCGTCCCGGATCGAGTTCGGCGAGCATGCGCTCGGCCTCACCCAGGCGCCCCATCAAAAGAAGACGCCGGACCTCCAGATAGCGCGCATGCGCGGCATTCAACCGGTCACCGTGCTCTTCGAGAGTGGCCCGCGCGGCGTCGAGCGCTTTCGCAGGCCAGCTCAGGTCGCGCGAGGCGAGGGCGATCTCAGCTTGGGCCACAACGCACCTGGCGCGGGCCACAGCTTCTTTTGGACCGAAGGCGCGTGCGGCACTTCGCAGGAGCGCCTTCGCGCGCGCGAAATCGCCAAGCTGCGCCATGGCGATGCCTCGAAGGGCAAGACCATGGGCATCCTCACGTAGCGCAACTCGCTTCAATGCGCCCAGCGGATCGCCCGCCGCGAGGGCGCGTCCAGCAGCCGTGATCAATGAGTCCATCGGAATCCCGACACACTTGTCACTCCCACCACTCCCCCATTCGGCCCTAAATTTATCTCATGACCACAACACAACAGACACACAAAACCGGAACACACGAACAATGGCTCGCAGCGCGCCTCGAGCTGCTTCAGGCGGAGAAGGAACTCACCCGTCGCAGCGACGAGCTGGCGCAGCGGCGCCAGCAACTGCCTTGGGTTCGGATCGACAAGGAATATCGATTCGATACCGATGAGGGAAGCGCCTCGCTGCCGGACCTGTTCCGTGGGCGCTCGCAGCTCCTCGTGTATCACTTCATGTTCGGGCCCGATTACGCCGCGGGGTGCCCCTCCTGTTCGATGATCGCGGACGGCTTCAACGGCTTCACGGTGCACTTGGCCAACCATGACGTCATGCTCTGGGCGGTTTCGCGGGCGCCGCTCGCGAAGCTGCAGGCTTATAAGCGGCGGATGGGCTGGACGTTCCCGTGGGCATCCTCTGCCAGCGGCGACTTCAACTTTGACTTCAACGTGTCGATCACTGAGGAGCAACAGCGCGAAGGAGGTGTCGAATACAACTTCCGGCGTGGCGGCCATCCGATGGTCGCGGCGCAGTTCCCCGAGCCCGTTTCGCAGTTCGCATCCATGTGTGGAACGGACGCTGCCACGTTCGCCCGCGACAGGCCGGGTATGAGCACCTTTGTGCTCGAGGACGGCATCGTCTATCACACTTATTCCACCTATGCACGCGGATTGGACGGGCTCTGGGGCGCATATCAGTGGCTCGATCGCGCGGCCAAGGGCCGTAACGAGGCGGGCATCTGGTGGCGCCGCCACGACGAGTACAAGGGCTGAGTGAACTGATGGCTTGTCGTGCCGCAACCGTACGGCTGGAGAGATCGCGCCGTATGGCTTCCGATCGAGCCTCACAGCCGGCCTTCTTCGGCATCTCAGCGCTGCTCTTCGTTGTCAGCGCAGCGCTGACGATCGCCGGGTGCAGATCCATGTCGGACATGGGCGGAATGCCCATGTCCGGTGGCTGGACCATGTCGATGGCGTGGATGCGAATGCCCGGACAGACCTGGCCCAGCGCTGCGGGGTCCTTCCTTGGCATGTGGCTGGCGATGACGATAGCGATGATGCTGCCGTCCTTGGTTCCAGTGTTGTGGCGCTACCAACAAGCAGCCGGCCGGACCGGCGTGGCGCGCCTGGGTCCGCTGACCGCGCTCGTGGGCATAGGTTATTTCTTCGTCTGGACCGCGTCCGGAATGGCCGTTTTTCCGCTAGGCGCCGCGTTGGCGGAAATGGAGATGCAGCAGCCGGCACTGGCGCGCGCCGTTCCGATCGCGGCCGGCGTGGTTGTTCTCATCGCCGGCACGTTTCAGTTCAGCGCGTGGAAGGCGCGTCACCTTGTCTGCTGCCGGGAGGCATTCGAGCGCGGCCATACGTTTCCGGCGGACGCGCGCGCCGCGTGGCGGCACGGTCTGCGGCTCGGTTTGCATTGCAGTTACTGCTGCGCCGGTATGACGACGATTCTGCTCGCGTTCGGCTTCATGGACCTGCGCGCGATGGCTGCCCTGACCACGGCCATCACCCTCGAACGCTTCGCACCGGCCGGTGTACGGGTCGCACGAGCCATCGGAGCCGTTATGGCCGGTGCGGGATTGCTTCTGATCGCCCGCGCAGCCGGGCTCGGATAACGTATCCCACACCTTTGGTCAGCGTCCGAAAGGCCGGTTTTTCGAACGATCCTTCACAACCAGCTCGCCGAGCTTGTGGCGGCTTCAGCCAGTAACGCTCAGCGCCCATAAACATCAGTAAATTTGAAAGCCGCCTCGTTTTTCCGCTGAAACAATTCCGAATGGCCGTGACACGGGACCCCATCCCGGAGTTTGCGCCCGGGACTGGTACATGTGTTCTGACCGCCAGTAGGCGCGCACGGGTTTGGGTAATCGTTTCAGGTAGATCCGGGACAGTCACCATAACTCCCGAATTCATGTAATAGCACCTCGCACTCAAACCGCTGATTGATCGGCATAGGAGGCCAACGGTTTCGCTTTCGGCCCCGGCTTCTGCCTTCGCAAAGTCAATCCCAATTGATGCTCGCACTGCTCCACGAATTGATCTTCTCCCAAAGGCCTGCCGGTTCGGGTTGCACCGCACTCACCGATATTTCGGATCGGTATTGTGAAGTTCTGTTATGTCCGCTGGGCTGAAAGGTCGGCGGTCGACTGCACTCTCGGATAGTGCGCGCTGGCGTCATTCTTAAATCGCCGGTGACGGCCTAATGTTTACGAATCCAAGTTGACGGGAAGTCGGCGTTGCTGACATTAACCGATAGGGCGTAATTCAGGATCATTCCTCGCGTAAGGCCAGCATGGGATCGATGCGTGCCGCCAGTCGCGCCGGCACATAGCAGGCGATCAGAGCGGACGCGAGAAGAGCAGCGCCCACCGAAATAAACACCTGATAGTCCAGCGCGGTGATGCCATAGAGCATCGACGACATGGCCCGCCCCACTAGCCATGCGCCGCCTGCGCCTAGCACGAGACCCGCAAACGCCAATAAGATACCTTCCCAGAGCACGAGCCGCATGACGTCCATTTGCCCGGCGCCCAGGGCCATCCGCAAGCCGATTTCGTGTGTGCGCTGCTCCACCAGGAAACTGAACACGCCATAGATTCCCAGAGCCGCCAATAAGAGTGCATCGGCAGCGAAGCTGATGAGGAGAATCGTTGTGAAGCGGTCGCCCGCACGGGTATTGGATAACACCTGTTCCATTGTTTGCGGATTGGCCAAGGGCAGGTTCGGGTCGACGGAGTGGACCGCGGCGGCGATGCTCTTTGTTAACGCCGCAGGATCGCCATGAGTGTGCACGGCGATGTTCTCCGTCGGCCAGGGACTCTGCGCAAAAGGCACATACATGACCGGGAACGCGTCCGAGGGCCTATCGCCATACTGCACCGTGTGGAACACACCGACGATTCGCCATGGAACCGCCGGGCCAAGCTTCTGTACTCCCGGAATCAGTTGTTCAATCACGATGCGCTTCCGCAGCGGGTCAACGCCTTTTAGAAACCTCTTCACGAAGTTCTCGTCGACCATGATGACTCGCTGGCTTCCGGCCGTATCCCGGTCATCGAACCGGCGGCCACGCACCATGCGGATGCCGAACGTATCGAAGTAGCCTGGCGTCACCATCTGAAAGCCCGCGCCGGGACGATCCGCCGGATTGGCAAATGGCTTCCCGGCGATATAAAACGGCATGCCGAAGCCGGTGTACTCAAGCGGTACACCAGTGCTGGCGCTCACGCTCGAAACTCCGGGGACAGCTTCAATCCGGTCGAGGATCTCGGAATAGAAGCTGCGGATCTGGCCGGCTTGTTTGAGCTGTCCCTCCGGCACGGGCAGAGAGAAAGTCAGGATCTGGTCTGTTCTTATCCCGAGATCGAGTTGCATAATCTTCCAGAAGCTGTGGACGGCGAGGCCCGCGCCGGCAAGCAGTGTAAGAGCAAGGGTGAATTCGCCCACCACCAGCCCTCGCCGGGTCCAGTGGCGGCCGGCGCTGAGGGATCGCGCAGATTGCTTCAAAACGTCATTGAGGTTGAGCCGGAATGCCTGAAACGCCGGTGCGCAGCCGGCCAGAATGCCCGCCAGTACGGTCGCACCCAGCGAAAACAACAGAACAGGGATATTCAGGCTTACATCGGCTTCGGACGGAAGCGTCTGGTCCGGCATGAACGCCATGATCAGCTTCAAAATGCCCCAGCCGAGTGCGACACCTGCTATGCCGCCGGCCAGTGCCAGCGCCAAGCTCTCCGTGAGTAATTGACTAAACAGCCGCCAGCGCGAAGCTCCAACCGCGGCGCGCACGGCGATCTCCCGCTGCCGCGCGGTTCCCCGGGCCAGCAGCAGGTTCGCCACATTCGCACACGCGATCAGCAGCACGAATCCTACGCCGCCCATCAGCAGCCACATGGCTTCGATTTGCGTCCTCGGCAGGAAATCATTGCGCAACGGATCGACACGCGCTCCCCAGCCTTTGTCCTGTGGGTAGGCCTCGCCGATATGTTTCGTCACCGCATCCATATCCGCCTGGGCCTGTTTGATCGTGACTCCCGGCTTCAATCGGCCCATAACAAGCAGCCAGTGAAAGTCGTGATTGATCTGCTCCGGTTTGAAAGCGAGCGGAACGTATAACTGGTTCGGCATGCGATCCTGCTGCCCGCGCTGAAGCACCCCAACCACTGTGTAGTCCTCGTCATTGATCTTGATGGGCTTGCCGACAATGTCGCGGCTGGCGCCGAAACGGCTCACCCAGAGCCGGTGCATCAGGATGACCTCGTGATCGTTGCCGGGCTTGCCTTCCTCTGGTGAAAAGTCGCGGCCCAGCATCATCCTCGCTCCCCAGCCGCTAAGCATGCCCGGCGTGATCTGGGTCCCGCGGATCTGCACGGGCGCATTGCGGCCGGTCAGATTCGCACTGAAGCCGCTCTGCGCCCAAAGCCCCTGAAACGACCGGCTCTGGTGCTTCCAATCAAGGTAGTCGCCTGCCGCCACTCCATTCCGGTGACCCTGGATTTTCGACCAGACCATGACGAGTTGATCCGGATGCGGGTACGGCATCGGCGCCAGCAGTGTGGCGTAGATGATGCTGAAAATCGCTGTGTTCGGCCCGATGCCAAGCGCGAGCGCCAGCACAGCGATGACCGCGAAGCCTTTATTCTTACCAAGGAGGCGTAAGCCGAACGAAAAGTCTCGCCAGAACGTGGCCATCTGCAACGGCTCAGACGCTATTTACCGGCCGAAAGTTCCCGGAACGCTGGATAATCCCCTTCCGCATGCTTGTCCGTGGCCGCTGCCTCGATTTTGTGAGCCCGAAGCGGTTTTGCGAAACGACCCCATGCACCCGGCTCAGCTGGGTTTACGCGGGCAGCGGCTTGTCGAATCTCAAACTAGGTGCTCCTGGCGTGTGATCGTCCAGAATTCCATGGATGCCAAATCCGGAGATAGGCGAGGTTTGGGACAGCTTGCACGTCTTGGCCGGAGTAGAGTCGCAATACACTGTGGGCATGGCGCAACAGAATGCGGACCAGGCGGTTCATGAGGCGGCGCTGGCAGGGCTGACCGATAAGCTGGCCGAGATGTTGGCTGCGGACATTTCTCTGGTCGACGCGAAGGGGATGGACGCGCGGACTCCCTTGCATTGCGCGAGGACGGTCTCGGTGGCGGCGTTGCTCTTGGATCATGGGGCTCGAATTGACGCCTGCGACGAGGATCACGATTCGACGGCGGCACAATGGTGTATCGGTGAATCGCCGGACGTGGCGCGATTCCTGTTGGAGCGCGGCGCGAAAGCGGACATTTTCTTGGCAGCTGCGCTGGGCGATCTGACGCTAGCGGAGAGATTGGTAACGGAAGATCGGGGGTGCTTGGCGCAGCGGATCGGCAAACCGCCGGAGTTCCCACCGCTTGGCCATGAAGGGCGTGGCGGCACGATCTACCAGTGGACGTTGCGCTTCAACTCTTATCCGCACCAAGTCGCTCTGATGAAGGGACACCAGACGATGTTCGATTTCCTGTACGCGAAGAGTGATTTGCCGACACGATTGTTGGTGAACTGCGTGTTGGCGCGCACCGAGGAAGCGCACTCGATCGCGAACGAGCATCCGGAGATCGTGCCGGAACTGCCGGATGTGGATCGCGAACTCGTGGCGAAGTATTGCTGGGAGACAAACACGAATTACGACGCGGTGAAGCTAATGCTCGACTTGGGATTTCCGGTTGCGCATCCGGAGCGCAACCACGGTTACACGCCACTGCACAATGCCGCGTGGGCAGGTTCGGGTGACTTGGTGGAGCTGTTGATTACGCGCGGACATCCGGTGGACATTCGCGATCCCATGTATAATGCGACGCCCCTCGGGTATGCGCTATACGACTGCCTCGTGGAGAAGCGCTATCCGCAGGGCGAGTTCGCGCGAGTAGTCAAGGCGCTGCTGGAAGCGGGAAGTCCTCTGACAGGCGTGAAATATCCGACCGGCGACGCGGCGGTGGACGAGGTACTGCACGCATATATGTAAGCTGCGAGCCGTGCGCTCCAAACAAAGATTAAGCCGGAGAATGCTCCGTCACGAGCGGAACCTGCCCGTGACAAGGCGTTCGTAAGGATAAGGATGCAAAACGCGGGGTGCTGGAATCCATCGCTGAAAAATCGGAGTAACCGATTCGACAACGCGCGACCGACGACACGGGATCATGCATCCGACGGCGAAGCTCCGCTTTTACTTGACGCAGCTTCGCCACCATCCGCTTTTTCTCCGTAACCCGCCAGAAGCGTTATTTTGAGAAGTTCACCTTTCCGGTGTCGAGACTGTAATAGGCGGCGACAACCTTCACGCCAGCCCTGCTATGGAGATCCCGCGCGACGATTGCGGCCATATTGGAAGCATTCTTCTTCACTGCCAGGTCCCATTCTGCCGGGTCGACTTGTTCGTGGTGTTCGCACGAATGCAGAGGATGCGTAACCGACGGGCGGATCAGATCCCATAGCACGTCCAGATGTGGGCCAGGTCTTGGGCAGAACGCCGCCTGGACCGCGCCGCAACGCTGATGCCCCATCACTACGACGAGCTTGGCGCCAAAATGATCGACCGCATACTCGATGCTGCCCAGCGCATCCGGAGTGGCAACGTTCCCTGCTACGCGAATCACGAACAGATCGCCAATACCTTGGTCGAAGAGTACGTTAGGTGAAACGCGGGAATCAGAACAGCTTAAGATGACTGCGAACGGCTTTTGACAGCAGGATAGTCGCTTTCCGCATTCGACAGATTGATGGAAATGTCTTGGATGGCCGTTGACGAATCGGCCGTTTCCTTCGCGAAGGGTGGTTAGAGGGCCCGCCGTGCGGGCTGGGTCGCAAACCGGGCACGAAACACTTACTGGGCAAGCTGCAGGCCGCTGGCCCGTTGCCAGGACCGCGCCCGCGAGCGAGCAGAGGAGAACGGTTACTGAGGTCCTGAGCATCAGACCAGTGTACCTGTTTTTCATGGATGCCGAAGCCGGCATAATGAGGACGGATCAGGCGCGATCCCGGACAGAAGGCCGGACAAAGAAAGAGGAACGCGGCAGCGTGCCCGCGAATCCACCTTGCCGTAAAGTGGCCATCTCGGAGATGTGCTCTGTCCGGGTTGCTCCTGGATGACACCCACCCGGAAACAAGCACTGGATTAGCGCCGAAAACACCGTTGCGTCCGCTACTCCCGGTCGGCCGTCCGAAAACGCTTTCGTATGACCTTTCTGAAATCGAGCCATTACCGAACCTCTCAATGCGCCGCCCTCGGCTGCTGCTCGCCGGGCCTGGGCCGGCGCATGATGAACGGCAGGGGAACCAGACACAGGACGATCACCGACATCATCCAAAAGCTGTTTTCGAAACTCAGCGCACTGGCCTGTGCGTAAATCATTTGGTAGACGGTCGCGAGCGCTTTTTGCGCCGCCTCGGCGGGCCCGTATCCATATGCAAAATACGCGCCCTGGAGCATTTGGAGCAAGTGCTCGAAATGCGGGTTCGCGTGCGTGGTGTGAGCCGTTAGCGCCACCTGGTGCATCTGGTTCTGGCGTGCCAGAAAAGTCTCGATGAGCGAGGTGCCGATCGCGCCGCCCATATTGCGGGAGAAGTTCGAAATGCCCGAGACCTGGTTGTTTTTTTCGCGCGGCACCCCGACATAGTTCAAGATGCTGATGGGAATGAAAATGAACGGCATCCCAACTACTTGAAGCATGCGCAGAATCACGATAGTCGTAAAAGTAATACCGAGATAGACGACGGTGAACAGATGCAGCGTCACGGCGGTGGCCAGGAATCCGAAGGCGATCAGCAGTCGTGGATCGATTTTGGTTTGCGTCAGTCTTCCCGCGACCGGCATGAGGAACATCAGCACGATGCCGCCGGGTGAGAGCGCCAGTCCAGCAAGTTCGGCGGTGTAGCCCAAGCTCGTTTGCAGGAACTGCGGAATCAATACCGTCGAGCCGAACAGCACGATGCCCAGAATAAAGGAGAAAAACACCGCGGTGCCGAAGTTGCGATTCTTGAGCAGCCGCACGTCGACGATGGGGTCCGGGTGATACCACTCCCAAAGGAAGAAAGCGACGAGCGCCGGAACGCCGATGCAGAACATGGTGGTAATCAGGGGATCTGAGAACCAGTCCTTCTGCTGGCCTTTGTCGAGCACCATCTGAAACGTGGCTACGCCGATGACGATGAGCGCGAGTCCGATATAGTCAATGCCGATCCCGGCACGCCGTTCTTGTTTGAGCCAAGGCGGATCCTCGACAAATCGCGTGGCAAGCGCAAACGAGATGATACCTACCGGAATGTTAATAAAGAAGATCCAATGCCAACTAAAGTTATCGGTAATCCAGCCGCCCAACGTGGGGCCGATGGCGGGCGCCACCACCACCGCCATGCCGTAAATCGAAAACGCCATGCCGCGCTTTTCGACGGAAAATGTGTCGGCGAGGATCGCCTGTTCGGAGGGTTGCAGGCCGCCGCCGCCCGCACCCTGCAGCACGCGCGCAATGATCAGCATCGGCAGGCTGTCGGAGATGCCGCAAATAAAAGAAGACGCGGTGAACAAGCCGATGCAGAAGAGGTAGAAACGCTTGCGGCCGAGAACCGTTGCCAGCCAGCCGGAAATCGGCAGCACGATGGCGCTCGAAACCAGATAGCTGGTCAAAATCCAGGTCGATTCGTTATAGGTTGCGCCGAGCGTGCCCGCGATGTGCGGCAGCGCCACGTTTGCGATGGAGGAGTCGAGCACCTGCATGAAGGTCCCGAGCGTAACCACCATGGCGACCACCCAGGGGTTGTGCGACGGCTTCCAATCGCTATGGCTGATGATCTCGGGCACGTTCAGTGACTAATGCGCACCTGCGGTTCGACCGACATCCCCGGCCGGAGCTGTGCCAGGCCCTTTTGGTTGGGCTTGAAGCGGAGGCGAACCGGGATGCGCTGGACTACCTTCACGTAATTTCCGGTGGCGTTTTCCGGCGGCAGCACGCTCGCCACCGAGCCGGTCGAGCCGCCGATACTCTGCACGTATCCCTTGAAATCGCGGCCGAGCGCATCCACGTGAATGGTGGCGCTTTCGCCCGGATGCAGATCCGCAAGCTGCGTCTCTTTGAAGTTCGCCGTCACCCATAGATCGTTCACCTGGACAATGGTGACCAGCGCCTGACCCGCCGCGACATGCTTGCCGACTTCGGCGGTTCGATTGATAACGATTCCCGAAACCGGCGCGGTGATATGGCAATAGGCGAGCTTCAGCCGCGCCTGCTCCACTTGCGCTTCCGCCATTTCGGCATTGGCTTCGTTCGAGCGCACCATGGCTTTGCGAATCGTCAATTGGTTCGGCGCCACACGCTTGTACTGCGCCAACCGGCTCTGCGCTTCTTGTAACTGCGCCTTCCTCTGAGCGATGGTTTGCCCGGCCGACTGCAAGGCGGCCCGGTTCGCTGCAACCGCCGCCGTGGATGCCTTCGCCGCAGCCACGGCTTGCTGATATTCCTGCTCGGAAACCTCCTGCTTTTTGATCAGAATCGAATAGCGCTCGCGGTCGGCTTGCGCTCTCGCGTTTTTGGCTTGCGATTCGGCCAGCTTCGCCGCGTAGGATTCGCGGTCGCGCTTGGCCGCCGCCAGCGCCGCTTTCGCATTTGCCACTCCGGCCTCGGCGGTGGAAATGTTAGTGACGTTCTGCACTTGCGTAATCGGAACGCTGGGGCGCTGCTCGACGATCATGCTCTTCGCCTGCGCGAGACGGGCCAGCGCCTGATCCATAGCGGCTTTGTAGTTGCGCGGATCGAGATCGACCAACGGGTCGCCTGCATGGACCATCTGATTGTTGTCTACATAGACTTTCACCACCGTGCCGTCGATGCGCGCGCCGATGGGATTCATGTGGCAATTGACTTGAGCATCGTCGGTGGATGCGAACTGACGTGCGTGCCACCAATAGAGAAAGCCGGCCGCGGCGAGCACGATCAGCACCGCAAAAAAAATCAGGAACGCGCGCTTGCGGCCGCGCGGGCGGACGTTCCGGGCCGGCGGAATCTCCTGTTGCCCTGGCTCCATTTGTGCCTCCGTCTCTTGTGCCATCAGGGGCGCCCACCTTTCCGGGAATGAGGTAAACCGGCCTGAGCGTCACCGGTAGCTTTTGCCAGCGCCAGCCGTGCCAGATTGAACGAGTACAGGCTGGAGATGTAATCGCTCTCAGCGGAGGCGACCTGCTCTTGCGCCTGCACCACTTCTACGGTGGAGGCAACGCCGGCATTGAATCGGTCTTTCGCTTCGGTGAACGTCTCATGCGCGTAGTCGCGATTCTTGCCCGCCAATTGTACCTGGCCGGCAGCCGTGCGCAGGTCCACCAGAGCCGTGCGCACGTCCTCCTCGATGGCTCCTCGCTCGTTGGCAAGCTCGGCCTGGCGCTGGCGCAGAGTGGCTTCGGCCTGTAGAATATCTCCCTTGATGCGCCGCCCTTCCCAGATCGGAACGTTCACCGAGCCGGCTACCGTGAAGACGCCGTGCATCGCGGTGGGATTCGGTCCGATCACGCCATAATCGCCACTCAGCGAGACCGAAGGCAGCCGCTCGGCATGAGCGGCCGATAAAGCCCGTCTGGCCGCGTGCACCTGCGCTTCGGCGGCCTTTAGATCCGGCCGGCGCCGGAACGCTTCTTGAATGACATCCGAGGCGCTGGGTATAGCGGTCTTGCTGAAACCCAGCGAATCGCTTAGGATCAGTTTGCGCCCGAGCGGCACGCCTACCAAACGCGCAAACGCGATTTTCTGCTTCTGCAATTGCGATTGAAGAGAACTCAGCCGCTGCTTCTGAGTGTCCAGTTCGACCAGGCTGCGCATAACGTCGATACGCGCATTCATGCCAGCCTGTTTGCGCACCACCGCCTGGTTATAAACCGCCTGCGCGTTCGCCACCTGCGCCTGCTGCGATCGAACGCGCTCCCGTTCGGCAACGGTTTGCATATACATGCCTCCGACCGCCAGGACCACCAACTGCCGCGCATCCATCGCCGAAAACGAGGCCGCGCGCTCGGTCGCTTTGGTTGCCTTCCAATTTCTGCGCGCCACCGGATCCCAGATCGACTGGCTGAGCGAGGCCTGAGCTTGCGAAACGTTGAACGGACCAACCACTGAGGGGATGGAAAAACCCAACCCGGGCGGCGCCTGAAACTGAAAGCCATAGGCGGCTAAGTTGACCTGCTGCACGGTATCGCCTATGTTCGCGGAGATATGCGGCAGCAGCGCGCTGAGCGCTTGAAGCCGTTGCGCCCGCATCGCTTCATCGGTATTGGCGGCCGAGAGCGCGCCGAGGTTCGTCCTCAGCCCGAGTTTCACCGCGTCGTTCAGCGACAAGGTGACAGGGCCGGTGGGGATATTAGCGGCCGGAACACTTCCCTGATAATCTCCGCCCACCTGAGTCGTGCTGGTCACCGCGGCTACTCCGGTTCCCGGGCTGGCGGACTGCTGCGCGCTGGCTGAACCCACGCTCATCACTCCCGAAAGCGGCAAAGCGGCCGCGCGCGCGCGGGCCGGCGTTCCCGGCGCGGGCAATTGCGCCCAGGCGCAGCAGGTTGCGGCACAGGTTAAGACCAAGAGACGTCGCATCCTTTGCATACATATATGTACCATATTTCGTACATCCGTGTATATAATCAAGAAAGTGATACGCAGCGCGGCTGAAGAAATTCCGCTCAATAAGCATCAGCAAAAAACCGAGGCCATGCGCCGCAAGCTGCTGAAAAGCGCGCGCCGAATATTCGCCCGCGACGGCTTCCAGGCCGCCCGGATCGAAGATATTGCCGCCGACGCCGGCCATACCCGCGGCGCGTTTTACGCGCATTTCCCCGCCAAAGAAGATCTGTTTTTAGCGCTGCTCGAATACCAGGCGCGCGCACACAAAGAGCGCATCCGCCGCTTGCTCGAAAACTGTTCCGGCGAGGAGGAGCGGCTCCAATGTCTGCGCGACTATTACGTGGCACGGCTGTCGGATCGCGAATGGAACATGCTGATGCTCGAATTCAAGCTATTTGCTCTGCGCCATGGAAAACTGCGGGCGCGCCTCGCCGACGCACACCGCCGCATCCGCGATTCGCTTCACCTTCAGCTAATCCAGGAACTGCTCCCGGCGCGCCTGCGCAGCAAACCGGATCTCTTCGAACTGCGCCGGCTCGGTCTGGAAGCCATGCTCAACGGCCTGGCGCTCGAGCGCGCCTACGATCCCAAGCGAATCTCCGAAGTCGACGCGGTTCGCCTGCTGCGGCATGCGTTCGACACCATGATGGGGCTGTAGACGGCCCTGAAAAATAGCAAGACCGCTCGCTTGGATGCGCGGCTCAGAATCGGCGTATCGGAGACAAAGGTCAGGCGGCTTTTGCGGTTTTCATAAAGTCGCGCATGGCTGGGCGGGCGCGATGGGCGGCGCCGAGGCCCTTGAGATGGGTCTCGATATCGGCAGTTGAAAAAACGAACCCAAATGCGGAGGGATCGAAGGGCCGATGGTCTTTTTGGGCGGCGAGATACAGTTCGCAGGCGGCGTCCATCTGCTGCACTTCCTTTTGGATACGCTCCTGTTGAAGCTCACGCAATTCGGCCATGTCCTTGGCGCGTTGGCGCTGGAGGCGCGCTTCCTGGATGTGCAGATTGCGGATCTGCTTTTGATAAGTCAGAAAGGTCTGGGCCTCGATGAGGGCGAGGCGCCTCTCCGGGTCTTCGTTTTCAAACTGGTTGGCAAATTCGATATAGCCGCGGGCGAAGATGGCGGATTCGAGCGCGGGGATGCGGAGGACGCGCCACATGTTATCGGCGATGGACTGGGCGAGCGCCTGCTCGCGGATGCCGACGGGGTTGAGTTCTTTCATGAACTCGCGGACGTGATACTCGTAGGCGGCGGCATCATCGGTGGGCAGAAGAACAGTGCGGCCGGTGAGCGCTGTTTTGACAGCATTGAGGCGAGAGATTTCTTTTCCTGCTGCGCTGCGCGGACCCGTGGAGAGTTGGGCATTGGCCTGGTTGGCGGCAAGCCGGGCGGGAGATGGCGGCGTTTTTTGAGTCTTCGGCTCGCTGAAAGGCGCGGCCTCATCGGTTTGAGTCTTCGGCTCGCTGAAAGACGCAGCGTCATCCGCAGGCGCCGGGAGATCCAACTCGGGTTCAAATGCCGGGAATGGCATCTCGGCTTCGGAGACGCCTTCTGCGGTCTGCAGTAAAGATTGTTTCTCGGCTTTACGAGCGAGTTTGCGGGCTTTGCGCTCGGCGGCGCGACGAATGGAACGAGGGGTCATAACGAGGCCAGAGTAATTCAAGGTAGAGCGGGAGTCGGTGGGAGGGGGGAGTAAGTCGTTGATGTACTAGCGAATAGTGATTTGGGCTCGTTGTGACCGACTTGCCAAATGGCGCAACTTGTCCGGATTGCGCACCACATACAGCGCCTGAATGACGCCGTCCTCGATCTCGAACGCCGCCGTCTGCACCGGTCCCTCGGGTCCGTCCACAATGACGCCAGGCAGGCCGTTGATCGCCGCAAAGCGCAGCAGGAAATCGTCGCGCCATCCTTTGCGCGCGGCACCGACCAGGAACCGGGCCGCACGATCGGCGCCGTCGAGCACGTTCAGCGCCGCGGCCGCCTTGCCGCCGCCGTCGGTCACGACGCGCACGTCGCTCGCGAGCAACTGCGTCAGCGCATGGAGATCGCCCGCGCGCGCTGCCGCCACGAATGCGGACATGAGCTGCGCGTGCTTCCCCTCGATCTCGTCCGAACGCACCAGAGGGAGCGAGGCGCCGCGCGGCCGTAAGGCTCGCACGTGCGCGCGAGCGCGGGCGCCCAACTGGCGGCAGGCAGCCTCGCCACGCTCCAGCATCACGGCCACTTCGCTGAACGAGAAATCGAAAACGTCGTGCAGCAGGAAGGCAGCCCGCTCGAGCGGGGACAGCCGGTCCAGCATCAAGAGCAGCGCTACGGACAGATCCTCGGCCAGCTCGGCGCGACTGTCCGGCGCGAGCGCTGCCGAATCGACCACCGGCTCCGGCAACCAGGGACCGACATACTCCTCGCGGCGTGCGCGGGCCGATGTGAGCATGTCGAGACAAATCCGCGTGGTCGTGGTCATCAAAAACGCTCTCGGGTCCGACACTTTGTCGCGGTCGGCGGCATGCCAGCGCAAGTACGTCTCCTGCACCGCGTCCTCGGCGTCGGCGATCGACCCAAGCATGCGATATGCAAGACCGAGCAGGCGGCGGCGGTAGGGCTCGAAGCTCGCGGCCGGATCCGGAATCGAGCTCGCGGAACTCACGGGGTGTGCACCGCTACATCGGCTTGCAACGGCGCGCGGCCGTGATCGAGGATTACGGGCGTACCGCTTACGACGACACGCGTGCAAGCCTTGCCGTGGCCGAGGGCGTACTTGACTGTCGGATAGATGCGCGCCGCGGTGATGGCGAAAGCCAAACTGACAAGGGCGCGCTGTCCCCAGCGCTGCACAATCGCGCCGCGGTACTCATCGGCAGCAGGATCGTGCGCGAGCGTGGCACGCGTGAATTTCCACACCAGCGCGACGTCCGGAGGCATAGCGCCGGGATCGTCCGCAAGCACCGCACGCAGAACCGCGGGGCTGACGCCGGCCCGCTCCGCCATGGCGACCCCCAACTGCGTGCAGGGACCGCAGTCCTCGTGGCGCACAGCGGTAATGCCGGCGGCATACCATGGCTCGATGGGGAGGTCACGCCGGAACTGCCCGAGAGCGGCGGCGCGGGAAAACAGCCATGCGGCGCGCGGACTCGCGTCGATGATGTCGCGCATATAGCCGGCGTCGTAGTTCCAGTCCCGCTCGAACTTGCCAATCACTTTTCGAAGTGCCCATTTGATCATCTGTCTTCTCCCTTCTCAAATAGTGAGACGGGATAGCTTTTCGGGGTGTGACATGAGTGCCGGCGCGGGGGCGATGTGTGAAGAATTATATTTCGTACCAGGCGTTCAAGGCATGGAGGGCAGTCGGGCTAGAAAGCCTGCCCCACGGAAGTCGAGGCTCACAGCTTTTCCGAAATCTTTTCCATCTTGAGCCAATCCCAAAACTCGTCGATCCATCGGTCGGACGTGGTGCCCTGCTTGTGCATTCCAAAGCCGTGGCGTCCCCTGGCATACATGTGCAGTTCAGCCGACTTGTGGGCCGCGGTCCACTTCTCATAGAACGCAACGCTGTTGCCGGCCAGCCCCAGATTGTCATCCGTCGCCGCGGCAATGAAGATGGGCGGGGCATCCGCCGGGACGGGAACAGCCTTAAACATCGAGGTCGCGGGGTAGAGCAGCCCCGCGAATGCAGGCCGGCTTTCCGGCGAATACCGCAGCGCCGCCGCGGCCGCGACGGTTCCTCCGGCAGAGAATCCCACGATGCCCACTCTGTCGGGCGAGACCTTCCAATCGGAGGCGTGCTTGCGCACATAGGTCATCGCCGCCAATCCATCGGCCATCGAGAGCGGCACCGTGCCGCCGATTAGTTCTCTGAACTTTTCTTTGTTGTGACGCCAGAGTTGTTCGAACTCCTCGGTTGCGTCGCCGCGCGTGGGTGCCAGACGATACTTGAGCACGAACGCGGTGAATCCCTTCGCCGCCAGCCAGTGGGCAACCTCGATCCCTTCGCTTTCGATTGACAGCGCCATGAAACCACCGCCGGGACAAATCACGATGGCGGCGTGATTGGCCTTTCCGGCGAGCGGTTTGTAAACCATCAGACTCGGTTTGGATACGTCCGTGACGACTTCCGTGTGCCAGGCCTTGGAGAAGTATTGCTTTTCGGGATAGGTTTTGGGCGAGGCTCCCGCACCGGCTTTGAAGGGCAAGGGAATCGTCTGCTGAGCTAGCCCGATAACCGCGGCAAGCCCGGTGAGGAGAGCAACTCGGAAAAAGGGCCTCATGGATGCATACAGTCTATCGGACACAGGCGAGTTTAGCGCTTTACAAATGTGTAACCTTGGGGAAATGGATCGCCGAAATTTGCTCTGCGTGGCTTTGACCGCAACGCTCGGCGCGGCAACTGCACTGGCGCAAAACGGCGAGGCGATTTACAAAGCTCACTGCGCGAGTTGTCACAACGCGGCGACGGGGCGAGTGCCGCCGTTCAGCGCGCTGCGCCAGATGGACGCCGCGACGATCATGCGCGCGATTACTACCGGAACCATGAAAACGCAGGCGGCCGGGCTGACGACCCAGCAGAAATATGCATTGGTTGGTTATCTCGCGGCCCCCGCCCAAAAACCGGCGGCGGCGCCTCCGTCGAACGCGTTCTGCCGGATGGCGGCGCAGCCACGGCAGAATGCTCCCCACTGGGGCATGTGGGGCGAAAACATCCAAAATACGCGGTTTCAAAGCGCGAAAGAGGCGGGGCTCACGGCCGCCGCGGTTCCCAAACTGAAGCTGAAATGGGCATTCGAACTGGGTGATGGCGTGACGGTACATTCACAGCCGGCCATTGCCGAGGGCCGCGTGTTCGTAGCAGACCTGACCAAGTCGGTCTATGCGTTGGACGCAAAGAGCGGCTGCATTCGCTGGAGATTCCAAGCGGATGCGCAGGTGCGTTCGCCGATTGTAGCGGGCAAACACGCGATTTACTTCGGCGACATGAAAGCCAACGCCTACGCGGTCGATTTAGCCGGCGGCAAATTGCTTTGGAAGACGCATGTCGGGAAGCACTTTGCCGCGCTGCTTACAGGCGCGCCGCAATTGCACAAAGGTGTGCTGTACGTTCCGGTGTCTTCTTTTGAGGAAGCGCTTCCGCCTTCGCCTAAGTACGAATGCTGCACCTTCCGCGGCAGCGTGGTGGCACTCGATGCCGCGACGGGGAAGCAGATTTGGCGAACTTACACGATCGCGAAGAAGCCCCAGCCTACGCGAAAGAATAAGGCCGGCACGCAGATGTATGGACCTTCGGGTGCAGCGGTGTGGTCGGCTCCCACATTCGATAAAAAACGCGACGTTTTATATGTCGCTACCGGCGACAACTATTCGGAACCGGTCACCAAGACCAGCGATGCCGTCCTGGCTCTGGATGCGAAGACAGGCAAAATTCTGTGGTCCAAGCAGATCACCATCGGCGATATCTTCAACAACGCTTGCGGGGCGCCGGGCAGTCCGAACTGCCCCGAGCAACACGGCGGCGACTTCGATTTCGGGCAGCCGCCGATTCTTGTCACTCTGCCGAACGGACATCGTGAACTGGTGATCGGCCAGAAGTCGGGCATGGTCCATGCGCTCGATCCGGACCACCAGGGCGCAATACTTTGGCAGACACGGATTGGGCCGGGCGGCGCGTTGGGCGGGATTCAATGGGGATCGGCCGCGGATCGCAAGAACATGTATGTTGCCTATTCGGGTCTGCAGATTAAAGTGATTCCGGACAAATCCGCTCCTCACGGATACCGCCTTGGTCTCGATCCCAAAAAAGGCGGTGGTCTATTCGCTCTGAGACTCGCGGATGGCGAGAAAGCGTGGAGCGCGAAGCCGCCGGATTGCGGCGACCGCAAACATTGCAGCCCCGCACAGTCGGCTGCGGTCAGCGCCATTCCCGGCGCGGTTTTTTCCGGCTCGGAGGATGGACATTTGCGGGCGTACGCGGCAGCTACGGGAAAGGTGATCTGGGACGTCAATACGGCGCATCCCTATCAAACCATCAACGGACAAAAGGCCCGCGGTGGATCGATCGACTGCGCCGGCCCGGTCATCGCCGGCGGAATCCTTTATGTCACTTCGGGCTACGGCCAATGGGGCGGCATGCCGGGAAACGTGCTGCTGGCGTTTTCGGTAAAAGGTAAGTAGTAGGTGACCCGTAGGAGGCCCACGATGTTCTGTGGGCCTTCGGGATTCGGAGGGTCGAGGGCAGCAACCACTTACCTATAGCCGCCCAGTGCCCTAATTATACCCGTAGTTATACGCTAATACACTAGTTTATAAGAACTATCCGTATAGGAACCGGGATCGTGCTGATCCTGCTGGAACCGGACAGGAGTGCCGGATTAAATAGGAAGCGCGCATCACGGTATACTACGACTGGGGCCGCGGGGAACACCGCAAAGCCTGCCCCCCTCAGCCAATCGCAAGTTTATGTTTAATCTCTTCCGCAGCCGTGCCAAGAGCGTGCGCTATCTGATGGGCGCGGTGCTGCTCGTAATCGCGGCGTCCATGGTCTGGTTCTTGATTCCGGGCGGCGGTATGGGCGGCTTCGGCGGAAACCCGAACGTCATCGCCACAGTCGGCAAAGAGCAGATCACAACTCAGGATTTACAGCGCGCGATCCAGAACATCACGCGCGGGCGAAGCCTGCCGAACGGCGTGCTGGCGATGTACGTGCCCTCCATCGTCGAACAGATGATCGCGACCAAGGCCATGGCGTATGAAGCGCGCCGTCTGGGCATGCACGTCACCGACCAGGAACTGGCGGACGCCATTCGGGAGCAGTTTACCGCCGCGCTGGGGCGCAAGTTCGACATGCAGACCTACCAGCAGATTCTGGCGCAGCAGGACCTGACGCCGCAGGAGTTCGAGACCGAACAGCGCGAAGCAATGCTGGCGGCGAAGCTGGAACACGTGGAAGCGCAGTCGGCGCTGGTCACGGATCAGCAGGCGCGCGCGGAATATAAGCGCAGAAATCTCAAGATCGCCCTCGATTACCTCGAATTCCAAGCCAAAGCCTTCGTCCCCAAAGTGGACCAAGCGCCGGCCAAGGTGAAGGCATATTTCGACAAGCATCGCTCCGAGTTCCGCATTCCCGAGCATCGCGATGCGGCGCTGATTGTCGGCGCCAGCGCGGATTTCGTGCAGGGGGAGCAAATTCCCGACTCGCAACTGAAACAGAGTTATCAGGAGAATCTCGATAGCTACCGGTTCCCGCAGCGAGTGAAGGTGCGGCATATTCTGATCAAGTTCAACAGCAAGTCGCCGCAGGATGAAGCGAAAGCCAAAGCCAAAGCGGAAACGGTCCTGCAGAAATTGCAGCACGGCGGGGATTTCGCCGAGCTGGCGAAGAAGTATTCCGAGGACCCCGGGTCGGCATCCAAAGGCGGCGAGATCGGCTGGATCGTGCGCGGGCAGACGGTAAAGAATTTTGAAAATACCGCCTTTTCGCTGAACCCGGGCCAAACCAGCGGGCTGGTGCAGACTCAATACGGCTACCACATCATCCAAGTGCAAGCGAAGCAGCAGGCGCACACGGAGACATTCGCGGAAGCAAAGCCGGAGCTGCTGCTGCAAGCCAAGAAGCAGGCGGCGGCGGACGATCTGCAGAAAGCGATTGATGCCGCGCGCGCGGAGATTACGAATAATCCAGCGCAGGCACAGGCGATCGCCAGCAAGCACCATTTGAAGTTCTACACACTGAACGACGTTAGCAGCACCAGCACATTGCCCCAGGTGAACGGGGCGCCGGCGATGATGAGCGCGATCTTTGCGGCCAAGGCCGGCGGCGTTACCCAGGTGGTCAGTCTGGACACACAGGGCAAAGATGCATTTGCCGCGGTGAGCAAGGTGACGCCCGCGCACAATGCTGAGTATCAACAGGTCCAGCAGCAGGTGCTGCAGGGATATTTGGCGGCTGAATCAGCGAAGCTAGCCAAACAGGCGGCGGACCAGGCGGCCGCGCGTGCGCGCAAAGGGGAGAGCTTGAAAGCCATCGCCAAGGAAGCGCATTTGAAGGTGAAGACGGCCGCGCCCTTCACGATTAATGGCGCCGCCGAAGGCTTGGGATCGGCCACGCTGATCACCTCCGCGTTTCAGGACAAAGTGGGCGCGATCGTGGGTCCGGTTTCGGCGCAAGAGAGCCAATTCGTGTGCCAAATCTCGCAGAAAATTCCCGCCGACATGAGTAAGTTCGCGGCCAGCAAAGACTCGATCGTGCAGGATCTGACCGACGAGCAGCAAAACGTGCAGGGGCCGCTGTTTCGCGACAGCGTGGTCACGTATCTCACGCAGCACGGCAAAGTCCGGATCGACGGCGATAATTACAAGCGCGTTCTGGATTCCTATAAAACCAGCTAACTAAACTCGCCGTATGGCCGAAGCGATCCACTTTTTGCGGAGCCTCACGGATCCGGCGCAGCTCATCCAACTGCTCTCGACTGTCTTGACGGGTTGGATCGGATACGCCATTCTGTTCGTGATTGTTTTCGCGGAAAGCGGATTACTGGTGGGCTTTTTTCTGCCGGGCGATTCCCTGCTGTTCACCATCGGAGTGGTGGCGGGCGCGGGACAATTGCCGGTTGTGGGGATGATTGCCCTGTTCGCCTGCGCCTCCATTATGGGAGACGGCATCGGTTTCCTGCTCGGCAACAAGCTCGGATACAAGCTGTTTCAGAACCCCAAATCGCGCATCTTCCGGCGCGAGTATCTGGAGCGCACGCACGCGTTTTACGAACGCCACGGCGGCAAAACCATCGTCTATGCCAAATTTGTGCCCATCATCCGCACCTTCGCCGCTTTCATTGCGGGTGTCGGCAAGATGCGTTATGCGCGTTTTCTGACCTTTAATATCTGCGGCGCCATCGGATGGGTGAGCTTAATGATTACGAGCGGCTACTGGCTGGGAAACGTTCCAACCATCCGGCACAACTTCGAGAAAGTGGTCCTTGCCATTATTGTCGTTTCGCTGCTGCCCGCCGGATTGCACGTCTTGAAGTCGCGAAAATCCAAAGTGCCGGTTTCGCGCTAGTTTCATTCCGATTCTTCGGCTTGGAGCGCTTGCGCCTCCAGCATCTTGGAAAGCAGTTCGGCCGCGCGTTGGCTGGCGGTTTTCTTCGAACTGCCGGTGGCGCGGATGCACAGCCGGTCGTTGACGCGCGCTTCCACCGTAAACACCTTGGCGTGCTCGGGACCGCTGGAGCCGGTGATGAAATAGCGCGGCGCCGGAAGCCCCAGCGCCTGCGTGCGCTCCTGCAGCACGCTTTTGTGATTGAGCAGCGCGAGCGCTTCGAAGGCGGCGGCATCGTCCAGCGCCGTGAGCACATGCCGGTTCAGAAAATTGCGCGCCGCTTCCAGGCCGCCGTCGCAATAGATCGCCGCAATGATGGCTTCGAGCGCATTGGCGAGCACGGTCTTGCGCTCGCGTCCGCCATTGCGATCCTCGCCCTTACCGAGCAGCAGATAATCGCCTACATCGAGCGCTCGCGCGCAATCGTGCAGATGGGCCGCGCTCACCAGGTGCGATTTCCATTTCGATAGCTGGCCTTCGCGCGCATCCGCGTGCTTCGAGACCAGGGCTTCGCTGGCCACGAAGCCCAGGATGGAATCGCCCAGGAATTCCAGTTGCTCGTTGTCGCTATCCGGAGACGAAGGCCCAGCCGAGCGCTCCGGAGGCCAGGACCGGTGCGTGAGCGCCCGGATCAGCAGCTTCCGGTCGTGAAACCGGTAGCCGAGCTTCTCCTCTAACCCTTCGACCGGAAGCGCCATCCCAGAGTTTATTTCGGTGGCGCGGGAGTTGACGGCTTCTCCGGAGTGGCGGGCTTTGCGGGAGCCGCTGGTTTCGCGGCGGCTTTCGCCTCGGTGGCCGCGGCTTTCTGTGCCTGGGCGAATTGCTTCACTTGCGCCGGCACGTTGGCCATGGCGAGCACCTGATTGGCCTGTGTAATGGCTTCGTCATACTGCTTATTGTTGAGATACGCCTGAGCCAGGCGCGCCCTGGTTACCGAGTTACTTGGATCTTTCTCGATGCTGGTCTTTAGGTACGTGATCTCTTGTGGATAGTTCTTATCCAAACCGGCGGCCAGCCCCAAGGCGTCGTAGGCCCGGCTGGTGAGTTGGATCTTCATCTGAGACCAGGAGGCCGCCGGGACGCCGGGAGGCGGCTGAGTATTAGGATCCTTCAACAACGTCAGGGCTTTGTTGGCGTAATCCTGCACCTGCTTAATGCTCTTCGCCTTGTCGAGATCGGTATCGTGCGTGTGCTGCCCGATGTCTTCGGCAAGTTGGACCAGCACGCTGGTATCCTGCGGGTTCGCTTGCAGCGCCTGTTGGCCGTAGGTGATGGTCGCGGCGTAGTCGCCTTTATACTCGGCGGCGTTGGCCGCCATGTCCAGGAGCTGGGGCTTGTATTCCGTCTTGGGAAAATTCTCCAGCACGTCGTTGATGGCTTGAATCGTGGCGTCCCAGTTGTGCGCCGAATATGCGGTTTGCACCTTCTGCAAAGCCGCGATTTCGGCGTTCGAGTGTGGATGCGGCCCTTTGGGCTGCTGCTGGGCAGTAGTCTGCTGCTGGTCCTCTGTACTCTGCTTCTGCTTGTGGCGCGCCAGGGCGGGAAGCGCCGCCAGCGATAGCGCCGCCACACAAGCAATGGTTCGAATCTTCATGGTTCCTTTTCTCCTGCACTTGCACTTGAATTATGCTGCAATGCGTACGCCGCCGCATCCCGAGCCTTGGCGGAAACGCCTTTGGTCGCGAGCGTCAGCTTGAATTCTTTCACCGCTTTGCCCGGGTTGCCGGACTTCAGATCCAACTGCCCCAGATAATAATGCGACCAAGCCCCTTCGCGGGATTGAGGGCTTTTCGCGAGCGTGAGCTGGAACTGACGCTCTGCCTCGTCCCAGCGCTTCTCCTCCAGCGCAATCAAACCTAAGCCATACTCGGCGCGGGCGAGCATGTCCGGCTTCTTAGTTTGCTGCAGCACTTGACGAAAGGCTTTCGCCGATTTCTGTAAGTTGTGCTGCTGGAACATGCCCTCGGCCGAGGCCAGCGCCTTCTCGACCGGATCGATCTGCACCGCCGCCGGCGGCGCAACAATGCGTGCGGGCGCCGATTTGGCAAACTGGATCTTCCTCAGCCGCTTCTCTTCCTTTTTTACATTGATGCTCTCAAGCAGCTTGGGATAGAAAAGCCGGAATGCAAATTGACTCTTTTCGTATTCGGGAAGCATGCTCGCAAAATAAGCAGTCAGGATGTACCCCTGGCGCATCGCTTGGTCCACAAAAGTCTGACGTTCTTGGGCGCCGGTATGCATCAACCGGCTGTCGATGGCTTTCACCAGGCACTGCGTGACGAGCAGCGAAAAATTGTCTTTGTACGCCAGGTTCAGCGCCGGCGCACGCTGCGCCACCGTCTCCAGCGCCTTCTTTTGATCGATCGCGTCCGCATACAGATACGAAAGCGGATCGAGCGTATACGCCAGATAAGCATTGCGGATTGCGTCCACGGCGGGCTGGCTTGATGGCGTGACCACGACATAGTAATCGTTGTGATAGCTGCGCACTTGCACCTGGTCGGGCGCGCCCATCAGTTCGATGAAAATCTGGAATCCGCGGCCCGCTTCCGACGGATTGCGCAGATATCCGTCGGCTTCGAAAATGGAGTTAATCACCGGATCCTGATAATCCGCAATGGCAGCCAGATAGGAGGGTTGCGCCTCGACCCACAGTTTCTCCACATCCGCTTCTTTGTAAAAGCGCGCCAACAGACTGCTAAAGCCGGCCAGTGACTGGGCGTCGGGCGGCAGACCCTCGGCCGGCACGGCGAATTTCGGCGGTCCTCCGGCGGCCAGCGCGAACGAAATGTATTGGCCCAGATCGGCCGTATCGCTCGCCCGCTTATGCGCCTGGTAAAAGGCCTTCAACTCGGCCAGACACGGGATCTTGCGCTGCGCCAGTTCCTGCCGGATCTTGCGCCGCAGCGGATAACGAGCGTTGAGTGGCGAATTCATCCCGGCGTTATATCCCGCCGCATTGATGGCCACCAGCGCCGTGAACAAAGTGATGCTGGTGTTGAATCCGGCTGCGGGCTGCGTCGAAGCGGAGCGCTGCGCGTAGGAACCCGTCGCCAGAAACAGGCAACAAAGCGCGGCAGCGGCAGCGGCAGCGGGCTGTTTGGAGCAGGCGATCATCAAATCACTACGATTCTGCCACAGCGAGCAGCCTTAGCCCCAGCCCAATCCCTGGACTAGGCGCTTCGATCGCCCTCAACCTTCGTCACATCTTAGCCGATCAAACATACGGATGCTTCGGATTTCGCAAACGGAGGGCGGGCTCCAGCCCGCACGAGGCTTTAGCCTGTCCTTCCGGCTCGTGCTGGCCGGCCTTCTGCTCTCGCTGGGCATCCACGCCTCGCTGCCGCCGGGCATCCCTTTCGATAAGTTGCTGCATCAAACCTGGCAGACCGCACAGGGGCTGCCGCAAAATTCAGTCCTCGCCATCGCGCAAACTCCCGACGGCTATCTTTGGCTCGGTACCGAAGAAGGATTGGCGCGGTTCGATGGCGTGCGTTTCACGGTCTTCAATAAGCACACGCCGGGATTGTTGAACAATCAGATCAATTGTCTGCTGGTGGATCGCGAGGGCAATCTGTGGATCGGCACCGATGGAGGCGGCCTGTCCCGGTTCAGCCACGGAAAATTCACCGCCTACACTTCGCGCAGCGGGCTGCCCAACGATTCCGTCCTGGCGCTCTATGAGGATCAAACCGGCACGCTGTGGATCGGCACCGATGGAGGCGGCCTGGCACGCTTCACCAACGGGCATTTCTCGACTTTGACCAAAGCCGGCGGCCTGCCCGACAATACCGTCTTCTCCATTTCCGGCGACGGGCATGGAAATGTATGGGTCGGCACGCATTCGGGCATCGGTAAGTTTTCTCATGGCGTCCTCCAAACGCCGCACATCGACGTGCTCAAGAACGCATACGTGCGCGCGGTTTATGCGGCGCAGCGCGGGGTGCTGTGGGCGGGTACGAGCAACGGGCTGTGGCGGATTGCGGCGGGAAGCGCGCGAAAATTCACCACCGCCGACGGTCTGACGAGTAACACGATTTTCCGGCTTTACCAGGATCGCGCGGGAACGCTGTGGATCGGTACCGGAGCGGGCGGGTTGGACCGCTACGCCAAGGGACGTTTCAGTTCGTTTACCGAGAGCGATGGACTGATGGGGAAAGATGTCTGGTCGATCCTCGAAGATCGGGAGGGGACGCTTTGGATCGGCACGGCGGGTGGCGGGTTGAATTGCCTGAAGGCCGCCTCCTTCCAAATGCTGACGCAGCAGGACGGATTGGCTAGTAATGTCGCTCTGGGCATCTTTCAAGCCCGCGATGGCGCATTCTGGTTCGGCTCCGACCACGGCCTTACGCGCTGGCAGGACGGGCATGCAACGGTGTACACAACCAAAGACGGCCTGCCCGACAACCTTGTTTTTACCGTTACACAGGATCGTTCCGGAGCCTTATGGATCGGTACCCGGCGCGGTCTGGCTCGGTTCGACGACGGAAAGGTCAAAGCCTTCAAGGGCAATGGGGCGCCCAAAGACTTCGTCATGTGTTCCTATACCGACAGCCAGGGCCGGGTCTGGTTCGGAACGCGCGCCGGGCTGACTCTCTATGACGGAAAGCGCTTGAGGACTTACACCACGGAAGACGGTCTTTCCAATAATTTTGTGCTGGCGATCGACGGCGACCGGCAAGGCAATCTTTGGATCGGGACCAGCGGCGGCGGACTAAACCGTTTCCGCAATGGCCATTTCACCTCGTACAACATCCGCAACGGCCTCGCCAGCAATGTGGTTTGGGCAATCCATGCCGAACCGAATGGAACCGTGTGGCTGGGCACAAACGGCGGCGGCTTGAGCCGATTCCGCAACGGAAAATTCACCAACTACACATCTGCGAACGGGCTGCCGGACGACGGCATTTTTTCCGTGATCGACGACGGCGCCGGACACCTCTGGATGAGCTCGAATAAAGGCGTGTTCGAGCTGAGCAAACGCCGCCTGGCGGCTCTCGCCAGGGGAACGATCACAAGCATCACGCCGCAAACTTTCGGCACTGAGGACGGCATGAAGACGCCGGAATGCAACGGCGGATTCCAGCCTAACGCCTGGCGCGGCTCGAACGGCAGGATTTACTTCGCGACCAATCACGGGGTGGCGGTGGTCGATCCCAAACACCTGGTCGAATATCACAACTTTCCGCACATTTTGCTGCAACGCGTTCTGGTCAACAGCAAGGGGGTGCGGTTCGACCGCCCGCTCGTTCTTCCGCCCGGCCGGGCGCAATTCGAGTTCCGGTTCTCCGCACCGACCTTTCTGTTCCCGGACAAACTCCAGTTCAGCTACAAGCTCCAGGGGTTCGATAAGGACTGGATCGACGCAGGCGGGCGCCGCATCGCCTATTACACCAACATTCCCCATGGTCAGTATCGCTTCCTGGTGCGGACCGGCATTGGCGGAAGATGGAGTTCGCGAGCGGCCTCGCTGCCGATCACGGTCCAGCCGCACTTCTGGGAAACCAACCTTTTCTACATCCTCTCGACCTTGAGCGGAATTCTCCTCTTTTTTGGCCTGCATCGTGTACGCATGAGGCAGGTCAGAATGCGCGAGCGCACGCTGCGGCGGCTGGTCGGCCAACGCACCGCGGCGCTCCAGGAGAGCGAACGCCAATTGCGGCGATCGCGCGACGAGTTGGAGCAGCGCGTTCGCGAGCGGACCGAAGAGTTGAGCCTGGCCAAGGAGGCCGCCGAAAGCGCCAACCAAGCCAAAAGCGATTTCCTCGCCAACATGAGCCACGAAGTGCGCACGCCCATCCACGGAATTCTCGGCATGACGGAGATCGCTCTGGCCACCGACCTCACCGAGGAGCAGCGGGAATACCTGGACCTGGTGAAAACCTCGACCGATTCGCTGCTCGGAATCGTGAACGACATCCTCGATTTCTCCAAAATCGAAGCCCGCAAGCTGACGCTCGAACGGACCCCTTTCCGTCTGCACAAGGAGCTCGAAGAATTGCTGCTCCCGGTTGCGCTGCGCGCCGAGAAGAAAGGAATCGCGCTCGAAACGCATATCGATCCCGGTGTGCCGGAAGAAGTTATCGGAGACCCGCTGCGGCTCCGGCAAGTGCTGCTGAACCTACTCGACAACGCTATAAAATTCACCCCCAACGGCGGTCTCATCGCGCTCACCACCGCCGCGGACGGCGCCAGCTCGGCCGCAGTCGTCGTACACTTTGCCGTCGCTGACACCGGCATCGGCATTCCGCTCGAAAAGCGCCAGTCCATCTTCGAAGCTTTCTCGCAAGCCGATACTTCCTCCACACGGCGATTCGGCGGGACCGGGCTCGGGCTCACCATTTCCTCCAAACTGGCCCAGATGATGGGCGGCAAATTATGGGTCGAAAGCGAACCGGGAGCGGGGAGCACATTTCATCTCACCACTCGGCTCGAGCTCGCCCCCGCCGCGCTGCCCGCCGTCCACGACCATCAGTTAGCCGGCCCGGTTCCAGCCTGACGTCTGGAACAGAACCCCGACCGTGAGGGAGGGGGGTCCGATTCGCTATACTCAAGTTGACTTCCCTGGAATTTCCGATGAGCAGTCGTTATAAGTGGACCGTGGTAGGCAGTTCCGCCTGCGTAGTGGCTTTTCTGTTGCTGGGTGCCGGCAATAGCCGGGCTGTCCCTACCGACGATGTTTATGGCCACCTGAGGGTCTACACCCAGGTCCTCGAACGGATCAAAACCGACTACGTCGAAAAGCCCAACATGAGCAATGTCACTTTGGGCGCCATCAACGGGTTGCTGGAATCGGTCGATCCGTTCGCCAGCTATTTGAATCCCGACCAGTTTCGGGAATACGAAAAGAAGCACGGCCACGCCAAAGGCGACGTGGGCCTGATCCTGGCCAAACGCTACGGTTACGTAGCCGTGGTGGACGCGCTGCCCGGTTCGCCCGCCGCCGATGCGAATATCGCCACTGGCGATTTGATCGACAGCATCAAAGGCGTGGAAACGCGCGATATGCCGCTCGCCTATGCCAACGAATTGCTCGACGGCCCGCCCAATAGCAGCATCGAACTCACCGTGCTGCGCCTCAAGAACCCCAACCCGCAGAAAATCACGCTGAAGCGCGTCCAGATTTCGTTTCCGCCGGTGACGGCACGTATGATGCCCGGCAACGTCGGTTATGTGGATGTCGCCAGCCTGGCGGCCAAACGGGTCGCCGAAACAAAATCGAAAATCGAAGGCCTGAAGAAGCACGGCGCCAAGTACCTGGTGCTGGATCTACGGCATTGCGCTACCGGCAGCCAGGCCAATGGAATTCCGCTGGCGAACCTGTTCCTCAACAAAGGCGAGATCACCTATCTGCAAGGCCAGAAATTCAGCCGCCAGCAATCCGACGCTCGCAGCGGCAAACAGGTTTGGAGCGGGCCGCTGGTCGCGATCGTGGACCGGGGAACCGCCGGAGGAGCCGAAATCGCCGCCGCGGCGCTGCTTGACAACAAGCGCGCGCAGGTGGTCGGCGAACGGACCTATGGCGATGCCGCGCTGCGCAAAGTCATTGAAATGAACGACGGCAGCGCGGTCATCCTTTCCATCGCCAAGTATTACGCGCCCGACGGTAAAGCCATTCAGGATACCGGTGTGACGCCATCGGTGCAGTTGGTGGAAAACGACAATTCACCCGATTACGACGAAAACGGCAATCCGATCCCCGGGTCCGCGCCGAAGAACCCGCAGGACAATCTGCTGAAGCAGGCCGTCGATCTGGTCACCGGAAAGACTTCCATCGCCGAACTGCGCAATGAAGTCAACGGGCCGATCGTTACGACTCCTCCTCCCATTATTCAGGCCAACCCGACGGGGGCGCACTGACTTGCCTCTCTACGAATATCAGTGCGAAAAGTGCGGCAAAGTGTTTGAAGTGATTCAGAAGTTCGTCGATGCTCCTTTGACCCTTCACGAACAGTGCGGCGGCGCGGTGCATCGCCTGCTCTCGGCGCCTGCGCTGCAGTTCAAAGGCAGCGGCTGGTACATCACCGATTACGCGAAGAGTTCGAGGTCGCCTTCCGGGAAGGGCGATGGCGGCGAAAAAAAGAGCGATTCGCCCGCGAAGACCGAATCCAGCGAAAAAAAGCCCAGTGCGCCTAGTTCGGGTTCCGAGTCCCACGCGTAAGCGCGGCATTCAGCGATCCCTGCCGGTATCCTTCCAGGTCCAGCGTCACGTACAAAAATCCCAGCCGCTTAAAAATTCTCGAAAACTCCGCCGCCATCTCGACAGTAAGTGCCTTCGGCAATTCGTCTTTGGCGATTTCGATGCGCGCCAGTTCGCCATGGAACCGCACGCGAAATTGCCGGAAACCGAGCGCACGGATCGCTTCTTCGCCGTTCTCGATGGTTCGGATGGTTTCCACCGTAACCGGAGTTCCATACGGCACACGCGAACTCAGGCAGGCGGCGGCCGGCCGGTCCCAAACCGAAAGCCCCGCCTTCCGCGCCAGCTCTCGTAGCTCGGCCTTGGTTAACCCCGCCTCCGCCAGCGGCGCTCGCACCGCATGCAGCTCGGCGGCATTTTGTCCGGGCCGGTAATCGCCCAAATCGTCGCAGTTGACTCCGTAAACGATGTGCTGGAATCCGTGCGCTTTGGCATAAGCTTCCAGACGGATGAAAAGCTCGTCCTTGCAGTGAAAGCAGCGGTCTTTGTCGTTTTTGACGTAATCCGGATCGTCGAATTCGTGGGTTTCGATGATTTCGTGGTGGAAGCCGCATTCGCGCGCGAAGGCTTTGGCGTCGCGCATGTGCGAAGCTGGCAGGGAAACCGAATCCGCCGTAATCGCGATGGCGTTCTCGCCCAGCGCCTGGTGCGCCGCCCAAGACAAATACGCCGAGTCCGCGCCTCCGGAATAGGCGACAATAGTCCGCCCAAGGCCGCGCAGAATCTCAAACAGCTTTTCCTGCTTTGCGGCCAGCCTGGCCGGATCGAAGACCACGGCCTCAGCCCCCAGTGAAACGAGCGCAGCCATGCTTCGAGTATAACGAGGGTGGGCGGCAGCGCGAAAACGGCAGCGCTCAGTCACATCCCCGAACAAAAAATAAACAATCCACTAACAGCCTTAATTGGAGACACTTACGCCGGCGCGCGGCGCGAGTCCGAAGCGCATTCTTTCCTCCCGCACATTAGCCTCGAAGCGAGATGGACAAGAAAGAGCTCACGCGGCGGCTGGCTCGTGTATCGCATCGCTCGTGTGCGCAGGCCGCGGATCAATTGGATGCGCTGCTGCACGGCATTCTTAAGGATTTGAAGCGCTCCCGAACCTCCGCCCCAGGCAATCGCGCCGCAGCCCTGGAGATGAGCGCAAGGACAGTCGATGATTCGCGGCGCGGGCAATAAAGCCCTGATCAAGCTCATCCACCGCTGCCTCCTCGAAGGCTCCACGATCGAAATCGAGGGCCTGGGCAGCTTCGATCTGGACGGCACTCGCCGTGTCATCTTCCACCCCAACGGGCGCATCCGCGTCTTTCTCGCCTATGCCGAAGAGGATCGGGCACTCGTGCGCAAGCTCGACAAAGCGCTGCACCGCGCCGGCTTCGAACCTTGGATGGACAAACAAAAGCTGCTGCCGGGCCAGAACTGGCCGCGCGCTATCGAACGCGCCATCGAGATTTCCGACTTCTTCATCGGATGCTTTTCGCGCCGCTCCGTGCTGAAGCGCGGCTATTTCCAATCCGAATTGCGCTACGCCCTCGAAGTTGCCACCCGCGTACCTTTGGAAGACACCTTCGTCATTCCGATCCGCTTCAACGAATGCGAACTGCCGCGGCAGGTCGCCAAGACTCTGCAGTACGTCGATCTTTTTCCCGACTGGGATCGAGGCGTCGAGCGCCTGGTTGCGTCCATGTGGCGTCAAAAAATGCTGCGCAACTGAGCCGCCACCGCGAGCAGATGCAGTGCGGATATCGGTGGCATGCGCTCAATCACGCTTCAGCCCGTACGCTTCCATTGCCGTCCCTGACCAGAACCGCTCTTGCTCGAACTCCGACAGCTCGCTCATAAAATCGGCCACGAGGCACGTCCAATCTCGGTACCCGATCGCCAGCAGACACACCGGCCAATCGGAGCCAAACATCGTGCGCCGCGGACCGAATGCGTCGAGCACGGTTTCGATATAAGGACGCAGTTGCTCTTTGCTCCAGACAGCATAATCCGCTTCGGTCACGAGTCCGGATATCTTGCAATACACATTGGCCCTCCGGGCAAGTTCCCGCAGATTTTCCCGCCACGGAGAGATTTCGCGCTGCTTGACGCGCGGCTTGGCAAGATGATCCACGATAAAGATCTGGTTCGGATGCTTATCGACAAACTGCATGGTCTGCGGAAGATGACGTTCGAAAATCAGAATGTCGTAAGCAAGCCCGAGCGACTGAAGCGCGCCCACCCCGCGGTTAAAATCCTCCCGCAGCATGTAACCTTCGTCCCATTCATCATGGAGCACATGCCGAATCGCACGCAGTTTCGGCTTGGCGGCAAACATTTCGAGCATTCGCTCCACATCGGCATCAATCAGCGGCGCCCATCCCACAACGGCTTGAATGAAAGCGTGCCGGTCCGCCAGATCGAGCAGCCAACCAGTCTCTTCCAGCGTTTGCCGCGCCTGGACCGAGATCACGCCGTCTACGCCCGCGCCCGCGATCGTCTTTTGCAAGTCTTCGGGAAGGAAATCCCTCTTGAGGGCACCCATTTGCGGGCCGATCCAGCCGTATTGGCGAGGATCGTATTTCCAGAAATGCTGGTGCGCGTCGATCTTCAGCACAACTCCACCAGAATCTTGGTGAACCGTTGCGGCGATTCGCTCCATTGGCGCAGAGCGTCCCCGGCGTCTGCAAAAGGCACGGTCAGAGAGATGGCCGCCTCAACCGGGAATCGCTTCTTCCGCAGGACATCGATCACGGCTGGAAATTCGCGCAGATAGTTGCGAGAGCCGAGAATATCCAGCTCCTTGTGGACAAATAACTTTGTCTCGAAGCTGATCGGCTCCTTGCTCCAGCCTATGTATACAACGCGTCCCGTGTGCGCCGCTTCCTCAACCGCCAGAACGTAAGTCGCTGGAGTCCCGACCGCTTCAATCACCACATCCGGCCCCAAACCGCCGGTCAGATCCATCAGACGCTCATGGACGGATTCGGATCGAGAGTTAATGACGTGGTGCGCACCCGCGCGTTTAGCCAGCGCCAATTTGCTGTCATCGAGATCGATCGCAATCGCGGTTGCGCCGCGCGATGCGCTTGCCGCCAGCGCGCCTAGACCCACTGCGCCGCAGCCAATCACGGCAACTGTGTCTTCCTCAGCCACTCTGCCCCGTTCCGCGGCATGAAAACCGACCGCCAGCGGTTCCACAACGCACAATTCGCGTAAAGCGAGGTCCTGCGCGGGACACGCTTTCTCCCAGGCAATGGTGAAGTAGTCGCACATCGCGCCGTCGCGCTGCACCCCGAGGGTCCGGTTGAACTTGCAGGCGTTCGTCCGGCCTCGCTTGCAGGAAGCGCATTTGCCGCAAGCCGTATTCGGATAGACGGTCACATTCATTCCGCGCCGCAGTTCGGAAGGCACATCGGCGCCGGTTTCGACGATCGTTGCGGCGATTTCGTGCCCCGGAATCCGCGGATACTCGACCAACGGATTCTTGCCGCGAAACGTGCTCAGATCCGTTCCGCAAAGCCCAATGAGCCGGGTTTGCAGCAAAAGCTCGCCACGCGCGGGTTTTGGGGGCTCTAAATCCCCCACAGCAGTCTTGCCCGGCTCTCTGATGTAGAAGGCTTTCATTCGCCCACCATTGTAGGAGGCGGTGCTACGATCAATCCCACGATGCGGCAAGATCGAATCGAACGCCAACTCGAAAGCCTGGCTGCTTTGCGCGCTCAGCCGCTTGAGGAACACACACTGGCGGCGCTACGGGCAGCGCTCGGCGACCGCGTGAACCTCGTTATTGCCAAGGCTGCCAGGATCGCGGGCGAACTGCAACTCCGGCAACTCATTCCGGATCTTCTTCAGGCATTTGAGCGGCTCTTCGCCGACCCGGCAAAGAGCGATCCACAATGCTGGGGCAAGAACGCGATTGCGAAGGCGCTGAAAGATTTGCAATACGACGAGAGCGCTCCGTTCTTGCGCGGGATACAACATGTGCAAATGGAACCGGTCTGGAACGGCCAGGAGGACACGGCAGCGACTCTTCGCGGCGCCAGCGCTCTGGCGCTGCTGCAATGCTCGGACATCGTGAGAACGGATAAGCTCTGGCAAGTCATGCGCCTCTTGTCCGATCCGGCAGCGCCCGTGCGCCGGGATGCCGTGACTGCGTTGCAGCAGCTTGCCGGAATCGAATCGGCATTATTGTTGCGGCTGAAAGCGCGGATGGGCGACCACGAATCCGCCATCACCGGGCAGGCCCTCGAATCGGTTCTTGCGATCGAAGGCGAAGCCGCAATACCCTTTGCAGTCGAATTTCTCCGCTCTCCGGACCAGGAAACCCGCGAAGAAGCGGCGCTCGCGCTGGGTGCATCGCGCCTCACGAGCGCAATCGCGAAGCTGGAGGAAGCATGGGCGCGAACGCGCGATCCGCAAGAGCGATTGACGATCCTGCGCGCCATCGCTTCGTCGCGGCAGGAACCGGCGATCGAATTCCTGCTTCGTACCGTGCGCGACGGCCGCGAATCGGAAGCCATCGCGGCGCTCGAAGCATTGGAAACGTTCGGGCACTCGGCCGATCTCATATCGCGCATCGAAAGAGCCGCTGAAGCAAGGACAGAACCTCACATCCGAGAGTACTGCCGCCGCCGGACATAATTGCACCGCTTGTTACGATGAGCAGAAGGGCGCTCGTCCTCTCATATCCATGATTCGGCCATTTCGCGGGGTGACGCCGCGCATCGCGGACTCCGCTTATATCGATGCGAGCGCTCAGGTTATCGGCGACGCCGTTGTTGGGAAGCATTCGAGCGTTTGGCCGAACGTGTCGATTCGCGGGGACGTCAATTACATTCGCATCGGCGAGGAAACGAGTATTCAAGACAACAGCGTGCTGCACGTCGATCACGATCTCTATCCCTGCATTGTCGGCAATCGCGTGACCGTCGGCCATCGCGTGATCCTGCACGGCTGCGAGGTCTCTGACGGTGCATTGATCGGGATGGGCGCGATCGTTTTGAACGGCGCCAGGATCGGCGCGGGCGCAGTCGTCGCGGCGGGTGCTTTGGTGCCCGAAGGCATGGACGTGCCGGCCAACACGGTGGTCATGGGAACGCCCGCCAAAGTACGCCGCGAGGTTACCACTGAGGAGCGCGAGCGCTTCGAAAAGAACTGCGATCATTACGTCGAGCTCGCGGCCATTTACAAGGAAGAGTCGCATTGATGCGCACAGTGAAAGGCATGCGGGACATTCTCCCGCCTTCGAGCGCGGTGTGGAACCAGGTAGAGGCGGCGGCGCGGCGGATTTTCGCACGCTTCAACTACCACGAGATCCGCACGCCCATCCTCGAGGAGACATCGCTGTTTGCGCGTAGTGTGGGCGAAGAGACCGACATCGTCAGCAAGGAGATGTACACCTTCGAAGACCGCGACGGCGCATCGCTCACCTTGCGTCCCGAAAGCACGGCATCCGTCATGCGCGCCTATATCGAGCACCGGCTAGACCAGCGGCCCGGCGTGCAAAAGCTCTATTACATCGGACCCATGTTCCGCCGCGAGCGGCCGCAGAAAGGGCGCTTCCGGCAGTTCTATCAAATCGGCGCGGAAGCGATCGGTTCCGATTCGCCGGCCGTGGATGCCGAGGTGATCGAACTGATCGTGACCTTGCTGCAGGAGCTTGGGATTCGGGATTTCGAGCTGCTGATCAATTCGGTGGGAACGAAAGAGTCGCGAGCGCGCTACAACAAGGCGCTGCGGGAAGCCTTGCGGGACGTCGCGCCGAAGCTGTGCGGGGATTGCCAGCGGCGAGCCGAGACCAACCCGCTCCGCGTTCTCGACTGCAAGGTTCCGGAAGACCAGCCGCTCATCGACAGCCTGCCCTCGATTCTGGATTTTTTGAATGCAGCCGATGCCGAGCATTTCCGCCGCGTCCGCGAGCTTTTGGATGATCGCCAGATCGCGTATACGGTAAAGCCGCGCCTGGTTCGCGGCCTGGATTACTACGCCCGAACCACCTTTGAGATCACACATGGAGCTTTGGGCGCGCAGAATGCCATTCTGGGCGGCGGGCGCTACGACGGCCTGGCCGAAACGCTCGATTCGAAAGTTCCCGCGCCGGGCATCGGATTTTCGATCGGCGAAGACCGGCTGGTAATGACGGTAGAAGAAGCCCAGACCATCGCTGTGCCGCCGCTCGACGTATACATGGCGCCATTGGGCGATCTCGCGCTGCGACACTGCGCCTCATTCGCGCGTGAGCTTCGCGAGCTGGGTTTATCGGTGGAAGTCGGCGTCGAAGGCAAGCTGAAACGCATGCTGGAGTTGGCCAATAAGATGGGAGTGCGCTATACGCTGATTGTCGGAGATAACGAGATCGTGACGCAATCCTATGCGCTAAAGAACATGGCTTCCGGCGAGCAGGAGATGCTGACGCGCCAGGCGATCCGGGAGCGCTTCACGAAATAAAAGAATGTCGGAACTGAAACTCGATTTTTTAGGCGATCTGCGCCGCACTCACAATTGCGGTGCGCTGCGCGCGCCGGATGCCGGGCAAACGGCTGTCCTGATGGGCTGGGTACACCGGCGGCGCGATCTGGGCGGCGTCATTTTCATCCATCTGCGCGACCGCTATGGCATCACGCAGCTCGTCTTCGACCAGAGCAAGAACGCAGCAGCCCACGAACGGGCGCAGGAATTGAGCACGGAGTTCGTTATCGCGGTTCAGGGCGCGGTTCGCCTGCGCACACCCGAAACGGTCAACGTAAATATCGTCACCGGTGAGGTGGAACTCGCGGTCGAGAAAATCTGGATTCTGAACGAGTCGCGCACACCGCCGTTTCCGCTCGACGATGAGGTCGAGGTAAAAGAAGACACTCGGCTCAAGTACCGCTACATCGATTTGCGTCGCCCGCGTATGCAGAACAACATCATTCTGCGGTCGAAGATCTCCTTCGCGGTGCGGCAGGCGCTCTACGAACAGGGTTTTCTGGAGATTGAGACTCCCTTCATGACGCGCTCGACACCCGAGGGCGCTCGCGATTACCTGGTGCCTAGCCGCGTGCAGCAGGGATGCTTTTACGCCTTGCCGCAATCGCCGCAACTCTTTAAGCAGCTCTTGATGGTTGCCGGATACGAGCGCTATTTTCAGATCGTGCGCTGCTTCCGCGACGAAGATCTTCGCGCCGATCGCCAGCCGGAGTTTACGCAGATCGACTTGGAAATGTCGTTCCCGCAGCAAGGGCAGATCTTCGAAGTGATCGAACCCTTGATCCGGCGCGTCTGCGAAGCAGCGGAAAAACCGGCGCCTGCTGGGATTCCGCGCCTCACTTATGCCCAGGCGATGCAATCTTACGGGAGCGACAAGCCGGATCTGCGCATCCCGCCGTTTCATTGCGTGCAGGATCTGTTCGCCGGAGCAAATCTTTCCGGCGAGGGTCTGCCACTGGTCGCGATTCATATTCCCCAAACCGGAACGCTGAGCCGCAGAGAGCGCGATGAGATCAAAGCGCTGGGGCAGGAGCGCGGGCTGCGCGTTTACGACGATCTGAAGCGTCTGGATCGCGATTTTGCCGCAAGCATGGCGCAACTTCGCGAACGTGTCCAGTTGCGCGACCATGATTTGTTGGTTCTGGCGGCCGCGGCTGGCGACGTGAAGAGCGCGCGCCCGGAACAGACCGTGCTCGAAGCCTGTGGCCAGCTTCGCGTGCAGCTTGCGCAACGTTACAACGACCGGCACAAACTGCTGGACCGCGGCGAGCTTCGCTTTCTGTGGGTAACCGACTTCCCCATGTTCGAGTGGGATGCCGAAGAAGAGCGCTGGAACGCCGCCCACCATCCGTTCACTTCAGTACACGACGAAGATCTCGACAAACTGACTTCGGACCCGGCGCACTGCCGCGCCAAATCGTACGATTTGGTGTTGAACGGCGTTGAGCTGGGTTCGGGCTCGATTCGTATCCATCGCCGCGACGTGCAGACCAAGGTTTTTGCGGCGCTGGGATTCACGGAAGAAGAAGCGAAACGCCGCTTCGGCTTCCTGCTGGAGGCTCTCGAGTACGGGGCGCCTCCGCACGGCGGAATCGCGCTCGGACTGGACCGCCTGGTGATGGTCCTGGCCGGCGAACAGTCCATCCGCGACGTGATTCCATTTCCAAAGACGGCAAAAGGCACCGACCTAATGTGCGACGCGCCGTCTATGATCCCCGAAAGGCAGCTCCGTGAACTGGGGATTCGCATAGCAGGCGTGCGGCAGTAAAACCGCCACAATGTAGCACATGAGGAAGACGTCAATTCGCGAGTTGCACATCCGTACCTCCGAGTTGGTACCGAAGCCGCCGACGGCAGCGTAATTGTGATTGAACGCCGCGGCGAACCCGTTGCAGAACCGCTCTCGAAAACTCCTGCCAAATCCCGGCTGCCCGAACTGGCCGACGTTTGGAGACGCTTGCCTACGGTGGCTACCGACAGCGGACGGTTTCTCGAAGAAAACCGCTGAAACATATATCTCGATTCGACGTACATGGGAAACTTGCCCTTGCCCCATCTCCTTGCCGCGGCTGATCACGCAGGCGTGATCGGCAAGCCTGCATCAGCGTGAGCCCCAGGATCGTCGGAACAAGCTCGGCTGCCAGCCGAAGCGCATGCGACAGGATAAACCGGCCGCGTAAAAAGGATGTAGACTTATACCCACGCAGTTGAGTTGTTCGCACACTTCTGCATGGAGCCGAAAGGAGGCACCCCGTGAGCGCACAAGACAATACCCGGCTGATACAGGAATCTTACGCGGCTTTTGGCCGCGGCGATATCCCAGCTGTTATGGAGTATTTAACTGACGACATCGAATGGTATGGAGCGGGACCGAAAGAACTTCCGCTTGCAGGAACATGGCGGGGGCGTAACGAGGTCCGCGAATTCTTTAGAGATTTGAACGAAACCCAAGAAATACTCACGTTCGAACCGCAAGAGTTCATTGCCGAGGGCGACACGGTCGTTGTCCTGTTGCGCTACCGGGCGCGTGTGAAGGCGACCGGACGGACCGTGGAAACCGACCTGGTGCATTTCTTCACAGTGCGAGGCGGCAAGGTCTCACGATTGCGGCAGTTTTACGATACGGCGGCCTTGTTATATGCCCACGATGGGGCGTTGCGCGCCCAGGCCGCATCGGGCGCGTAGGCGGAGACTAATCGCGAAAAAGGCTTGTCTGCGAGCTGCCGAAGCGCATGCGGCGCGGGATCTGGAAGTATTCGAACGCGCGGTCGGTGGCGATGCGGCCGCGCGGCGTGCGGTCGATGAAGCCTAACTGCATTAGATAGGGTTCGTAGACTTCTTCGATGGTGTCCGGCTGCTCATCGATGGAGGCGGCAATGGTGCTCAAGCCGACCGGTCCGCCGCTGTACTTTTCAGCGATGGTAAACATGATCTTTTGATCGATGTCGTCCAGGCCATAGCGATCGACCTTGAGCAGATCGAGCGCGGCTTTCGCCACTGCATCGTCAATGCGGCCCTCGGCGCGAACTTGCGCATAGTCGCGCACGCGGCGGAGCAGCCGGTTGGCGATGCGCGGTGTTCCCCGCCCCCGGCGTGCAATCTCGCGTGCGGCATCCGGCGAAATCTCGACATCAAGCAGACGGGCGGATCGTTCGACGATCTTCGCAAGCGTTTGTTCATCGTAGGGGTCCAGGCGCAAGACGATTCCGAAACGGCTGCGCAAAGGAGCGCTCAGCAGGCCCTGGCGGGTGGTCGCGCCAACGGCGGTAAAGCGCGGCAACGAGATGGAATGCGTACGCGCGCCAGGCCCGGTTCCGATCAATATGTCGAGACGGAAATCTTCGAGCGCAGCATAGAAAATCTCTTCGATGTCGGGCAGCAGGCGATGAATCTCATCGACAAAAAAGACTTGCCGCGCCCGCACGTTGCTGAGAATGCCGGTCAGGTCCAGCTTTTTTTGCAGAACCGGGCCGGCGGTCTGATCGAGTGCGACTTCGAGTTCGTGAGCGACGATGCCGGCGAGCGTAGTTTTGCCGAGGCCGGGAGGACCGCAGAGCAGGACGTGGTCCATCGCTTCGCCGCGCAGCTTGGCGGCTTCGATAGCGATGGCAAGCTGCTCTTTGACGTGCTGCTGTCCGGCGAAGTCTTCGAGCCGCTCAGGCCGCAGCGCCGCTTCGAACTGGCGTTCTTCTTCCTGCGGAGCAGCCGAAACCATATCGTTTGCACGCATCCGATTCCCAAGTTAGCGTATGCGAGCCAGAGCCGCGCGAAACAGCGGTTCGAACGACTGCTCCGCGCCGCGATCTCTCACTTTGGCAACTGCATCTTGGGCGGCGGCGCGCGAACAGCCGAGGTTTTGCAGCGCGGAAACTACATCTTGCTCCAGCGCTGTGAGCGACTGGGCTGTTTGGGCGGCAGGCTGAGCCGGCAGCCCGACCGCGCCCAGTTTATCTTTCAACTCGAGCACAATGCGCTCCGCCGTTTTCTTTCCCACGCCGGGGATGCGCACGAGCTGTTCGACTTGGCTGGCGCGTATTGCATTGACGAGATCGGCCGTGGGCAAGCCCGAGAGTACAGCGATGGCGAGTCTTGGCCCGATGCCGGAGACTGAGATTAAGCGCTCGAAAAGAGCCTTTTCGTCGGCGGTGGAGAAGCCGAACAACGACAAGGCGTCTTCGCGTACATGGGTGTGGATGCGCAGCGAGACGACCATGCCTGGATCCGGCAGCGAGGTGTAGGTCGAGATCGGGATCTGCACCTCGTACCCGACACCTGAGGCTTCTACGACGACCTGGTTCGGATGCTTTTCAAGAACGGTACCGCGCAAATGGGCAATCATACGGCTAAATGAACCATTATCGGACCAGCCGAGCTTATTCGTGCCGCAGCGCGAGCATCGGATCGAGCCGGGCGGCGCGGCGCGCGGGGAAATAAACCGGAAATAGAGCGATCCCTGCGAGCACGAGAGCGACGGTAGCAAACGTCGAGGGATCGTCGGGCAAGACGCCGAATAGCAGCTTGCTCAACAGGCGTGTGACGCCAAACGATACGACGAGGCCCAGCCCAATGCTGATTCCAAGCATGCGCAGACCCTGCATCAGCACTAATCGCAGCACTTGCCGCGGCTGTGCGCCGAGTGCCATGCGGATGCCGATCTCCTGCACGCGACGGCTCATCGAATAGGAAATCACGCTATAGATGCCGATGCTGGCAAGCACCAGGGCGATACCGGCGAAAATGGCGAGCAGGAAGGCGATTCCTTTTCGCTGAACGATGGAATATCGGACTGCTTCCATTCACCGGTTAGAAAACCTTTATTCTCCAAGCGATGCAGAGCCGGATAAAGCGAGCCTTGCTGCACTTGCAGAACATCGCTCGAAACCTGCTGAATACGCTGCGCGATGGCATAGCCGTGCATCGGGCCGAGAGCGGCGATCTTCAGAACGAGCAGATCGAGCGTGCCTTGCGGAAGGTCGGACTTCGGAAGAAGCACAAGGCTTCCCCCAATTCCCTCCTCGACGGTCTGTTGCGCCAACAGGACCGCGAGCGTGAGCGAGCGGACCTCCCCAGCGCCTAGTAAATATTCACCCAGGCGAAAGCGGTGCCGTTGTAGACGCAGACCTGCAAATCGTCTTTGGAGCTGCCGTTGTCGATAAACCAGAGCGTGCCGCGAGTGCTGGAGCTGCAGGCAGGCTGCGGATCCGTGGTGAGCAGCGAGATGCCGTCCGTCATGGTGTTGAATCCGGTGAATGTATTGGCTACGCCGAGCTGGGGCACAACAGCGGGATTGATGTCGAGCGAGCCATCGGTAATCTGCAGGGCGCCGGAGCCGCCGAGATTCAGCATCTGCGTCCACATATTTGCAGACGAGCAGGTGTAGAGCTGCTGGCCGGCTGGCTGGTCGGTAGCGAAATATAAGGCCCCGGCAGTGCAGGTGAGCGGCATCAAGGCCAGCGTTCCCGACGGCACCGCCAAGCTTCCGGCGCCGAGAGATGTCGTCGAGACCGCGGTGATTTGGCCGAATGCATTCACAGTCAGCACCGGAACCTGGGTGGCACTCCCGAAAGTGCCGACGTTGCTATTCACGGATGCGAGACCGAGGTTCGTGCTCGACGTACCAGGGTCGTCGGTCAGAGAGAACGAACTCGAAAAGTTGAGCGTCGGCTCGGCCGGCGCTGCCGTGGAATTGGTCAGCAGGGTTTGGTAATTCGAAGAACCCGGAGCGCCCGATTCGAGGGTCCATATATTCGTCGCGGTGCACACGTATAGGTTCTGGCCGGGGGTTGCGGCGATATTCAAGAACATCTGTCCTTGCGAACAGGTAGCCGGCGCCGTGGCGCCGGTCTGGACCGGGCTGGTGGATTGCGCTCCGGTGAAATTGATGTTGCGGCTCTGGGTGCCCAGGTTAATCAGCGTCTGGCCATAGCCGGCGCAGGCCAGGGCCGCGGCCGCCACCGCGAACTGCAGGACCGATTCTAAAGTATGTCGATTCATTCGATTGACTCCCTAGCGACTGGCGCTACTCACGGTCAAAATGTATCCGCGAGAGCGCAAACGTCAGGCAAGAGCGCCGCTGGAGACTGCGCTCACAAAAGGGTGGAACCGATTGGAAACACAGCTACTTCCATTGAATCGAATGCAAATTGAGAAGAGTTGTGACTACCTGTGGGGCAGACCATCGGGTTGCGTGGTCTGCCACGTCGACCGGCCACAAACGGCGGTCGCGCCTCGGCCTGGAGTGCTCTCGAAAAATTTACTGCTGTTCCGGTTTCTATTTCTTCGTCGAGTTCCGTGAAAATCTCCGCCGGCGCCAACTCGATGCGCGGCTCAGCGGTCGTGAGTAAATCGACTACCTCGCGCTTACGATCGCGCGTGTAGGACCAGGCGCGCGTAGCGCGTGGGTCGATGAGCCACACGTGCGGAACGCCGAAGACAAGATAGTCATCGATTTCAGGCAGGCGAAACCGCCTGGGCCCGACTTGCATGCGCGCCTCCGTCGAGGTATTCCGCATCCGGCTTGTACACGCTGTGCAGATATTCTTCCAGCGAAACCACAGTTGTACTTGCCCTAGCCTACCTCAGCTATGGAGTCAACGTTCTCCATTGCGAAAACGCGGCTTATCGGATCGAGATGATCTCGACATCGCCGTCTCGCCGCAAAATATCCAAACCGACGGTTTCGGCGCGCCGCTCGAACGCCAGATCTACTGAAGCTCTTCCGATTCTCAGGTTGCGCACACGAACGTTGGATATAGACTCGGGCAGAGCCATATGGCGCAAATAGATCCGCGATTCCTTGGCGCTGATCGACAGTCCCAGGCAAGATTGCAGCACCAGAAACACCGCACCGGCGGCCCAGGCTTGCGGCGAGCAAGCGACGGGGTACAGCGTGGGCCCTTTTCCGGGCCGGCGGGGGAAGCCGCAAATCAATTCGGGAAGCCGGTGCAGTTCGACAAAGATAGACAGATCCAGTGTGCCCGAGAGTATCCCCAGCGCCAGCTCCTTGTCGTCCTCATTCGCGGTCCCGAACGCGATCAGCGCGTTGTCGTGCGGCCACACCGAACCGTTGTGATACGACATCGGGTTGTAGCGCTTCTGACCGGTGGCGACGGTGCGCACACCCCAGCCGGAAAAGAATGCCGGCGAAAGCAGTTCATCCCTGATGCGCTGAGCCTGCACGGGCTGAGCAATTCCGGAAAACAGACAATGGCCGGCATTCGAGCTGCGAATACGGCAGGGGCGCTTGTATCCGTCGAGCGCGATGCAGAACATCGAAAGTTCGTCCGACCAAAAGGCGCTTTGAAATCTCTTGCGCAGGTCTTCAGCTTCCGTGCGCAGCTTTTCCGCTTTCTCATGAAAACCCAGGTCGTCCATTACCGCCGAGATGCGGGACTTCGCGGCGTATATATAGGACTGGACTTCACACAAGGCGATCGGGCCTTGTGCCAGCGTGCCATCGCAGTGAAACACTGAGTCCTGCGAATCCTTCCAGCCCTGCTGGAGCAGACCGCTTTCGGTGTGGCGCGCGTACTCAACGAAACCGTCGCCATCGATGTCGCCATAGCGATCGATCCATTCAAGCGCGGCCTCGATGCTTGGCCGGATCTCGTGCATAAATTCCAAATCGGCGCTGCGCTCGTAGTAGGCCGCGGCCAGCAGCACAAATAGCGGCGTCGCGTCCACGCTGCCGTAATAGCGGCCGAACGGCACTTCGCGCAATTCCGCCATTTCGCCCTTGCGCATCTCGTGGAGAATTTTTCCTGGTTCGGCATCGCGCTCCGGGTCGCGCGTGGTGGCCTGTGTCGCGGCCAGATACGAGAGCACGCCTTTGGCAACCGCGGGGGCAAGCCAAAGCAATTCTAGCGCCGTGATGATGCCGTCGCGCCCGAAAACCGTACTGAACCAGGGGACGCCCGCGTAGGGATAAGGCCCGAATGCCGTTTGGGCGATCATCATCTGCAGATCCGCCCGCGAACGGTTCATCAAGTCGTTGCATTGTCCATTGGAGGTGTAGATATCCACCTCCGCCAGCGGAGACGATTGCCGCTCGTCGGTGATCTGCGCCAGCATCCGGTCGTAACCCGCAATATGGCGCGAGGCTCCGTTTTTCTCACACACAATATCCAGCGCAAAATTTGCCCCCCGGTCCGGCTCCAGATGGATGGGCACGGAAATCTCGGACGGCTTGATCGTACATGGCAGCGGAGTGCATTCGATTCGCGTCCGGCGGAATACCTGGTCCAATCCCTCGTAGGCAAGCGTCACACTAGGGCGCTCGATTTCCGCGGGAAGCACCGAGCCCCGCCGTTCGCGCTTTTGCCCGCGAACCTCGAAGATATCCGCAAAGTCAGCTCCGAACGAAAACGATAATTGCACATCGACAACATGCGGGCTATAGTTATGAATCGTTATCCGCTCGTAACAAGCACAGCCGGCTAGAAACTTACTGCGGTGTATGTGCAGGGTGCCGCGCAGCAGCGTTTCGCCGGAAGGCAATCCCATGTCGGGATTGGTCAGATCGACCGAGAGCAAAACATTGTCGTCGCGCAGCGCCGAACTCAAGAGAAGAGGCCGCAGCCCGGAGATGCGCAGCTCGAGGCAGGAGAGATAACGCGTTTCCTGGTAGAAAATTCCTTCCTGAATGCTGCCGACCGATTGAATGTCGCCGTAGGGACTGAACACTGCGAACAGGTCGCCGTGCATCAGCACCAGCGTGCGGTGCTCCGCCAGCGACGACTGCGCGCGGATGTAGAAGTGGCTCCCAACTTCGATAATGTCCGAAGGCGGCGCCTCCTTTACTGCCATAGGGAACCCTCGTAATCAGGCCGCGGCCGAAAATCCCTTTCCGGAAGAGGTCAACCGTGGGGTGAGCGGAGCCCAATCGCGCACGTGCTGATAAACCTCCAGATACTCGCGGCACATCCGGGTCGCGCTGAACCGCCGCTCGAACGTATCGCGGCAAAGTTTTCGATCCAAGCTCCCGATTCGCTGAACCGCACTTACCGCTTCCTCCATGCTACTAACAACGTAGCCGGTGAAACCGTCGTCCACAATCTCCGGAACCGAGCCCATGTGATAGGCGATTACGGGCGTTCCGCAAGCCATAGCTTCGATCATCACCAGGCCGAACGGCTCCGGCCA
>DASVGP010000257.1:0-3424 GCA_036379475.1 Bryobacteraceae bacterium | reverse complement strand
ACGTTCGGAGGCAAGCCATCCTGCCGCCACACCTGCATAATGTGCTTGATTAAATACGGCTCTTTATATAAGTCGTCCCAAGTCGTCTGACAAGGCGCGAACGGATAGTGCTCGAATGACATGAAGGCCAGGTCGCTGAAGCGGCCATGCGTTTTCAGGTAATCGAGAAAACGTCCAAGCCAGGAAACCCGCCCTTCCGCGTCCGGCCAAACTTTAATGTCTTCGTTGACGCCCGTAAATATAGGTCCACCGAGCTTTAGCTTCGGATCTACTTTGTGCAGAGCCGTTGCCCACTGTAAATACAGAGCGGCATAATCCTCCGGCAGCATATACTGGCCATCCGGCTCCTCGCCCATTTCGACGTAGGAGATGGGATAGTGGCGATTTTCCAGATACTGGATTTCCGCCGCCGAATTTTCCGGCGTACCGTAGAGCATGGCGATGGGGATCATGGCGGGCAAGCCACGGGTCACCCCGCTTCGGAAGAATAGATCGAACCCCGTTTGCTCGCCGGCCTTTTTGTCCAGATCGGAGGCGTTGTGCCACGGATCGATCGATGAACACCAGGTCGTAGTTTGCCTCTGATCCGGCGAGTGACGCGTCGCGTCATGAAATGTTCCATCGCTCGCTATCGATCCAGCATAGACCTCGCTAATCGCGTACCCCACACAATTGCGGCGGTCCTGCGATCCATGATCGTCGCAGGTATCGGACGATTGGGTCATCCAAACCCGCAAATAGCGCGCGCGGACCGGCTTGCGCGATAGCCGCAACTTCACTGTTCCACCCTTGCCGTTGGTGATTGCACCCGAGGGAAAGGTCTCCCAGACGCCTTCTGTGGCGTTTTTGATCGGGTCCTCGGAGCCGGTCCAAAATTGCACGAAGTAGGTGCGGGCATACGGCGCGGCCCAGGCGATGCGCATCGCGTTGATATCCTGCGGGGTCCTCAGGTCGAGAATCACCCATTGCGGATGGAGCGAATCGTCTTCGTGGGTGAAAGCTCTTGTGAGATAAGGGTTGCTTTTCCAATAAGTATGTAAATCGCCGTCAGTCAGGCGCGAGTATCCGCTGAGCGTGCCATCGTTCCGGGTAAAGCCGCGATCGGGCAGCGAATAGCCATACGAATCGGTCAGCGTTCCCGACGGCGTGGCATCGCCGGTGAAATATCCTTGCTGCTTCGCCTGGTTGCTCCAATGCCCTCTCGGATTCCAATGCCAGGCTTGTATGCGCAGCTCGGTATTTTGGCGATAAGTGACGGTCTGCCACCCGGCCTGCAGGACTTTGTCGAGCACCGGCTTGCTGAGGAGTTTCTCCGGCGCACCGTCGGGCAGCCGGTCTACAGCCGCGCCTAAAGCTTCGGTGGGGCGAAAGGAATTGACGTGATGGCTGGTGTCCACATGGATGGTTTGCGCGGATGCCAAAACCGCCAGGAGGAACACGCAGAAGGAAGAAGCTTTCGCCATCCTAAGAATGGAGCGGCGCCGCGGAAAACTTGGTCCACGGATGCGTCGTAATGTCTCTCAGCAGCGGCGCTTGCCAGGCGTATTCAGGATGTTGTCTCAGAAATTCCGCCGCGTGAAACTCAACCCCGCAGGGATGCCCGCTCGCGGCCAGAAACGACATGCGCGACACCATTTCCGCATCGGCGACTTTGGCCTCAACGGCGCCGGCCGGACCGTACGGCCCTTGCCAGCCCTTCAAGCCGCGGGGCGATAGGTCGACGTGCCCGCACAGCGAGTGCTCATCGGGATCGATCTTCTTTTCGACGACGTCGTAGTGGTCGGTCTCGAACTTCTTTGCGGCCGCGACGTCGATGCGCCCCTTGTACTCTGCCATCAATGCGTCCCAGCGCCGATGCCGGGCCACGCTCGATTCGGTAGGATCGTTCGTAAAATCGGTTTCTTCGGCGATTAACTTGGGATTGATGGGAAAATTCGAGCCCACGAAGTAGCCGTTTTTCGTGCGCTTCAGCGTGATATTCTTCAGTCCCAGTTCCAGTCGTCCCAGTTCGTCGCGCTGAAGGTCGCCGAGCAGCCAGGTATTCGCGTAGCCGCCGTTGTTGCCCTTTTCCATGATCCGCGCGAATTGATCAATCGAGGATGCATACTGCATGGCCTTGCGGGCGCGAGCGAACTCCGGTATTCCGTTGACGTCGAAGCCGTGAAAATGCCCGATCGTCGTTTCGGTGATCATCAGACCCGCGCTATTGATGCCGAAATCATCGGCGCTGTCGATCAGGCCGGGGACGCCGTCCATGAGGATGCGGTGTCCGGAAGCGGGCGCAATATCGAAAATAACGTTCCAGCGGCTGCCGGTCAGATAATCGCTCCAGTTGTTGTGGCCGATCACGATGCGGCCATCCTTTGTATATGCGCCGTTTGCGACAAACGCGCTGCAATGATCGGCAGGCTCCGCTTTGGCGCTCTTGAGAAGCTCCTTCGCCCGCTTCTGCTCGTCGTAATAGTAGGAGAATTCCATCGAGGCGTTCATGGCGACGACATCCATCAAATCGAGATGCGAGCCCCACGCTTTGAGCCCCTTGCCGATACCCTCGATCTCCTGGCGATACTCCTTCGGCACCTTCGGCCAAAAAACCTGCCGGGCAGCCTGGCGCAATTGCGCCCAACTCTGTTTGAGTTGATGGGTAGAGCTCAGTTCGATCGCACCCTTGGCATCCTCGATTTCGGGAGCGAGCAGATAACCGTGCGCGAAACCGATTTCCGAGGGCGTACCCTGCAAATGAACGAACGTCCAGCCGTTCTTTGCCGGAGCGCGGAACGCGCCATGCAGCGGGACCGTGGGTGCAGGGCGGGCGGTCGCCGATGCGGCCGTCGCGGCACAGGCAGATGTGAGCGCGCCAAGGAAGGTTCGTCTCGAAACTGGCATGTATGGATTAGATCACAGGCGCAGTGAGCAAAGGGGGTTTTCCGGCTCTGTCCACACGCAAAAACCGCTTGGGGCAGAGTCGCCTGTCCCTGGGGATCACCTTTGCGAGGCAAGCGCGGAGGCGGAAAAGACTTGATCGAGAGAAGAAAGATCGAAATTGGGGGGCAGCATTTTGGCGATGGCGTCGCCGAGCTTCATTTCTTCGCGTTGTTTTCGCATTTTGGCGATGGCTATCTGGACGGCGTGTCTCTCGGTTTTGCGGGATTCTTCGGCTTCAGCCCGTTTTTGCGAAGCAAAGCCAATTTCGGCTAACTGCCGTGCTTTCTTGCGTTTCTGGAATTCGGCCGAGGCCCGTTGATAGGCGCGATCCTGGGCGGCGTGGTAGCGAACATAGCATTCGAGCTCGCGAGGGTCAAGACTGACGGGGATGGCGCCGATTTTGGCCTCCTCGGGGGTTTTCGGCTCGGGCGCAAAACAGCTGTTCTGCATGCGCAGGGCGCGCTTGGCGAGCCAGGTATGTTCGGCCATTTTGACGACC
>DASVGP010000256.1:0-13964 GCA_036379475.1 Bryobacteraceae bacterium | reverse complement strand
CCTTTGGCAGCGCCCATGCCCATTGAATACGCGCTGAGGTCGAGATTGTTCGCATTTGTAAAGCTGAAGCTCTCGGTTTTCAGGCAGTTCAGATTTTGTGGCGACCAGTCTTCGGCCGGATAATTCACCAGCCGGTTCAGTGCCGTGTTGTTCGTGTCGGTCGGATACAGCACCTCGAATCGGCAATCGGAGAACTGTGAACGCACTGCAGCACGAATCGCTGCCGTATACGCGCCGATCAGCGTGGGCAGGAAAGCTGCTTCGTTGGGGTATTGCGACGGGTCGGCGTTCTCATCGGGAATGGTTTGCATGACGAAGCCGTATTTTGTCTGAAATTGCTGCATCGTATAGGAGTCGTAAAACGGCATGCTCACCGGCGTCTCCGTGCTGCTCCGATTCCAGGGATAGTACCACCACTGCACTTCGCCGAACTGCAAATAAGGCGTCAGTCCGGCCGCTTGCTGCAATCCAGCCATAGCCAAGTAGATGCTGGTCCAGAACGGCCTGCAAGCTGGCGAAAAATTCGTCATGACTGCCGGAGTTGCTACGACGACCGGGCTTCCATCGACGCGCCTCTGCGCCAGGCCGGAACCGGCATTGGGATCTGCGTTTTTCAGTTCGGTGCTGAACGAACTGACCACATCGATGCCATACCCGGCTAGAGCCTTGAAATAGGCAGCCGACCAGTCGTGTGCAGCCTGATTCAAGGTAGCTGTGAGATCCGTGCGCCAATAGCCCGTATACGGCATCAAATACGAATTGACCGCTGGATCTTCGTAAGATGTGCCGGGTGCGCCTCCGGAAAGGACATCGGAAGATGTTGCGCCCGAAATGGGACTATCCGGGCTTGCGGATATGGACAGAGTAAGCTGGGGCGCCGCATCCGGCTGACCAGGCCACGGGGTGAGCGCGCGCTGCATTATTGTCAACTGATCACCGCTCGCGGCCGCCCAGACTTGCGTGTATCCGTTGTTGAGGAGATTGGCGAAGGCTTGCGCAACCGTCCTCGCCGTGTCCCAAGGCAAATTCAAATGCTCGACCGCTAGCGAGCCGACGGACAAAGTCAAATTCCCTGTGACTTCACCGCTGGCCTGGGAGAAAGTTACAGTTGCCGAATTGTATACATGCCCAGGCAGCACGAGATCGTAGAACCAAAGCGCGCCAGCGTAGTGGTTCACGCGTCCGGTGAAACCCAGCTTCTGTATGATCCACGCGGTGCGCTCCGCCGGTAACGATTGTGAATGATACGTGTCCCAGTCGGTGGCTAAGGCCAATTGCGGGGTCTTAGGAAAATCCGGAAGATCGCCGCTGGGATAGGCAATCTCCAAAAAGTCGAAGTATGCCAGGTTTCCATCCGGGCCATTGTGTGTGAAGGTGACGGTGTGATTTCCGGCAGGAACGCTCCCTAGAGACAGGCGAACCAAAACATCCTCGCCCGGCAGCGCCAGGTTGAATTGGCCGGCTGGCTGTCCATCGATGGAAGCTATTACGGATGCACCACTGGCGACCCGGCGGGAGCCGATGTACAGTTGATGCGCCGCGGCTTCGCTATACGTGATGGAGCATCCGGCCCCGGTAGTGCTCGTATATCGAATCGTGCCGCCCGAATAATTCCCCGGAGTGTCCGTTGTCCAAGTGCCGGAATACGCGACGGAAGCATTGCCATCCTCGATGCGTCGGCTTCCTGGACCCGCGACAAGGTATTGTCGTCCGGTTCCCGTAACGACCCAGTTTGCGATCGAGACCGTGAACGGCGTGCGCGTGAAACTCCCGGGCTGTACGTCGGGCGCCCAAGTCCATCGCAGTTTACGGATATTGGATGTTGGAATTGGAACCGCTGTCTGCCCGGAAATGCTCGCCGGTTGGGTATAACCGGTGAGCGAGCCAAAATTCAGCGTGACCTGATAAGTAGCCGGAAAGGTGCCGCCGCTCAGGGTAACGACCGGGTCCGCCCAAAATACGGTGGAAGCCGCACTTGCCGTCCCGTATACCGTAATCCGATTTCCGTTCGCTCCCAGGCTGCCTGTCCAGGTGAGTGTGATGCTTGCGCCGTTGCTGGTCGCGGTCCATCCCAGCGATTGCGTGCTAATTATGTTCGCCAACACCGCCGCCGCACTGGCAAGCGTGTCGGAAGCCACGAATGTATACGAATAGTGCTGTTCGGCATAGCCGCTCTGTGACTGCGTCGGCATGCAGATACAAATGACATTACCGGTCGTTACGGTGCCGGTGAGGGCCATCGTTGCTTGCGCAGGCTGATACGCTCCGGCCACTGGCGTTGCATGCTCTATCAGGCTGACATAATAGATTTGTTCATTTCCGGAGCCATCATCCGCCCAGATTCGTAAGCTGGGCCAATCTACCGTCGGATAGAGCGACGATTCAAAAGGGATACAGTTCGTCCGAGTTTCCTGATAAGTGAGTTGCAGTCCGCTCAGATCGCCATCGGGCAGATACCGGAGTGACGGATGCTCGAAAACGTTATCGCGGTTCCACTCGACGACGACCCAATCGAATTGTTGCCGCCAGGTTCCTGAGAGCATGAAGCCATCGGTCGTAGCCCCGCTCATGGCTGCAATCGCCGAGGGCATGTAGAAATAGCACTGCAGATCCCGGTGCGGGCTCAATTTGTAAATCTGTTCGGACATATCAAAGGCGGATGGTGACCGTAAGGTCGCGTCCAGGGCTGAAAACTGTTGGATCGGTCATGTTGAGTGTCACGTTCAAGGTAAGGAGGGCAGATTCTGTGAGGGGCGAGAGGTCTGTCCCCGCGACTACGGTCGAAGTTGTGCTTCCTGCATTAATGGTCAGATTGCAATATTCGGTGCCGTTGTGGAAAATGCCGATGCCGATAAAGGATCCGGCGGGTGCCTGCCCGACCGTGGCGCGGATGTCCCTGATGGCATGTGACGCCTCTATAACAAGCGGCGGAGCTGCATTTGTTTGGGTCGCCAGCACACCATTCACTTGCAACGAAAACTGCCCGCCCGACAGTGTGCGCAAGCCCATATCTGCTCCAGCGGTGTAACAGTGCTGGGTCGGCTGGCTATTGCCGAATGAGTTCGTAACGAAAAACGTTGCGGCGGATATACGGGTGTCCGGCAAGTCGAAGGTCGCTAAATAATTTCCTGCGGAGCGGCTGTCAAAAAAGCCCGCGGCAAACGGTAGCACCAGCGTGGATTCGGACAAATGCAACACGCCGGCTCCGGTGTTATGCGTGGCCGCGGTTGATTGGAGAGCGCCGCGGCTCACCGTGTAGGCGTTTGCGGAGGGGTTTGTTTCGGATATGAACATCAATTCCCCGTCCACCTGGATCGCACTGCCGGATGCTGCGTTCGCATCGATTGCGGTCAACTGAACGGTTGTGCTGCTAGCGTCCAACGCCGCGGCCAGAGAGTAGGCCGTGGGCGTTTGTAATTCATTCCAATAGAACACTTGCAAGGTGCCGGTTGCAATCGATCCGACGTTCGTGAGATCGGTGAAGCCGATTTGGGAAACCGTCATCTCTCCGGCTCCGGGAGCATCCAGGCTGAAGGCAGGGGCGGCGGGAACGCCACTGTTACTTTGTTGGCCGCCTAGAGTCCAGCGAGTGAGCGGGCACAGCTCGGGATCACCCTCCTGATCTTGCACATTGGCGCCGCGGCCGGAGATTTGAATTACGCCGCTGGTTTCATACGGCACCTCAAACCGCGCGGGCGTCGTTGCCGATACCGCGGCAAAGCTCCACGAATTTTCTGCAATTACGAAGATGCTCGTTGTATCGGGAGTTACCGACCAAGCGGGCGTTACGGTCAGAGTGGTGGCGTTATTGGTGGCGATGGAACGCTCCTGGCCTCGACCGGTGCCTTCGATAATGCGGACAACCATGCCCGCATACGCACGATTCGTGGCTCCCATTCCGTCGGAGCCAATCGTGGTTGCAGACGCGATCGTTGTGGAGAATGGCCCAGCATGCTCGAAACGGTAATAAAAATTCGCATGGTCGAAATTTGCGTCCGGCGGGCCGATCGGCTGCGGTGGCAGGCCGGAATCCGTGAACGTCCGATCCGCGGGGAGGGGAACACTGCTGGCTATTCGGTAGAGTCTTTGGGGCGCCGCGCCTCGATAAACGTGAAATGCGGATGCCGAAACGGGGAAGCTCAGCCCTGTGATCGTCACCGAATTGGAACTGGAGCCTGAAGGGATCGCCGCGCGAATCGTAAAAGAAAGCGCGCCTTCGTTGCCGGCCGCGTCGACCGCTGTGACCGCGTAATAGTAGATCGCGCCGGCGGGAAGTGTGCCGCTCCCCGTCACATACTCGGGGGAAAGGCCGACGAGAGGCAGACTGGGCGAATTGGAGTGTGGCTTTGACGGTTGTGAAAACGAAACGGTCAAAAGGTCCGTTGCAGCGCCCCCTGCTTGTACTTGTAATTGGTCCTCCGCCTCGAAATCGAAAAACTCAAACTTCCCGTTAGCGTCGTTGTGCGGCAGCAATCCGATTAGTGGCCGCGGTGCGCCTGTTTGCGCTTCCGGCTGCCTTCCGGCTCCCCCGAGCATCGCCGGGCTATCGCTGTACCAGCCATCATCGTGCGCCTGAGCCAGTACGGTCACGATCTGGTAATTCAGTGACGGCGAGAGCTTGACCACCCGGAATGGCTTGCGAACGAAGTTCTCTTTTAGATACGTCAGCGTGATAATGTCACCAGGGCGCACTTTCAACGCTCGAAAACTGGTTTGAAATTCGACAAATAGGTTTCCTTTGGTCGATTGATCTAACTGGCGGAGGAGGACTCGCGTAGCCTGGCTGAAGTTCGCAAGTCCCAGAGCGGTCGAGTAACTGCTGATTTCGTATCCGATCAGAGCGGCATCGTCCGCGTCGGCTAACGATAAGCTGTCCTGCTGATATTCGTTGGATTCGTCCTGGAATTCCACGCTGAGCCGGTTCGATGTCTCCGCAACGCCGCGAGAGCTTAGCCGAACCGTAGAGGCCCCATTCGAGCTGCGAACGATTCCGGAAAACAGCGCCGAGGCGTCGCTGAATTCGTATGCAGGCCAACCGCCCTGAAGCTGTTCCGTTGCATTGCTGCCGTCCGGGAGCGCCGGCTGCTGCAGTGCAATAGTTGTTTCGGGCAACAATTCGAGCAGGCCGGTAGCTTCGTAGCGCAGCATCAAGCTCGACGCTACGCGGATACCGCGAATCACGACCGCGGCGCTCTGCCGTTTCGTCAGAACGAGATTGCATTGAAAGCGTGGAACCTGGATCGGTCGCCCGTTTAGATCGGTTGTGGCAATTAGTTCGGCACAATATGCAGCGGAAGACGCGAACATTGGAAGATTGATATCCGAAGGTGACCAGCCGCTGCGTTGTAAGATATCGAGAATCACCCATGCCGGATTGTTACTGTAGCCCGTTGTCTGGAACGTCCCATCCGGATTATAACTATCGATGTGCATGCCTTGCAGCAGCACTTCGACATTCGGAAGACCTCTGCCGCTCGCGATCCGGTTCGGAACAATGATCGAAAGCACCGCGATGCTTCCATAGGGATCGCCCAACGGATCGCCGGCTGAATCGGTAAAATCCAGGTTGAAAGCTCCCTCTCTGGCACCGGTAGTGACCACCGAATACCATCCGGTGACGGTCATGTCTTGCCCTGAAACGCCCACCGGAAGTTCGACGTCGTTGACGACTACCTTCAGTACGCCTTCGATGGTTCCCATACCGAGTAGGACTTCGATATGTGTCAGATTGCCGTCGTTTCGTGCAAAACTGATCGGCGCCTTGATCCATCCGGTTCCGTATACGATTGGGACAGCATCGTTATATTTGGCCGTGTTCGCCTCAAGCGGTGATAAGTGCGTTGTGCTCTTGCCTGCCGTGCGAACCGTAATCTGCGAAGGCACAAACTCGAATCCGCCGAAACGCCGCGTGGAGTGACCGGAAGTATCTGCACCAAACATGCCTCTGGCCTGGCAATCACCGCGTGATTTGTTACAGGACGTGAATGCCAGCCCACTGTTGAGGTTTCCCGCGCCTCCCGCAATATCTGCCGAGTAGCCGCAGCGATAGAACCGCGAATAACGGCTGGCGGCACCGCCAGCTACCGCTTCGGTTCGCTGGTTAATGGAACTCGGAAACGCCCAAGGACAGGAGCGCTGAATGCGAACCTCGGGGAGAGGAATGCGCTGCAGACAGAGTTTGTTGGTAAAAGTTAGGGTCAGCGAATCTTCGGTAATTTCGTCCGGATCGCCGGCAATTCCGCGGAACAATATCGTGCTTTCCGTCGTGATCAAAGAGGAAGTCAGATCGGCGAATGCGAATTGCACGCTAAGTTGTGTGCCCTTCAGTCCGATCGCCGCATTGAGCTCCGAGATCGCCGAATCCGCATTCGCCAAGGTGATCGAAAGCTGGCTGATGCCGTCCATGGCGTTCCCCGCGGAGAGCTGCAGATCGAACAAGTTATGCCTAAGGACGCGCGCCTGGTACTGCTGGCCGTTGAAGACAAGCGAATGCGTGCTCCAGTATTCAATAGCACCCGATGGAAGTGTACATTCAAAGAACAAGAGCGGCGTATCGGTTTCGGCAAGCTGTTTGATCTGATTGATGGTTTTCATAGAGGCTCCTATGCGGGTATTGCCGCTTCGATCATGAATGACGTAGAGAAGAGATCGGGGGCCTCGGCGGCGACAGTCAGCCGCTCCTCGGTCCAGTGGGCGTTCGCGTAGACTCCTCCTCGTTGTGTGGTCGGCCGGTACCCGGAGGGAGAGATCTGCGGCTCCAGTTGCGGTCCGAAGATAGTGACTTGCTGTCCAGGCGCAAGCGACACGCCAGCCGTGAAGCTTGTTCCGGAATCGCTCAAGCGGCCGCTCGAAACGAAACGGCTCCAAGAAGGACCAATCGGCGTCTGGCCAATTTCTTCCTGGACAGATCCGCGGCGCAGAAGCGAAAGCATCCCTGGTTGCACACTGATGGCGTAGAGAGAGAAACAATATTGATAGCCGCTCGGGATAGTAAGCGCCTGCGTAATTTCCTGAGGCGTCTGGCCGGTGTTAGTTACCGTGAACGCGGCGGTTCCTCCGTTCGGGTCCGCCGCATTCGGCGTGAACGTAATCAGTGGCGAATGCTGCCAGGGCGCGCCGCTCGGATCGGAACTGGATACGAACATGTTTTCGGTTGGATCGATAAAAGTGAAGGCGTGAACAGGCCCGGAACATACCGAGAAATGGTTTTGCAATGAGACCCAGTCGTTTGACGGCAGATTGGTATAAGAAAACTGCCACGCCATGAGCGATGCCGAGGAATCCGGATATAAAACGAGGGAGCCATCGGGCAAGATGTTCCTGATGGTGCGCGCGACTGTGGCCTTCCGAATAGGATATTGCGCCAAAGCGCCGGTAGAAAGCTGCGGAAAGAAGAGATTACCCATACGTTTCGATGACCCAGATAGAAGTGGAGTGTGTGCCCGTAGCTATATAGTCGGTGACCAGTTGGGGTTCGCCGAACCGGCAGTTCGGAACTTCTGTTCCGCTGAATGGATCCGGAAAAGTGAATACGCTGTAATCCGCGTCTTGTGCCGCGAAGAACACTTCTAACTGCTGGATTTCCGTGTCGTTCAGTAAGTCAAGCCGAATCTGCCATTGGCGGAGTGGTTTGCGCTGGGTTAAGTAGCGCTGGTCCGAACCGTCGAGAAAGCGAATCGTTTGCGCCCCTTGCCCGCTGGTCACGGGGGCGGGATACTGCATAACCGAGCCGGAAGCCAGAAGAGGAAAGGTACTCATTAGATCTCCGCAATGACATCGTTGAGAGAGCTGGATGTAAGCAAAGCCTGTTTGACTGCCTGGACGATTTGGGCGCTCTGGTTCGAGGGGGCGGAGGTGAGTGGAGCAGAGCTTGTCTGGAAAGTCGAGCTGGCTTCCGTCCTGCTTCCGCTGGAGCTCAGAGAGACCGCCTCCGCTACTGGATTGGGAAGCTCAAATTCCACCAGCGGTGGTAAGGTCTTTGCGCTGCCGCCATCGAAGAGTTTCGAAAGGCCCGACAGTATCGATCCAAGGCCGCCAAGATCGGCCAGGCTGATGGTCCCCTTCGCGGAGGATGTCAAGCTTCGCGAAACCGTATTCTCCAACAAATTGGCCCAACTTCCGCTGATCGAGGTAGAAGTGGAGCCGGAACTCGAGGGCGAGCCGAACTGAATACCGGTGAGCGCAGTCTTCGAGCGAATCGAGAGCGCCCGCAAACCGCTTTGGCTCGGCGCGCTGTCAGAGCGCTCAGCTCCTCCGACCCCGGCGGCGTTTGAACCAATCAGATCTGTGGGCGGTTTTGTGCGAAACAAACTCGAAAATAAGTTATTCGATTTGGCCATGTTGCTTCTCCATTTGCCATGCTTCTTCTAACACTGCAAGCGCGTCGGCGACTTTCGCTGGTAACTGCCAGATATCGCCGGCTCCCAACTTCTTCGACCACTGGAAATGCTCCAAGAGATATAGGCTTTGCGCCGTTATCTCCGATTTCGGACATGAGGTCGTAAACACCCCTCGGCGGCCCCAAACCGGCTTTGTTCCGGCTTGCGCCATGCCGCGCACCCACCCGCAATTTCTAATGCTCACCAAGCCGCGCGACCTGCAGGTATCGCAATTCCACGCGGCTGGTGAAGAAAACTGAAAATGGAATGCGATCAGGAGTTTTTTCGTTCGTCTTCCGATAATCCAAGCTCGGCCTGAATCGAGGCCAGTATCTCTCGCGCCAACGGTTCGGGGCCCTTTTCAATAAGGAGCGCGGGCGTTGCCGAGGCGCCATCGATGGCGAGCCCTTCTATTTCGGCCAGGCCCCATTCGAGGTATAGGCGCTCCACCAGCAGATCTCCCAACGCAGCCTCCAATTTTTCGCTGTCGCCGCCCGACTTGAGGAAATCGTGGCGTAAGGAAAGTTCTCGCGCTCGTTTCGTGAGTTCCAAACGCTGCCCCAAGGAGATACGACGTACTGCGTACCGCACCCCGGGCGCTTTCGTGCTCTCCAACCAGAGCACGCTTTGGTAAGTCGATGGCTTATGCGAAGGCAAAGTAAATTTCATCTTCCGCGGTCCCTTGAGCGAGATTGTTTCTGAACTGCCATTGCAATCTGGTTTCCGTGTCGTTGTATCGAGGGATTTCAGGTGTAATGCTCGGCAGGTAAATACCTAAAATCTCGCCTTGTTGCTGCCCGAGCTGGAGCGTTGCCGATATCTGTGTGCGTTGTTTTGCCACTGCATAAAGCGATGTGGTCTGGGTATCGTCTTGTGCGAAAACGCTAAAGGCTACAGTAACCTCACGAGCGCCCGGAGCGAGCGCCCGCGGATAAGAGGAGCCAAACTCCCGGTTGCGCAGGTCGATATTGTTCTTGACCTGTACCATGGCTTCAGTCAGCGTATAGAACTGGCTGGGGGCGCTTCCGAGCCACACTTCTCCAAGCTGCCCCGGAACTATGGAATAGTCGAAACTCTCGATTTGCGGCTCCGCTGGAAACGCGCTCAGACCTGCCGAGCCGGGAATGAAGCTGCTCGAATCGAGTAGGTCGCACGCAGGACCACTAAAGGCGAATTCGTGGTAGTCGCCATTGACGGAAATGTCCAAGGTATCGACGCCGGCGCCGGTCACGATCCGGCTGACCATCGCGGCCGGATCCCAGTAATCGTAGAGCGTCACACTCGGCAGCATGGTCGAAAGGCCATAGCTAGCGGCAGGTGCGAGCGCTGCTGTGGGCCCTGGCGTGTTGAGGAAAGGAGCGTTGATCGTGATTTGCTCAGCGGTCGGCGCGGCTGTCACAAACCGAATCTCGTTTCCGAATCCGACTGCGGAGCCGCGAGAAAGACCATGTGGCGTTGTGAACTCCAGTTGCGCCGGGCCGATTACGCTCGCAACCACAAGGCCACTGGAGAAAACCGGTTGCGCGCCCAGTCCGGCTTGAAATAACGGGCCGTAAGAAGGCTGACCCGATCCGCTCCATGACGTAAGGTAGGTACGGACCTGCAATGCGGTCTGCCGTCTGCCGCTCTTCGGCGCTCCCAAGAAGGTCCGCGATCCGGTTTTGTCGAGACGCTTCGCATATTGTAGGATCTGCTGCGCTTGCAACTCAATTGCAGGGAATCGATTCGCGGCGCTGGCCGCAGCGGCCTGTCCGTAGCTTTGTTCGAGCGCTACGTAAAAGCGGTTCGCGTTGGAAGAAATGTAATTTCCCATTGGTCAAATGCCTCAATTCAGGCTCACGTTCAGCACACAGGTCACCTTTGCGGATTCGACGAAACCCAGTCCCCCGGCCTTAGGACTCTGGAACTGAACGTCATAGATGCCGGAGAAAAACATGCCGTCCTTCCAATCCCCGGTGTTCTCTCTCAACAGCAGCGTGTATGCTTCGACATAGAAGTGAATCCACTCGTCGATCTGCTGCACTAGATTTCCGCTTGCCCATATCTCCGCGACCACGGCGACGGTGCCGGAGAAAGACCGGAACTTTTCGGCTTTTGTATTTTTCACCGTCCAGGGATAAATACAGATACGAGGATAGGTCAACTGAACGTTGTCATCGCCCAAATTCGGATCAACCGAGCTCAATATGACCTGTGAAGTCGAAATGGGAGGCACAATAATATTGTTTGCGGATGACAGCGATTGGATCTCGTTGCTCAGAACATCTCCTGTTGTTAGGAGATTTGCGACTTTTTGTGCGGCTAAAAGCGTCAGAGGAGCCATTACTAACCTCGCTGTAGTTGGCGTGACAGTTGAATGTAATAGTCGGGGCGCTGTCCGGTTCCGGGCGCAGTTCCAAAAGCGAATCCGGAATCGGGCATCTGCCAGGTTGATCCGATCGCGAGCGGTGCTGCATTTTGCCGCGTTAATTTATCCTCGCTCGTTCCGCCGTAAACACTCCAACCGGCGGCCGCAGCCGGAGCGCTTGCGGTATTGGCTAAAATCGCGACAGTTACGCTGCTGTCGTTGCCCAGGACGAATCCGTTTTCAGGGCTCGGCGCACTCTCGTTCCCGTTCCGATCTACCCAGGCCGTCTGAATGAAAATGGACTGTGCGGAAAGGCTTCCGGTCAGGACCGAGAGCAGAGGCATGGGAGGCTTCGGCAGCGGGTTCGAGACCATCCCCAGCCCGGCTCGAAATGCCGTGTCCGCGCTGGTCTGAGCTGCTTGCCGGTACTCCTGCCATTTCGCCCGGAACCGGGTATTTAATTGCACGTTGTAAGCTTCCGCGAATACCTTCGCTAGCGAACTGTTGCACAACCAGTGCTGTAGGGCAGAGGTAACAACAACAGTTCCGAGATCCAGAAAGTTGCGGTTCATCCAGGGACTGAACCACATCGGTTCATACGGGCTTTGTGCCAGGATCCACAGTCTCAAGCGCTCGGCGATTTCGCTCGTCGCAAGAGCGATCTTCGCATCGACATCGATCCCATGGGCCGAGGCAACCTGTCCGATGGAGTTCTCGAACGTAAGCAGATCATCGAGCGTGATGACTTCGAAATCGGTAAATAGCGCCATTGGGAGCCTACTTTTCCGAATGGGAATCGCCGGATCTTTCCCTTACCGGACGGGCTTGAAACTCGGCATCCGAAAGAATCGCCACCTGAACGGTTCGCGCGAGTTTGGCCTGCTCGGCGGCTTTGCGCTCCGCCGTCTGCTGATGCCGATATGCCTTCTTTTGCTCTTCACTCGCCAGTGCGCTACGGCCTTCAACGAGAAGTTTTGCTGCGAGCGCGCGCGCTACCTCGGAGATTACGCCAGGCTTTCCGCCGTCCGGCGTTTCGAGGCTTACTAAGAGCAGAAACTCATCGCGCAAGGTATGTTCCATCTCGCGAACTTTGCGATAGTAGTTTTTGACATCCATAAATAGCTCCAAAAAGTTAGGGGGCCGCATGCACGGCCCCCGTTTGGTTTTTGCCGGTTGTATCCGGCTCTAGCTGTTCACCTGCACTGCAAAGTTATTGCGAAGCACGCCACAACCGTAAAGCACGTCAACGGTAAACTGCTGCGAAAGCAGATTGGGTTGGTAGCTCATCACGACGCGAATACCGAAATTTCCCATCTCGGCGTATTCCGCCACCGCGCCCGTACCGGGCAACGGTTGCGGGAGCCGGCGAATCACCAGGCCGATAGCATCGCGAGTGAAGGCGAGATTATGCGTATTTACCGGGCTTGCTCCGGTAACCGGAATAAACTGTGAACGGAAAATGAAGAAATCCTTCATTTTTCCGACATTTCCTTCCACGAGTGCTTTCAGACCGGCCTCTCCCGCGGAGTAATACTCGCTGAACCGCGGAATTTGCCGGATTGCCGAATAAGCGTTGGAATCGACGACCAGATATTTGGGCGCGCTGGGAGGCACCATCGCGCTGAAAAGTGCCGTCTCCGCAGCATCGATGGTGGCCTCGGTCGGAGGCGTTCCAGCGGTGCCGATCGGTGTGATCGCGGAAAAGCTGCTATACAGCTTGAGCAGGTCGGTTTCGATGCGTTCGGCGATCGCGATGACCGCCGGCTGCATATAGGTCTTCAAGAGATCGGGAAACGCGATCGCCTTAGTAACATCCGGAATCTGGAAAGTCGCCTCCGCATGTGTGTTCAACACAATGGAAGCAGTTTCCAGGCTCGGATTCTGAGGCGTTACGGCGCCGCCTTCCGCGATGTTATTGGCGACAAGTACCGGTGGAACGGGCACGTTGACAGTGTCCCCCGCATGTGCCAGCACGGGCTCGTAGTCCCGGTTCACGAGATTGCCCATGACGAGGTTTCCTACTAACGCGGGAAGCGCGTCGGCGGCAACCAGTTTTACGATTGCATTTGCCAAATTGGCTGAGGTAATAGTTGACATGAATTCTCCTAATTAAAAAGCGTGCGCCGGCGAGTGATACTGCTCTTACTCGCCATGCAGCACGCTGTGGTTGTTTGAGTGCGCGAGATCGAAGTTGTGAATCTGGAAAGTTGCTAAAGGCCCCGCAAAGCCTGCGTAGCGAGGCGAGAGATCTCCTGGCGCACGCGGTCCAGATCCTCTTTGTTCATTCCTGGTTTAATCTGTTCGAGGCTAACTACCGGCTCTGCGAGTTGCGCGCTTTTGCGCGTGCCTGGGATGGCGCCGCTGCCGCCGGCAATTCTGGCCGGAAGCAGTTCGGGGTTCTCCTGGACAAAGTGAGTCAGATACTCCGAAAGCGGCCTGGCGTCTTGACCTTTACTCTGGAGCCGGCCATCCTCACCGCGCGTAATGTCGTCCTTTACGGCCCGGAAGGCTAGATCGATTTTTGCAACACCCAACCTCTGCAGTTCACTGCGGATCTGTGAAGTCCGTTCGGCTTCCTCGGCGGCGGCACGCGCCGTGCGGTTTTCCTCCACAAGCTGATTAAGCCTTTGCTCCAGACTTTCCCGCCGCTTGCGCTCTTCCTGTAGTTCCGCCTTGTAAGCGGGCTCCGCTTTCTGCTGTTCGGCGCGGGCAAATTCATGCAGCGTCTGGCGGATGATGTTGCGAACATTATCCGTCGCCATCTCCTGCTCTACCGGTTTTTGATCGGACATCTTCATCTCCTTTAACTCTTGATTTGCGCATCGATCTCTCGCGCGATTACTTCCTTGGATTCTTGCGGAAGGTCGTTTAAATACTTAAACGCGAGCCGCTGAAACATTAAACGCTTCAAGGTGGGCGAATTCACCCCTAAGTTAAGCAGGGCCGATGCCTGCTCAAGCTCGGTTCCAAAATCGGCAATATCCAATTCGTCCAGCCCGGAGATGGAAAACGTTGCGTGATCTCCGCGGGCTTCGAGCAGCGCCGAGAGGATCTTCTTTGCACATTGTTTCACCGCCGTTCCGTAGGCCTGCAAAACCTCTCGGGTGATCGTGAAGTCCAGTTGCTTACTCAGAGCGGATTGCGCCCGCCCACCTTGCGTTTCCCCGGAGGCCTGAGAAAGATAGCAAACCCGGTAGATCTCCTCTTTCAATGTCTCGAGATTGCTGGCGGCTATTTGA